>NZ_OY763408.1:2700000-3000000 GCF_963667405.1 uncultured Sphaerochaeta sp. | reverse complement strand
AAGATCGAAACCGGTCCCAGTTCGGAGAAAACAGGAGGAACTTCCGTCTCTCCCTCTGAAGCGAGGTAGTAGACATTGCTACCCATGAGAGGAAGGCTCTCAGCACCGAGACTGGGCCAACTGAGACGGAACTGGATGGTGTTTCCCTTGATGGTGACCAAGCCTCCGCTCATGAGCACAATGCGCTGCGCCAGGGAGAGACTGGGGTCTTGCTTGCCCATGGAGGCCTTCCAATTCTCAAGGGAAGACGAGAACGTGCAAGCAACCCCCTCAACCAGAAGACGGATGGAGAGGGCAACCTCCCCGCCCTCCTTGCGGATATGGTCACACACAATGTCGAATGCTTGTCTCAGGCGATTCTCATCCCCGAGCATTGTCGGGAGCTCCGATGGCCCATCATACTGCAGGGAGTCGGCCTGCACTTGGTGGGAAAAGAGATCGGAAAGCAGGTAGGTCCGTATCTCAAGTTCCAGCTCCCCGGTATGGGAGAGCGAGAGATCGAGCAGGTGTGTTGCCGATCGCACTTGCTCCCCAACCTGGTCCTTGAGCTGGGTGTCGCACCCATGCACCAGAGAGAGAATGGCATCGAGAGGGGTTCTGAGTCCTTCCCCGACATTTGCAAAGAACTCAGAACGGGAACGCTGAGCCCTCTCAGCCTCTTCGCGTGCACGGTTTGCGGCATCGAGCAGGAACGCCCCCTTGAGAGCGGAACTGAGGGACGTGCGCAACTCCTCCATAACGCTTCCATTGAACAGGGTTGTTCCGATGACCAGATATCCAAGCGGCTGATTGTCCATAAAAAGACTCTCCACCACATAGACACCACGATGGAGGTGCTCCTTCAGCGAGGGGGGAAGCAAAAGATGCTTGGCAAAACGCTGTTGCTCACTGATGATGAGGGAGTCTGCATAGCCTCCAAGAAAGGTACTCTCCTTGTCGTCGGCATAGAGAACCAGGAAACAGGCCCCCAAACCCAGGGAAAGCAGGTGTTTTGCCAGCAGGGATGGAATGGATGAGATATCCCTCACACCCAGAAGATCACACTTCAGTTCATCCAGTCGCTTTGCCTGTTGGGAGAGGAGGTACGCATGCTCGTGCGCAACCAGATCCCGCTGACGCAGGAACAAGTCACGGATGGAAGCCGAGTACGTTGCAAGGAAGGAGGAATCTGCATGGAATCGCTCATACCAATGCAAGGCCTCGGAGAGCAGGTTGGGATCTCCTCCACGGTCAAGAAAACGGTAGGAAAGGCGTTCAAGTACACACAGGTCAAGCTCTTCGTTGCCGCGGAAAAGACGGGAAACATCCTCCCGATACTCTTCGGAAACACTGAAACTCTGAAACAGCCAGGCAAGGTAGAATTGCAAGGTTCCCACCGTCATGCGGGCTTGCTCATCGGTTCCCAAGGAGTAGACGCATCCGCATGATCTCCTCACCACCAAAGCCGAGGGCAACAGGATATCGAAACAAGAGGCTCTCTGCCCTTCCATCAGATTTTCCAGCAGTGTCCAGCTCATCCTTGCAAGTTCGGTCATCGGCATCCGTGCCGTCGTGCAGGGAACCCGAAGCAGATGGCTTTCCCTGCTGTCATTGTAGCCGACGATACGGACATCCTCAGGGATGCGGTATCCTGCATCCTGCAAACGCTTTCCGGCATCGAACATCATCATGTCGCTTGAGCAGGCCAGGGTATCAAAATCCTTGCCCGGCACAAGGCCCCGTTCCCGGGTAAGCTGGTCCATTGCCTTTGCCCCTTCTGTCCAAGGGAAGGGGTCACTGACCAGTCGGTTATCCAATACCAAGCCGGTTTGTTCGAGGGTATCACAATAGGCACGGTACCGATCCTGCGCCGAATAATGGTTCTCAGGACCCCTGATGAAGGCTATCCGTCTTCCGTGGTGCTTGGTGATGCAGTGCAGGATCACGGCCTGGACTCCCGAGTATGCATCGAAGGAGACAACAGGACATCCCTCATGCTTGATCCCGATGGAAACACAGGGAAGCGGGGAGAGGGAAGAGAGAAATGCCTGCACCTCATTGAAACCGACCGAACCTGCCAAGGCCGAAGCCCAGGTGATGATGCCGTCAAGGTTGTCCGGATTCACCAATGAGTATATGCTGTTGCGTACGTACTCCTGCCCTTCCTGGCACTCGAGCCGGCCTCCGGGAAAGACATAAAGGGATGAGCCTGAACGCTGGGCAAGGCGGGCAATCTCAGACCAGAGCCCATTGGAGGCCCCGGTATGGATGGAGGCGAGCACAAGGCCCAAGGTTGGGGAAAGGTGATCAGTCACGGCAGGACTCCTTGCAAGGCTGTAACACTATACCATAGGATTCTGTCGCTTGACAGCGCAACAGAGAGAAGTATATCATTTGGAACGATGTTTCAATTTCAATCACTCGAGGCAGGGCTCAGGCGCCTAAACTATCGTTTGGAACGGATCATGCCGGTCCTCACCCCCAGTGGGGTGATCCTGGGTCTCCTCCTGGGCTCGCTCATCTCGTGGATGAAACCCTCGGTTTCCTATCTCTTCGCCTTCATCACCTTCAGCGGTGCCCTGGGCATCAGTTCCCAGGACTTTTTCAAGGTAATCCGCAAGCCCAAAGCCATCCTGGTCTTCCTCTTTGGATCAAATCTTGTCATGCCACTGCTCTCCTGGTCCCTGGCCAACCTGCTCTTCCCCAACCAGAGCGAAGTGATCACCGGCTTTGTCCTGCTCATGTCCATCCCCACTGCCCTGACCGGCTACATATGGGCAGGCATCTACAAGGGAAGCGAAGCTCTTTCACTGACCCTTATCCTCGTATCCACGCTTCTGGCCCCGATTCTCACCCCCCTGACGGTGCGCATCCTTGCACGAACTTCGGTACAGATTGATGTAACGGGCATGATGATCTCCCTTTTGCTGATGGTAGTGCTCCCCTCGATGGCAGGCATCCTTATCAACAATGTCACCAAGGCAAAGGTGACCGAGCATGTCTCCCCCTGCCTCAGGCCATTCTCCAAGATTGCCCTCTTTCTGATCATCGGCATCAACACGTCCCAGATAGCCGACCGTCTCATCTCCAACGCCTCCCTCACCTATCTGCCCATCGCCTTGCTGTGTGCCTTTCTTGCTGCAGTGGGCTACCCGCTCTCCAATGCCTTGGGCAAGGCGGCAGGACTCTTGGAACCTGAACGAAAAAGCCTGACCTTTGCCTCGTCACTGCGAAACATCAGTGCAGCACTGGTGTTGGCCATCGACTATTTTCCGGCCGAAACGGCCCTTCCCGTCATTCTGAGCATCGTATTCCAGCAGACAACCTGCGCCATCATGGCCTACCTTCTGTATGGAAGAAAAAAGTAACATAACCACCCAAAGAGAGGAGATATCGTATGCAATCAATCAAGGACATTCACCAACCGATAGAGAGAAAGGAAAGAATCCTCCAGTTCGGGGAAGGCAACTTCCTCAGGGCATTCGTCGACTGGATGATTGATATTCTCAATGAGAAGACCGACTTCAACGGCAATGTCGTTCTTGTCCAGCCGCTCGACCGCGGTCTTTCGGATATGATCAACGACCAGAAGGGACTGTACACCACCGTCCTTCGCGGTGTGCAGAACGGAAAGACGGTTGAGGAGTATCGTACCATCAACTCGGTCAGCCGCTGCCTCAACCCGTACAAGGCCGAGGACCGCTCCGAGTACCTCAAGCTTGCCGAGAGCGAAGACCTCCGCTTCATCGTTTCCAACACCACCGAGGCAGGCATCGCCTACCATAGTGGAGACAAGCTCGAGGATGAGATGCAAGTCTCCTTCCCCGCAAAGGTCTGCTCGTTCCTCTACAAGCGCTACCAGGCATTCGCCGGTGATGCAAGCAAGGGCCTGATCATCATCCCCTGCGAACTCATCGACAAGAACGGGGACAACCTGAAGCGGATCGTCAAGCAATATGCCCAGGAGTGGAAGCTCGAGGATGCCTTCCTCCTTTGGCTCGACGAGGCGTGCGATTTCTGCAACTCACTGGTCGACCGCATCGTTCCCGGCTATCCGAGAGCGGAAGCCGAGGCTCTGTGCACCAAGCTCGGCTATCAGGACAATCTGCTCGATTCAGCGGAGATCTTCCACCTCTGGGTCATTGAATGCCACAAGAACTTCCACGAAGATGAGCTTCCGTTCAACAAGGCGGCTCTGAACGTCGTCTGGACCGACGATATGAGCTTCTACCGCACCCGCAAGGTGCGCATCCTCAATGGTGCACACACCATGAGCGTGCTTGCTGCCTATCAGGCAGGGTTGAACACCGTGCAGGACTGCATCGCCGACAAGGCCTTGCTCTATCCGTTCATGCACAGCGGCATCTTTGAGGAGATCATTCCCTCGATGGATGGTTCAAAGCAGGAACTTGAGGCATACGCTGCCGACGTGTTGGAACGCTTTGAGAACCCGTACAACCCGCATCAGCTGCTCTCCATCTCCCTGAACTCGGTCTCCAAGTTCAAGACCCGCGACCTTCCCTCCCTGCTCGGCTACTACGAGAAGCAGGGCAAGCTTCCCAAGCGTCTGGTCTTCTCCCTCTCCGCCCTGATCAGCTTCTACGAGGGCACTGAGTACGAGGGAGCAGCACTGAAAGGAACAAGAGGAAAGGAAACCTACCTCATCCAGGATGACAGTGAGGTGCTTTCCTTCTTCGCCGATCTCTACAAGATGGGCGGAACTGCAGAACAGAAGGCAGACCGTCTTGCGAAGGCCGTACTCTCCAACCAGAAGTGGTGGGCCCAGGATCTGAGTGCAGTTCCCGGCCTCACCGATGCAGTGAAAGCCAATCTGCAGTCCATCTGGAGTGTCGGTATGACCGAGGCCCTCAAGGCCCTCTGAAAAGGAGTATTCATGCAGACATATTCATTTGTAAAAGTACACCCGGAAGACTCAGTGGCGGTTGCCGTCCAGAATCTTGCCGTATCCACGGTGGTTGAAGTCGACGGACGTTCCATCACCCTTCTCTCCGACATACCCTTCGGCCATAAGTTTGCCATCAAGCCGATCGCCAAGGATGAGCCGATCATCAAGTATGGCGCTCCCATCGGCTCGGCACAGACCGATATCGCCATCGGTGAGCATGTCCATGCATCCAACATCAGGACACTGCTCTCCGAGAAAGCTGAATACCACTACGACAAAAACCTTGCCGACTTGTTCCAGACCAAGGCGAAGGAGCGACAGGCGAAGTGGGAGGGAAAGGTTCCCTCCATCAAGGCATTCCGCCGCGAAAACGGGAGCATTGGTATTCGCAACGAGTTGTGGATCGTACCCACCGTGGGGTGTGTGAACAAGATTGCCGAGAACCTGGTTGCCTGGGCGAACACCAACCTGGCAAAGGCTGACTTCTATGACGGCATCCACGTATGGGCACACCCGTATGGATGTTCCCAGCTTGGGGATGACCATGAGGCTACTCGTACCATCCTCTCCGATCTGGTCCACCATCCCAATGCAGGAGCGGTTCTGGTACTCTCCCTGGGCTGTGAGAACAACACCCCCGAATCCTTCCGTGCCTTGGTAGGCAAGGTGGATGAGAAGCGTGTCAGGTTCCTCACCACCCAGGAAGTCAGTGATGAGCTTGCAGAGAGCAAGAAGATCCTCAGCGACCTGTACGAGGTGATGAGGCAGGACCGGCGTGAGGATGTGGGAATGGACAATCTGGTCGTCGGCTTCAAATGCGGAGGCTCCGATGGATTGAGCGGCATCACGGCAAATCCCTTGGTAGGACGTTTCTGCGATGAGCTTACCGCCATGGGAGGAACAGGCTTGCTGACCGAAGTACCCGAGATGTTCGGTGCCGAGCAACTGCTGATGAACCGTGCCGCAAACGAGGATGTCTATGCACAGACCGTCAAGCTGATCGACGACTTCAAGCAGTACTTCGTCAAGCATGAGCAGGTCGTATACGAGAATCCCTCACCGGGAAACAAGGCTGGAGGCATCTCCACCCTTGAGGACAAGAGCCTTGGATGCATCCAGAAAGGCGGACAGGCCATCGTCACCGACGTCCTCTCCTACGGCCAACGCGTGCAAAAGCGGGGGCTCAACTTGCTCTCGGGTCCAGGCAATGACATTGTCTCCACCACGGCCCTCACCGCTGCAGGCTGTCACATCATCCTCTTCACCACCGGAAGGGGAACCCCGCTTGGGGCTCCGGTACCGACGGTGAAGATATCCAGCAACAGCGAGCTTGCGACGAAGAAGCCGAATTGGATTGACTTCGATGCGGGGAGACTCCTTACCGAGGAGGCTGATACCGTACTTTCGGACTTCCTCTCCCTGATCAAGGCAGTTGCAAGCGGAGAAACGTTGGCCAAGAATGAAGAGAACGGATACGCAGAGATTTCGCTGTTCAAGGATGGAGTGATCCTCTAGGACACGGACACAAAGGAGAAACACAATGAAACCATTTATGGATGAAAACTTTTTGCTGCAGACGAAAACAGCCCAGGCGCTCTACCACGAGCATGCCAAGGGCGAGATGATCTTTGATTATCACTGTCACCTCAACCCCAGTGAGATTGCAAACGACAAGCGCTTCACCACCATCACCGATGCGTGGTTGGGCGGCGATCACTACAAGTGGAGAGCCATGCGCGCCAACGGGACACCGGAAGCGCTGGTCACCGGAAAGGATGCCGATCCCTATGACAAGTTCCTCGCATGGGCCGCCACCATGGAGAACAGCCTGGGGAACCCGCTCTATCACTGGACCCATCTTGAGCTCCAGCGTTATTTCGGCATCAAGGAAGTGCTGAACACCAAGAACGCAAAGGCAATCTACGAGGAAGCCAACCACCAGTTCAAGGTGAACGAGAATCTTTCGGTGAAGGGCATCATGAAGCAGTTCAAGGTCTATGCGGTGGGCACCACCGATGACCCTGCCGACGATCTGGCTTACCACCAGCAGATAGCTTCCCAAAAGGATTTTCCCTCAAAAGTCATCCCCTCCTTCCGCCCGGACAAAGCGCTGAACATCGAAAAGGATACCTTCATCGCCTATGTCGATTCGCTGGCACAGGCCAGCGGCAAGAAGATCGAGCAGGCAAGTGATGTGGTTGATGCCCTTATCAGCCGCCTCGACTTCTTCGTGAGTATGGGTTGCAAGGCTTCAGACCATGCTTTGGTCACCGCCCCGGCAATTTTCAGAAGCGAAAACGAGGTCAATGCAATCTTTGCAAAGAAGCTTGCAGGAGCCACGCTCAGCGAAGTGGAAGTGGAAGCCTACAAGACATTCGTGCTCACCCATCTGGCCCGTGCCTATGCAAAGCGGAACATCGCGATGCAGCTGCACTTTGCCTCAATCAGGGATAACAACGGTCTCATGTTCAAGGCCCTTGGCCCCGATACCGGCTATGATGCCTCCCACGACAAGGAACTTGCCCAGGGCTTGAGCGCTTTCCTGAACAATCTCTCCCAGACCGGCGAGGTCCCCAAGACCATCCTCTACACCCTGAATCCGAAAGACTACTACTCTCTTGCAACGCTCATGGGTTGTTATCAGGATGGAATTCCGGGCAAGATGCAACTGGGCTCTGCCTGGTGGTTTGCAGACCACAAGGATGGGATGGAAGAGCAGATGAAACTTCTGGGCAACGTCGGCTTGCTCCCCCGGTTCATCGGTATGCTCACCGACAGCCGTTCCTTCCTCTCGTACTCCCGCCATGAGTACTTCAGGAGAATCCTGTGCAATATCTTCGGCACCTGGGCCGAGGAAGGGGAAATCCCCTATGATATGGATATGTTGGGAAGTGTCGTGAGAAACATCTCCTTCGGCAACGCCAAGGCATACTTTGAGGGGTAAGATGATGGGAAAGAAAGAGACTGAGACGGGCAGTGAAAAACAACAGACGAGCGGAGTCATCAGGACCATCGCAATCCTTGAGACGCTTTCCAGGCATCAGAGCATCAACCTGGAAAGCCTTGCCAAGGAGACCAAGTTGCCAAAAGCCACCCTCCTCAGATTTCTTTCCACCCTGGTCTCGCTCGGCTATGTATACCGGGATCCCAGCGACCTCTACAGCCTTACGCTGAAGATGTTCAGTGTCGGATCCCACGGTCTTGAGCACATCGACCTGATCCATGTCGCCAACCCGATCGCCCAACGTCTGTGCGACGAGCTGGGCGAGACGGTGCACATGGGGGTCAGGGAAGAGAACGAGGCTGTCTATGTTCTGAAGAAGGAGTCTTCCTTTACCATCCGTATGTACAGCCGGGTGGGAAAAAGCATTCCTCTCTACTGTACGGCGATCGGGAAGATCCTGCTCAGTGACCTGGGAGAAGGCGAGCTGAGGGGCTATCTCGATACAACCCATCTCAAGCCCTTCACCCCGAATACCCTCCAGGATCCACTGAAGCTGCGGGAGGAACTGAAACAAATCCGCAAACAAGGGTGGGCATCGGACAACGAGGAGCATGAGATGGGTACGCTGTGCATCGGCTCGCCCATCCGCGACTACACCGGAAAGGTTGTGGCAGCCATGAGCGTATCCTGGCCACTGTTCAGGTTCAATCCTGAGGAGAAGAAACGTATCACCGCTTCCATCACCGATGCCTGCGAAAGCTTGTCAAAATTATTGGGCTGGACAAACGAGTAAAAGCAATTGGCATCCCCGGGAAATCGGGGATGTTTTTTTTCCCAAGGCTGGGCTACCATCTAGGTACAGGAGGATTGCCATGCAACAGATTCGTTGGGGAATGATCGGGTGCGGTTCAGTGACCGAGGTAAAGAGTGGTCCGGGTTTCCAGAAAGCGGAAGGCTCCTCCTTGGTGGCCGTGATGCGACGCAACGGGGCTCTGGCAGCCGACTATGCAAAACGGCACGGAGTGCCGAAATACTATGACGATGCACAGTCCCTCATTGATGACGATGAGGTGGATGCCATCTATATCGCTACTCCACCCGCCTCTCACTATGGCTATGCACTCCGGGCAGCCAGAGCGGGCAAGCCCGTCTACTGCGAGAAGCCCATGGGACTCAATGCTGAGCAGAGCAAGAACATGGTTGAGGCATGCAAGCAGGCAGGCGTCCCTCTCTTTTGTGCCTATTACCGCAGGGCTCTTCCCAAATACCTTCGGGTGAAGGAGCTCATCGATTCGGGCACCCTTGGTCCTGTGCGCGCAGTACATATCCTGATGCAACAGTCGATCAAGGAAGAGGAGTACAAGGATGGGGGCATCTGGAGAGTCAACCCCGAGATAAGCGGAGGGGGAAAGTTCCATGATGTCGGTTCGCATGCCCTCGATCTCATCGATTGGATTCTCGGACCGATAACCGAGGCTCAGGGAGAGGGTCTGAACCAAAGCAAAACCTATGCCGCCGATGATATGGTCTTTGGTCATTTCCGGACTGGGACAGGGGTCGCCGGCACGGGGATTTGGTGTTTCAACACCTTCAGGGACGAAGACAGGACCGAGATTTTCTGTGAGAAAGGCAAACTCACCTACTCGGTATTGGACATAGCCGCTCCCATTCTCCTGGAAACAGAGAGAGGGGTGGAAACCATTGGGGTGGAGGATCCTCCCATGCATGTCGCCCAGCCTTTGATCCAAACGGTGGTGAACCACCTCTTGGGGAAGGGAATATGCGAGAGTACTGGCGAAAGTGCACTGCGTACTGATATCATATTGGAAAAACTAGCCGGCAAGGCATAAGGAGCCAACCATGTTTGTATCCCATAGGGATGAGATAGAAAAGAGGCAGATATCCGAGACAATCACCAAACAGGTGCTGGTAGGCCCCCAACAGGGATGGAAAGATCATGTGATGCGCATGTTCACCCTCCAAAAGGGTGGCAAGGCCCCACACCATGCCCATCCTTGGCAGCATATCATCTATGCAGTCGAAGGTGTGGGCAACTTGCTGATGGATGGGAAGGACTATCCGCTGAAAGCAGGATCTGTGGCCTATGTGCCCGATGATGTGGTACACCAGGTATCCAATGCAGGAGATGACACATTCGTGTTCATCTGCATTGTCCCCGAACGGGGAGACCAGTAACAGGGTCTAGAAGTAGCCCAAGGCCATGAGGGTGGTGATCCAGAAGAAGAGAGTGAAGAGGGAGAAGGCCGTGGTGAAGACCACGATCTGACCGGCGAGGTCGGCATCCCCATCCATCTGTTGTGCCATCGTGTAGGAAGATACGGCTGCAGGGGAAGCGAACATCGACATCAGCAGGATGAGTTCAAGACCTCTGAACCCTGCAAGGATGGAGAGTGTCACCCCAACAGCCGGCACGATCAGCAGCTTTCCCGCAACTGCCAGAATCAGGCTCTTTCGGTTTGCCTTCACCGAGGTGAAGGTAACCGACGAGCCCAGGATGATGAGAGCCAACGGGGTCGCTATCCCTGCAATCTCCACAAGAAATCGTTCCACAATCACCGGAAGTCGGATGGATGCAAGGGAGAAGGCCAAACCCAACAAGCCTCCGATGACAATCGGGTTGAGCAGGATGCCTTTGATGATCATGCCAGCGTTGGGTGTCTTCTTGCGGAAGTACTCCAAGGCCACCACACTGGTGACGTTGACCATCGGTACCACCACCCCCACCATCAGGGAGGCCAGGCCGGCACTGGCTCCTCCGAAAAGTGCAACTGCCATAGGCATGCCGAAGAAGATGAAATTGCTTCGGCAAATGCCTTGCACCATCACTCCCCTTTTTCGGTTCTCCGGTTCAATCATCGGGATGAACACCATGAAAAAGGCGTTCATCACCAGAATGGAAAGCACTGAGAACCACAACAGCCTGAAGGAGGTGATGGTGGAAAAATCGGTCTGGTAGATGTTCGTGAACAACAAGGTCGGGATGAACATGCGGAAGATGAGATTGTTCACCTGCCTGAGCGTGGATTCACTGAGCAAACCGGCATTGCGTATACCAAACCCCAAAGCTATCTTGGCGAAGAGCGGAAAGAGAACAGAGAAGGCTGTGCTGAAAATCATGAAGATTCCTTAGTGGTGATGATCATGGTCGTGATTACACCCCGGACCATGCTCGTGCTCGTGCTCGTGTTCAGCATAGAGATCCTCGATCATCTCCATGACCAGTTTCTCCATTTCCTCTTTCTGCGTCCCTTCGACCACCATGATGCCGATCTGTTTGCCCATCTGGCTGAGCAGGGTGAGCGTGCGCTTTCCAAAGCAGTGGAGTGCCTGAGGCTTGCCCTCCTTCTCAAAGATCTCCAAGAGACGAGCGATGAAGAGCCCATGCTCCTTCTCATAATCCTCAACGATATACACATCGAGAATCATATGCGCCTGTGGGTCGTAGATGAGGCTGAAGATGGGATATACCGGTCGATCGCTTTGCTTGCCCATCATCGGCTCGGGAAGCAGTCCTATCATATAGTAGTAGACCTTGCCCGGCTTGGCACGCATTCGCTTGAACGTAAGTTTTCTCTCTTCATTGGTGAAAAACGCTTGGGGATACTCAAAACCGTACGCCTCATCCTGCAATACCTTTGCAGTCACCGAGAAACCCTCTCCATCGGCTGTTATGCAGGGGATGTACTCCTTTGAGAATTGGTCTTCCAACTGCAGGGAGTCGAGCCAAGCAGAGAAACTGCTTGCTTTTCCATGCTTTTTGAATGCGGAAAAGTACTCTTTTGCAAACAGCAGCGCACGCATGATGAGTATGAGGTCCTCTGTTTCCTCATCGGTGAGATACCACGGGAATTGATACTGCAGTTTGCTGCGGAACTGGGGAAAACCCGTTGTCCCGAAGTCAACACCACTCTCCTCAACTTCCTTGAGGTCGGCCGGGTCAAGTTCGCTTGCATCACTTCCCAATATGGCCAGAAGGCACTCCTGCGCCTGTTGCAAATCAACATACTCCAGTTCAGAGGCATCCTCCTCCTCAAGTGAGAGGGCAAGATAGCCGGTCAAACCCTTTTCACCGCGATAGGCGGCGAAAGCGTTCTCGACGAGGGATACATAGTAGGGGACACCCTTTGTGTTGAGAATACAGATCAGGTCATTCTCAGAAAACAGGGCGTGGAGAGATGCTTCGCCATAGGCCTTGGCAAGGGAATACAGGGTCTTGTTCATGTGATGCTCCTTCGCCCATCATACTAGAAAGATTCCCCTTGTCCAAGAGAATAGGGGAAGTGGGGACTTCCTCTCGTTCTGTCATAGTGTATACTGCTCGAAACGGGAGAGGATGTATGACTGGATTCGAAAAACTCCAACAAGCAGAGCGGTTTGACATGAAGCGCAAGCCGATGCGACAACGCAACTACCTTCGGCCGGTCACCTGGGCCCTGAGTTTCCCTGATGTATGGAAGCACCATCTGAAGATCAACAGAATTCGTATGGAGGGAGTGAAGCCTCCCTTTCTCCTGTTGTGCACTCACCACGCGTTCATCGACTTCAAAGTCACCACTGCAGCCCTGTTTCCCTATCGGGCGAACTATGTGGTGGCTATCGATGGATTTTTGAAACGAGAGTGGCTGCTCAGGAATGCAGGAGGTATCTGCAAACGAAAGTTCACCAACGATCTCCAGCTCATTCGCCAGATAAGGGAAGTGCTCACAAACAATGGGGATGTTCTTGCCCTCTATCCCGAGGCACGGTATTCACTGGTCGGTACCACAGCAGTCCTCCCCGACTCTTTGGGCAAAATGGCCAAGCTGTTGGGGGTTCCGGTGGTGATGCTCAATATGCACGGCCACTATCTGAGCAGCCCTGTCTGGAACCTGAAGAATCGTGGAAACCGCATTGAAGCCGACTTGAGCTTGCTGTACACCAGGGAAGAGCTCGCAAAAGCTTCCACGGCTTCCATCAATGCCACCATCCGCAAGGCATTCACATACGATGAGTATCGCTGGCAGTTGGAGAACAGGATCAGCATCAAGACCAAAACCCGCGCTGAAGGTCTGCACAAACCCCTGTATCAGTGTCCGCACTGCCATACTGAGTACAAGATGTACAGCAAAGGTGCGCGCATAGGGTGTGCTGCCTGCTCCAAGGAGTGGGAGATGAGTGAATACGGACAGCTCGAAGCGGTTGTGAAAGCAACCGATGAAGCAACACTGGTCACGGAATTTCCCCACATCCCCGATTGGTATGAGTGGGAGCGCGAGCAGGTTCGCAGCCAAATCCATGCAGGAACGTATCATCTTGAGGTTGAGGCCAAAGTGGAAGCGCTGCCAAATGCGAAGGGGTACATCCCACTCGGCAAGGCCAAGCTCACCCACTCCCTGCAAGGATTCACCTTGGAAGGGATTTTCGATGGCGAGGGGTTCCTGCTGGTGAAAACCGCGCTTTCCATGTACTCCTGCCATATTGAGTATGAGTACTTTGGAAAGGGCGATTGCATCGACCTCTCAACCTTGGATGACACCTACTACATCTACCCCCAGGGAACAGACTTCTCGGTCACCAAGATAGCCTTGGCAACCGAGGAGCTGTTTGCATTTCACAGCGAGGGAAAACAGTTGCTCAGTGAGAAGGACCTTGAGAAGCTGGTCTTACCTTCCCAGGATTGAGGCAAGCTCCTCTGAAGAGATGTAGCGGGCTTCGTAGGTTGAACCGTACCGCTCCAGCTGGCGGACAAAACTGCGGATATGGTTCTCCGAGCCGCGCTTGAGATTGGTGTAGACCCAAATCTCCGCTTCGTCCTCTGTCTGTGCAAGGTACTCATTCAGATCATAGATATCCAGATCCTCAATGATTGCACCTACGAGGAATGCATCCGCCGCACTCTTGCTGCCCAAGGTCACCAGCTCATCATAGAGTTTGGCCAACTCGGCATTCTGGAAGACACCGACCTGCGCGTCTTTTGCAGGATCCTCAAGGCCTCTGGCATCCAGCAGTGCACCTACAGTATCCATGTGCTGTTGCTCAGCCTTGGCGATGTTCAGGAAGGTCCGGATACCCCACGTTTCATAGAGGGTGAGATAGACATCACGGGCAAGCTTTTCCTCTTCCCTCATGTAGGTGAGTCCGTCCTCCCCATGGGTTGTGCCCATGGTCTCTTCCATCACCACGTTCTGCTGCTCCTCAAGAGGTTGGGCGACCAGGGCAAAACTGCCCAGCACGAAAAGAATAAGAGTTACGATTAGTGTTTTATGCATGATATGACTCCTTTGTACTGACCTGAGTATAGAAAGGAGAAATACAGAGTCTGCGAACAGAAGATAAAGGTTGGGTAAAGACAATAAAAAAGGAGTGAAGCTCACTGCCTCACTCCCTTCGATCCAATGCGGAACACCTAGCGCTGTACGCGGCCGCTCCCATCACCCTTGAGCAGTGCTTCCACCTCTGCCTTGGTAGTGAGGTTGAAGTCCCCATCGATGGAGTGCTTCAATGCAGAGGCCGCAACGGCAAAGTTGATGACATACTGCTCATCGTCGCCGTATTCACTGAGTGCATAGATCAGACCTGCTGAGAAGGAGTCCCCTCCACCGACACGGTCGATGATATCGGTGATCTCATAGTGGCGGGAGAGGTAGAAACCACTCTTGCCGCTGAGTGCAGCACTCCAACCGTTGTGGTCGGCACTCTTGCTTTCACGCAGGGTGACGGCAACGACGCCGATGTTCGGGAACTGGCGCTTCACCTCTGAGGTAAGCTCCTTGTACACCTCGGTATCCAATTCACCAGTGGTGACATCAATCTTTGCCTCGATACCCAGACACTTCTGGATGTCTTCCTCATTGGCAACAATGACATCAGCATACTTGACCAGTTCGCGCATTACCTCAGGAGCTTTCTTTCCGTAGTTCCAGAGCTTCTTGCGATAGTTGAGGTCAATGGAGACGGTAGCACCCTGCTTCTTTGCTTCCTGCATTGCAGCAAGGCAGCTGTCTGCTGCGTCCTGGCTGATTGCCGGGGTGATGCCGGTCACATGCAGCCATGCTGCATCGCCCATGATGGCTGCAAAGTCAAAATCTGACGGCTTTGCCAAGGCAATTGAGGATTCAGCCCTGTCGTAGACAACCGAGCTCGGTCTCTGGTTTGCCCCGGTCTCCAGGAAGTAGATGCCTACGCGCCCACCCTTGGTCATTTTGATGGCGGAAGTATCCACACCGTACTTGCGGACTTCCCTCACTGCTGATTCACCGATGGCATTGGCAGGAAGTGCCGTAACAAACTTTGCGTCCTTGCCAAGCAGGGAGAGGGACACCGCTACGTTGGCTTCCCCACCACCGAAGGTGGCCTCAAGTGAGGGGGACTGGAAGAAACGCTCGTGTCCGGGAGATTTCAACCTCAGCATGATTTCACCAAATGTCACAAACTTCTTACCCATATATTCCTCCTGGAGTTTTGTATCTAATCAGAAGTATCCTCTTGATATTTGAAATCATAGAGGGTATGCTGATGCCTGTCAATAATATTTCGGAACAACGTTTCAATATTGAAATACCAAAGGAGCAACCCTATGCATGATGCACTGTTTGCACAACTTCACCAGATTGGACTGGTACCGGTAGTAAAGATTGATGATGCCTCCAAGGCCGTCGGCCTTGCCAAGGCTCTGATCGACGGAGGGCTTCCCTGCGCCGAGGTGACCTTCAGGACGGCTGCGGCCGAGGAGTCGATCAGGCTCATCAGCAAGGCATTCCCCGAGATGCTGGTCGGGGCGGGCACGGTCATCAACGTGGAATTCGCAAAGAAGGCCGTCGAGGCCGGAGCACGCTTCATCGTCAGCCCGGGCTTCAACCCCAAGGTGGTGGACTGGTGCCTTGGGCACAACATCCCCATCGTACCGGGTGTGTGCACCCCCAGCGACATCGAGGCGGGGCTCGACCGCGGCCTGACCACCCTCAAGTTCTTCCCGGCCGAAGCCAGCGGCGGGGTGGAGATGCTCAAGAACTTTGCAGGACCCTTCCCGAACCTGCGCTTCATGCCCACCGGCGGGGTGAGCACGGCAAACCTCGCATCCTACGCCAAGCAGCCGAACGTGCTTGCAGTCGGCGGCTCTTGGATGGTGAAGGCCGACCTCATCGAGGCCGAGGACTGGTCTGCGATCACGGCCCTGAGCCGGGAGGCGGTCACCGCCCTGCAGGGCCTCGAGTTCGCCCACCTGGGGATCAACAACGAGGGCGACGAGGAAGCACAGAAGACCATCGCCGGCCTTGAGGCCTTCGGGATGAAGAAGAAGGTGGGGAACAGCTCGACCTTCCTGGACACCACCATCGAGGTGCTTCCCAAGATGTACCTGGGCAAGATGGGCCACCTGGGCTTCCGCTGCTTCGACATCGAGCGCACCCTCGCATACCTGGGCCGCTACGGCTTCACCGTCAAGGAAGAGACCGTCACCCGCGATGCAAAGGGCAAGATCAAGGTCTGTTACCTTGAGCAGGAACTCAGCGGTTTCGCCCTCCACCTCATCAGGGCATAACAGATTCATTTTTTCCTTTCAGGCCGGCCTCACTCTGGTGAAGCCGGCTTTTTTGCGCAATACTTCGGCTCATGAACCTATGCACAACACACATTCTGACAAAAATGCAAGAAAAGCAAATCGGGGAATTGCAGGAGCTTGTTTTCAGGCAAGAGCACCTGGAGAATGAGGTCTTTCTCTCCTCGGAGATGAATATCGACAAGGAGAAGCCCTGCTTCTTCCTGCTGTATGAGAACGATGAACTCGTTTGCTTTCTGGATGCTTTCTTTCCTTCATCCCGTGAAATCGAATTCAATGGGTTCACCCACCCCTCCTACCAAAGAAGAGGGTACTTCACGGCCTTGGTGAACGAGGCTCTGAAAACCTATCGGGGAATGCCCTTCACACAAGCCCTCTTCCAATGTGAGCTGAACAGCAAAAGCGGGAAAGCCTACCTGCAGAAGCGATATCCTCTTCTGGATCGCAGTGAGTACGTCATGGCGCTTGCCAGGACTGATTGGGCGAACCGCCCAGCCAAAGGAACATTGAGGAAATTGGACAAGGAATCACTTCCCGAGGCGCTCGCGATTGCCTGTGAAGCGTATGGGATGGATCCGACAGCAGGTGAACAGGAGTTGGAGTTCCTCATTTCGGAACCGGAAAGGGAGGTTTACCTCTACCTGCTGGACGGCCAGGTGATTGGAATGCTGAATGTACATCACGAGAGCGAAGAGAGGGTCATGCTCCATGCTGTGGCAATCCGCAGCAGTGATCGGGGCAAGGGCTATGGAAGGGCGATGATGTGTCTTGCCCTTGAGGAAGTATTCAGGACAGTCGATACCCTGCTCTTGGAAGTTGACTCGGAAAATCCTCCGGCGCTCGCTCTCTACCGCAGCCTGGGATTCAGGGTCTGCAGCCAGGTTGATTACCATAGATTGATTTTGTGATAGTGTCACTGTTTTTTGCCTTGCAGTTATTTAGCTTGACGGGGCAAAGGGCAGGGGGTTAGCATTACGTATTGTTGTATTTGTCCATCCATAAGGATGGTTGTCCACATTGCACTTGGAGGAAAGAATGAAAAAAACACTTGCGATCCTGCTTATTCTGGCAGTGCTCACCGGCTCCCTGTTCGCACAGGGCGGTCAGGAAGCAGCACCTGCAGCACCCGCCGCAGCACCCGCAGCAGCTCCTGCTCCGGCAGCCGCCGCATCCGGTAGCGTAAACGCCTACACCACCCTTGAGGAGCCCCTTGCAGCCAAGCTGTTCCAGCTCTTTGAGGCTGAAACCGGCATCAAAGTCAATTTTGTCCGTCTCAGCGGTGGCGAGGCTGTTGCCCGTCTTGAAGCTGAGTCAGCCAATCCCCAGGCTTCCATCTGGGTCGGAGGTGTCGGTCTTGACCACATCACTGCCAAGAGCAAAGACCTGACCACTCCGTATGTGAGCCGCTATACGTCCAAGACCCCCGAGCAGTTCCGCGATGCTGAGAACTATTTCATCGGTCTGTATGTCGGACCCCTTACCTTCGTCACCAACCTTGACCGTGCCAAGGAACTGGGTTTCGAGGCTCCGAAGAGCTGGGCAGACCTGCTGAAACCCGAGTACAAGGGATATATCCGCGTTGCAAACCCGAACTCCTCCGGTACTGCCTACAACGTCCTGACCACGATGCTTGATATCTTCGGCACCGAGGACAAGATGATCGAGTACATGAAGGAACTGGACAAGAACATCGACCAGTACACCAAGAGTGGCTCAGCCCCTGGCAAGAGCGTTGCAACCGGTGAGATCCCCATCGCCATCGGCTATGCACATGACCAGGTCAAGCTCAAGGCAGCTGGATCCCCGATCGTCATCACAGCTCCTGCCGAAGGCACCGGCTACGAATTGGCATCCATGTCCCTCGTCAAGGGCGGCAAGGATACGGTCAATGCCAAGAGACTGTACGACTGGATTCTTTCCAGCCCTGTAGCCCAGTCGACCTTCACCGAATGGTATGTCGTATTGGTTGCTGAAGGCGCAGCAAAGCACCCCGATGCCCTCTCCATCAACGAAATCAAAACCGTTGTACAGGATATGGCTTGGGATGGCGATAAGGTCAACAAGACTCGCCTGCTCGACCGCTGGACCAACGAAATCGGCAACAAGAGATAATTACCTTCGGGTAATTTGGCTTTTCCTACCACCCTGCAAGTACTCCTTGCAGGGTGTGTAGTCCCAACGGAATGCATCGATGTTTACAAAAAAACGCATCCTTCAGTTCTGCGCTGCGGCACTGATCTTCCTGCTGGCCGACTTCTGGATGTACAGTACGCTCTCCTCAAATTTCCGATCCTATGAGGAACAGCGGAACTTCAATGAGATTGAACTGTTTGCAGAAACAGTACCTGATGAACGAACCGAACAAGCCTTTGCCTCTTGGATTCCTACCGTCAAGGAAATCATTCCCGGCAGCCGGGCTCTCTACCTTGCCTTTGATGAAACTTCCTTTGACTTCAAGCCAGCCACTGGTTCTGAGTCCACACTCGCCCTCTTCAATGCCTACCGAAGCACAACGGAGTTCCAAAAGGGTATGGAGAGTGCCTATTATCTGGAACCAATGCGGCTTGACTCATCCTACAAGGCTGACTACAGCCTCGATCCCGATGCAAACAGCTATGAAACAGCTCCCAGTCAGGTCTACTTCGTCCCGGTAGTGGATGAAACCGGCTACCAGGTCTCCGGTGCTGTCATGATTCTGGTCCCCACCAGTACAGCCACCGGTTTCAACAACCTTCTGAGAACCCTTTTCATCGTGGCTGCAGTGATCTTCCTGGGAATCATGTTGGTGATCATGTTCACCCGAGACCCCATGACAGGCTTCATGGTACTTGCCCTCTTCGGCATCGTACTGGTCTTCATCGCCTATCCCTTGCTGGAAGCCGTACGACTCTCCTTCATGAAGGATGGCGTCTTCAGCTTGCAGACCTGGAAAGAGAGCCTCTCCCCCACCTATCTGATTGCCCTCTGGGGATCGCTGAGGCTCGGTGTCCTGACCGCCACCATTTCCACATTGGTCGGGTATATGTTCGCCTTCCTGATCGAACGAACTTCTTTCAGGCAGAAAAAACTGATGACCACCTTGGCAACCATGCCGGTGATCTCCCCGCCGTTCTCCCTCTCGCTCTCCATCATCCTGTTGTTCGGAAACAATGGGTTGATAAGCAAGCAACTCTTGCACCTGAACACCTCCATCTATGGCCTTGGTGGCCTTACCTTGGTCCAGGTCATCGGGATGTTCCCGATTGCCTTCATGACCATCAGCGGGGTACTCAGGCAAATCGATTCCACCGTAGAGGATGCTTCCCTGGACCTGAGCGCCACCCGCTGGCAAACCTTCAAGTCCATCACCCTGCCGCTCTCCGCCCCCGGTATCCTGTCTGCATGGTTGTTGGTCTTCACCAACTCCCTTGCAGACTTTGCAAACCCCCTGCTTCTCAGTGGTGACTATCGTGTCCTCTCCACGGAGGCATACATGCTGGTAACCGGAAGAAGCAACCTGGGAGCCGGATCGGCTCTCTCCTTCATCCTGTTGATGCCCACCCTCACAGCCTTCCTGATCCAGCGCAACTGGGTCTCCAAGAAGAGTTTTGTGACGGTGACAGGCAAACCTTCCACCAACCTCACCGAGCTGACCAACACACCGGTTCGCAAGATCCTGGAGATTGGTTCCTGGGTCTTCATCGGCTTCATCGCAGCCCTTTACCTGACCATCGTCGCTGGTTGCTTTGTAGTCAACTGGGGTATCGATTACTCCTTCACCCTTGCCAACTGGGGTGAAGCACTCGCGCGTGGCTGGACTTCAATCCGTGACACCGTGACGCTTGCATTGATTGCAACCCCGATTGCAGGCCTGCTTGCCATGCTCAGCGCAATGCTGATCGTCCGCAAGAAGTTCCCCGGCAAGCGCATGCTGGAGATGCTGATCATGACCCCGTATGCAATACCAGGCACCCTGATCGGCATCAGCTATGTCCTTGCCTTCAACAAGCAGCCGTTGCTGCTGGTCGGGACAGGGGCGATCATCGTCATCAACTACATCATCCGCGAACTGCCGGTCGGCTTGGAGAATGGCATCACAGCCCTCCACCAGATTGATCCGGCCATCGAGGAGTCAGCTGCAGACTTGGGTGCTGATGTACCCACGGTTTTCAGGACCATCGTCCTGCCGCTGATCAGACCGGCCTTCCTGTCCAGCATGTCCTACACCTTCGTACGGTCCATGACTGCGGTAAGTGCCATCATCTTCCTGATATCGGCTCGCTGGAATCACCTGACCGTCCTGATCTTCAACTTCTCCGAAAACCTCAGATTCGGTCTTGCCAGCGTCTTGTCAACCATCCTGATCGTCATCGTCCTCTCCGTATGGGGTCTGATGCAGGTCGTGGTCCGTGATGACAAGCTCACCCAGAAATCTATCTCAGCCCGCTAAGGTGGTGATCCATGGAAAAGAAAAGCGTATCGGTAACCCTTGAGCATGTAACAAAGAAATTCAAGGACGTAAAAGGAAAGGCTGACGTCATTGCTGTCAATGATTCGCACTTTGTCATCGAACCGGGAGAACTGGTGACCTTGCTCGGTCCCTCCGGTTGCGGAAAAACCACCACCTTGCGGATGATTGCAGGATTTGAGCTTCCCACCGAAGGAAAAATCTACATCGGCAACGAGGAAGTGACCATGCTGCCGCCGAACAAGCGTGACACGGCAACCATGTTCCAGAGCTACGGCCTCTTCCCCCATATGACGGTCTTTGACAATGTCGCCTATGGTCTGAAGCTGAGAAAGGTTCCGCAAGAGGAAATCACCAAACGGGTCAATGAGACTTTGGAGCTGGTTGGTCTTGCAACCTATGGCGATCGTGCCCCTTCCAAGCTCTCTGGAGGTCAGCAGCAGCGCGTGGCTCTGGCCCGCAGCCTCATCGTCACCCCATCCGTCCTGCTGTTGGATGAACCGCTCTCGAACCTCGACGCGCTGCTGCGGGAGCAGATGCGCGTTGAAATCCGCAAGATCCAGAAGGAGCTGGGCATCACCGCTGTGTATGTCACCCACGACAGGGTTGAGGCAATGAGCCTTTCCGACCGTGTGGTAGTCATGAAGAACGGGTATATTCGCCAGATAGGCTCACCCAGTGAGATTTATGAGGATCCAAACTCCCGCTTTGTTGCCGGATTCGTCGGCAAGGCTGCGTTCTTCCCCGTCACCGTAACAAAACATGACAAGAAAGTCTGGACTTGCCAGCTTGGCGATAAGGAAGTCCTGGTTGAACGTGCGGCCGATGATGTTGAGGTCGGCAGTGATGCCGTTCTCATGGCTCGTCCCGAATCCTTGAGAGTTGTGGAGAGTGGCGCCGGAAAGATTGAGGGCAAGGTCAGGATGAATGTTTATCTCGGCAACAGCCTTGAGGCATTCATACATACATCCTTTGGTGAAGTCCTTGTCCAGATCGACGACCCCCATGCCAAGAAGGTGTTCAAGGAAGGGGAGGCCGTCTCGATTGACTTCACGGCCGACCGGGTCCGGCTTCTGAACAAGAACGAAGCATAGAAAGAGAAGACAGGCTGCCAACAAACGGCAGCCTGCTTCATGTTCGCCCTAGGAGAGGGAGACAACCCCATCTTCTATGCAGAACGGCTGATCAGTGCCTTCCACCACCACATCCTTGAGCGTATAGGATGCATTTCGCAACCGAATCCCTCGTGAGCTTGGAGTGGGAAGACCTGCATACATCTCGCTCTCATTGACATCCTGAAGATGCTCTTCGGCAACTGAGAAGAAGCAGTTTCGAATCTCCAGACCTCTGATCGGTTGTTCGGGAAGACCGACAATGAAGGCAGCAGAAGCGGTGCACTCTTCCATGCGGCAATTCTCAATGAGGACATCTGCAATGCTTGGGGTTGTGGAGACAACCGGCATTTTTTGCAAGGAGAACTCCTCCGGGTCCAGACTTCCACAGCGATAGTACATATTCAGGGTGAGTGCACAGAGGTTTCTTCTCGTTCGGATGGCTGAGAAATGGAGGTTGGAAATTGCTCCTCCCCTGCCTCGTCGAGTCTTGATCCGGATTCCCCGATCGGTTCCATCGAAGAAGCAATCCTGCACCTTGACAGCATGGATGCCTGCTGCAGTTTCACTGCCGATGACCGCTCCCCCATGGGCATTCCTGACAGTACATCCCTGGATGAGGACATCGTGGGTTGAAAGGCCCGTGGCAATCCCGTCAGGTCCACTGCCGCTCTTGAGCGCTATCCCATCATCTCCCACATCCACGTCGCAATCCTTGATGGTGACAAAACCGCAGGAGTCAACATCGATGCCATCGGTATTGGGGGCATCCTTGGGGTTGTGGATTTTCATATCCTTCAGGATCACATTGGTGCTGTAGAGAGGGTGGAGTGTCCAGAAGGGGCTGTCCTGGAGGGTCAGGCCTTCAAGCTTCACATTATTACTCCTCAGGATCTGCACCAAGGGCGGACGCAGGAACTGGCTTTGCCGGCCTCCCCCTCCCCCTTGCTGTGTCTCATACCCGAGATTGAGTCGGGCAAGCTCCTGCTCCATAGGGGAGACAGGGCCCATTTGGGTGTTCCTCTTCTCGTTTGCCTTCTTCCACCACAAGCTTCCATTGCCTTCGATGACACCGTTTCCCTTGAGAATGATGCCATCGCTCTCGGTGATGAGAAAGCAGGGATGCATGCAGTAGCAATTCACTCCCTCCCAGCGCGAGAGGACCGGCCGGTACAGCGTTTCGTCAGCAATAAAGCGGATGACCGAGCCTTCTGCGAAATCAAGAACGATTTCCTTTCCCTTGAGACACAGAGGACCGGTGAGGTAGGTTCCCTTTCCAATGTGCAATACGCCTCCGTCACAGACTGCCTGAAAAGCCTTTTCAAAGACCTGTGTATTGTCAAACGTGCCGTTTCCTTGTGCCCCAAATTCGCTGAGTGCAAACTCCTTCACAATATCATCTCCTTACGTTTCCTTTACTTTTCCCTGCCGAACGCCTACAATTTTCCCATGAAACACCTAGGATTCAGAGCCCATGACTTGGGCACATTCGATTCAGCAACACAGTTGGCTTCGGCCATCGCCACCTATGGGCCTTCCATTCCCATCCAGCTTGCCATCCGCAAGGTGCTCAGGGATGCCCCCATGTCCAGTTCCTACACCGAAGCATTCATCAAGAACCTGCATGATGAGCTTGCTGCCAAAGGTGCCTCTGTAGCGGTCTTTGGCTGCTACATCAATCCGGTTCATCCGGATAAGGCAATCAGGGACGAGCAGCTCTCCTCATTCGAACAACACCTCAAGTTTGCCAATCTCCTTGGCTGCCCCTTGGTAGGAACCGAAACCGGCTCGCTCAATGCTGACTGCTCCTTCCACCCTGATACTGCAGAACCAAAGGTACTCGATGTCCTCTACCGGAGCATTGAACGCCTTGTGGAGGCTGCAGTCAAGTATGATGCCATCGTTGGGGTTGAAGCGGTAAGCAAACAGCACACGATAAGCACCATAGAACGGATGGCCGCTTTGGTGGAAAAGTTCGACACCCCCCACCTCAAGGTCATCTACGACCCGATCAACCTCGTACCGTGGACAGGCCTGGCCGAACAGGATGGAAGCAGCAGGGGCAAGCCGTCGATTGAGGCTCAGCGAACCTTCGTCAACGCAGCCCTCGATGCCTTCGGTCCACGCATTGCAGCCCTCCATGTCAAGGATTATCGCCTAGACTCCAATGGCTACAAAATCGGGGACCTTCCCGTCGGCGAAGGGGTCTTCGACTGGAAGGACCTGTTCTCCGAACTGAGAAAACGGTCGATTGAGGTCCCAGCCTTGCTTGAGAATGCAAACCCTGCAACCTTGGCCGATACCCTCTCGCTCCTCTCTACATACTGAACCACGCCAACAAAGCGCTCAAGGCTCTTTCTTGACGTGTTTTTGCACATTTCCGCCCTTCTAAAAAAGGAAGGGCTGTGCAAAGGAGACAGGGCGCTTGTTGTCGGCAAGAACCTTGCCCAGATATGCAGTGTCGAGATCAAGGTCTGAAACCAGCCGCAGCAAGAGCTCCTCGGGAACAAGATTCTGCTCACAGAAGAGGAAAATCAAAGCCTTTTCCGCGATATTCTGCGGCTTGAGTGCATTGAAGAAGATTTCCTCATCCTTGCGACCACGGTACCGCTCACAGAAGTTCTGGTAGAGCATCGACTGCTTGATGTCATGCTTGAGTGCATACAGCTCGGTTTTCAGAGGTTTCTCTTCCCCACGGGCAGCTGCCTCTCCCAGTGGCTTCAGATGGAAGAAGGTATACTCCTTGCCCGGAAGGTAGTGGTGTTCGTCACAACGGGCGGCGTAGTTGGGTTCAAGGGAGCTGTCCTTATGCGAATCCCCTCCGACAATGATCAGGGGATCAAAATAGAGTGCCGGGCACTCCTTTCCTTCCACCTGATAGTAGCGGTAGGTATAAAAGGCATCATTGATGCAATCAGGATGCTCGCAGTAGGCGGTCAAGGGAATCACATCAGTTGCAATGTCGAGCATCAACCGGGCCGTTGAGTTGAAGAGGTCCCTGCGGAAATTGAGGATAAGGGTGGGGAAAATGAACATCACCCCACGCTCGTAGCTGTGGTTGCGCACCACATAAGCCAGCCGCTCGTCAAAAAATGATGCCTCATCAATGATGAAGGTACCGACTGTCGGATTGTCGGCAAGCACTCGTTCAAGACCGAATGAGTCCCGGATCCTGGCGATATTTTCCCCACAACTGACGTACCCGCTTCGGTAACAGAGAGCATCCTCGGGATAGTCGGAGAAACGGGCCCCGTCAATTTCAGAGCGGATGAAAAACACCTTGCGTCGGTCAACCTCGCCACTGCTGGTAAGGGAGCGGACTTTCTCACCCTTCTTTTGGGCGATTGCCGCATCACGCCATACCCGGGCTGCAAACTCAGTTTTGCCCGAACCCATGGGACCTATAAGCAGGACTCTTCGTCCAGGCAAGGTAAAATCGAAATGGGAGAACGTATCATGGACATCAAGTGTGGGAAACCCCAGGCTCTTGAGAAAATCCGTCCCCCCAGTCTTCTGCTCAATTCGCCCCATGCTGGCCCTCTACGATGGCAATGCCGGCACTGGCTCCGATTCTGGTAGCTCCTGCATCAATCATCGCCTTCGCATCCGCATAGGTGCGTACGCCACCTGAGGCTTTGACTCCCAACTCAGGCCCTACTGTCTTGCGCATCAGCTTGATGTCCTCAACGGTTGCCCCACCAGTGGAGAATCCTGTGGAGGTTTTCACAAAGTCTGCACCGGCTAGCTTGGCAATCCTGCAAGCCCGCACCTTCTCCTCATCAGTCAGCAAGCACGTCTCGATGATCACTTTCAGATGAGCCTTCCCACAAACCGCCTTTACTGCAGCAATATCATCCTGCACCAAGTCATCATCATGGTTCTTCAGATGCCCGATGTTGATGACCATATCAACTTCGTCAGCCCCAGCCAGCACGGCCTTCTTGGCTTCATAGGCCTTGCTTTCGGTGGACATTGCCCCCAAGGGGAATCCGACCACGGTGCACACCATCACCTCGCTCTTTTCCAGAAGCTTTGCACACAGATCAACCCAACAGCTGTTCACACAGACCGATGCGAAGTGGTACTGGTCAGCTTCCTTGCAAATCTGTTCAATCTTGTCTCGAGTCGCATTCGCTGCGAGCACCGTGTGATCGATATACTTGGCGATATCATCTTGTTTCATTGGCATCCTCCATGGCATCAGATACTATAGCAAGCTTACTCTAAAATTGCAGTGCCTTCAACGAGAATAGTGGCTCGAGCTTGACGAAGGGGGAAGAGCCCTATACCCTAGCTACATGATCTTGCAAACCATCGAACAATACTATACTTGGGCTCTGATCGCCATCCTTCTGCTCAATTTCACCCAGCGAAAAATTCCTGGGACCAACAAGAAGCGGTTCGCTACCATCTATTTGGCTTCCATTCTCCTGCTCTTTGAAGTAGGGGTGGTGACCATCCTCGCCAGGGATTGGAATCACAACCTTGCATGGGTGGTTGCTCTGGTGTGTGTGGCACTGCTCTACTTCCTGAGAAATAAGGCTCTTCCGTTCCGCCTGCACTGTGTTGAGTGCAACGCCCGCCTGGACTTCAACCATGTCATCGGGCACGATGACAACCTTTGCCAGGACTGCTATGACAAGGCACATCCTGAGGAAGCTGCCAAGCGTGAGGAGAAAGCACAGAAAACGAGCGAGACACCCGCAGTTTTGGTGAGCACCGATAAGGATGCCGCCTCGGTTGACGATATCGACTGGGATGTCTGGGAACCAACGGAAATCTGTGTCATCACCTACCTCTTCCATGAAGACAAGGTCCTGCTGATTGACAAGAAAACTGGCCTTGGAAAGGGCTTGGTCAATGCACCGGGCGGACACATTGAGGAAACAGAGACAGCACTTGAGGCTGCCAAGCGAGAGTTCACAGAGGAGACGCACCTCTCTGTTGACAACCTGAGGTTGGTGGGCAAGCTGAACTTCCAATTCCGTGACGGGCTTGCAGAACGTGGCTATGTCTACTTTGCCGACACCTACGAAGGGGAGATGCAGGAGACCGATGAAGCCAGACCCTTCTGGTGTCCGGTCAGCGAGATTCCCTACGACAGGATGTGGGCTGATGACCTGCATTGGCTTCCCCTTGCGATGGAAGGAAAACGGTTTGAAGGTTTCTTCATCTTTGATGACCAGGTGATGGTGGATAAGCGCATAACCCTGGAAGAGGATGATGAAGAGATCTGAGTTGGGTCTGGGCACCTGGCAGTTCGGTCCTTCCCACGGGTTCTGGACGGAAGCCGGGGAAGAGAAGGCCCAAACACTGCTGCGGTTCGCCCTTGCTCGGGGAATCCGTCACATCGATACAGCTCCCGCATACGGCAATGGGCTGAGCGAGCAACGCATAGGCTCAGTCCTTGCCTCCCTTCCAAACCGAAGCGAAGTGCATATCTCCTCCAAATTCATGCCCAAGACGGTTGCGACCGTCAGGCAGGATGTGGAGAAGAGTCTGGCAAGACTGAAGACCGATTACCTCGACACCCTCTATCTGCACTGGCCAAGCAGCACCATTCCCCTGAAGCCAATCCTTGCCTCTGCATACCAGTTGGTTGAGGAAGGACTCGTGCGTACCCTAGGGCTTTGCAATACTCCCCTTGATCTGCTGAACACACTTGACGACATACCGTTCACCTACCTGCAGGTTCCCTGTTCCCTGCTCTGGATACGAGAACTGGCAGCAACTAAAGCCTTTGCCAAGGAACGTTCCCTCAAACTGGTGGGGTACAGTCCTCTCGGACTGGGGCTCTTGGGAGGCCATCATCGCGAAAAACCCCATGAC
The DNA here is from genome assembly GCF_963667405.1 of uncultured Sphaerochaeta sp. Classification (NCBI taxonomy): domain Bacteria; kingdom Pseudomonadati; phylum Spirochaetota; class Spirochaetia; order Spirochaetales; family Sphaerochaetaceae; genus Sphaerochaeta; species uncultured Sphaerochaeta sp. The sequence continues at coordinate 2,972,226 of NZ_OY763408.1, read as the reverse complement.
GGGCGGGCATCACTCTATGTCTATGCACCGGAAGTCTACCCATCCTTCCTGAAACTACTGGATACGCTTGGTCAACTAGCCACCAAAAAAGGTTGTTCCTCTGCCCAGATGGCACTTCTCTGGGCACAGCACCAGAATTTTTCCACCATCTTGGTAGGGGCGCGTTCCACACAACAACTGAAAGAGTCATTGGCCGGTACAGAACTTGTGCTTGACGAGGAAGAAGAATCGTTGTTGGATGAGATGGCAGGTCGCTTGGTCGCTCATATACCCGCTTCCTGTGATAATCTGTTCGGATACAGGTGGTAGCATGCGTCTTTTGCTTGAACGATGCGAATGCGAATTGGAAGTGCGCAAGTCCCGCTTCATTTCCATCGCAATTCCCATTACAACATCCTCAGAGATCAAGGAACTGGTCAACCAGACCCGTGCGCTCCATGCAGGAGCAAACCATGTGGTACATGCTGCCATTCTTGGAGAACGGGCGGATACCTTTAGCTATAGTGATGACCACGAACCGAAGAATACGGCAGGACGACCAGCCTTGGAGGTTCTCAAAGGCAGTGGCATAACCAATATTCTCGTGCTGGTGGTACGCTACTTCGGAGGGACCTTGCTGGGAACCGGAGGTCTGGTGAAGGCATACGGGGACAGCGTCAAGGAAGTGCTGAAACTGGTGAAGACAGAACCCTTGGTAGAGAAATCAGGCTTTTCCATGACGATACCCTACAACCTCTATGATATCGTTAAAAAACGTCTCATAGAGATGGAGTCGACCATCGAGCATGAGGATTTCGGTACCGAAGTTTCGTTGCAGGGAAGTCTTCCTTCCGAGGGAAAGGAGACGCTTGCATCCTTTCTCACCGAATGCTCAAACGGCAGCAGTTCGGTTCAATTCACCGATGCGTGAGTTTTGAGAAGACCAGTTTGGGATCACTCTCCTCTTCTTTCTGTTTCTCTTGCTTGGGCAGGTCTGCTTCCCAGAGCTTCTTTTGGTCAACCAGTTCCACAAGCCGGATGGCAACCGAAAGCGCCATCTCCACAGCCTTCGGATCTATGGAATCCACGGTATCATCCTCTGTGTGATACACAGAGGGCTTTGTCCTGTCATCCCAGCCAACCGAAGTAAGGGTACAGGCTTTCAACTGTGCCCTGCTGGCCTCTGCCGCATCGGTGCCTCCGCTGAGCCGGGGGATCGACTCACAGGTTGCCGGATACCCCATCGATTGGGCAATCTCTGCACAGCGGCGGGCAAGAGAGGAGTCCAGCATCTGATGCCCATTCACGTCCCGTTCCAAGAATGTCAGTTGGTCACTATGATACACACAGTCGAAGTTCAGGACCAAAGCCGAATCCAGATCCGGTCTGTTCTTCCGATACCACTCCCGCGAGCCGCGCAAACCCATTTCCTCCGCATCAAAAGAGCAGAATACCAGACGGGTGGAAGAGAGGGGGGAATTGCACGATCGCTTCCAATGAAAGTATCGGGCAAGCTGGATGATCATCCCTACCGAAACCAAATTGTCTCCCGCACCAGGGGAGCCTGTTTCTGAGTGGAAGTTCCAGAGTCCCAAAAGCAAGGGGGTGGAGAAGAGAAACAGCAGAAGCAGGATGAGGCTTGCGATCGAGGGAACATTGGGCAACAGCAAAAGACCACTGACCAGTTCGGAGAGTATCTGAACCATCGACAGCAACCCGCTGCCCAGGAAAAGAAACACAGGAAGCCCCACTTTCTTTGCATAGGTGAGCCTATCGAGCCTATTGTAGGAATACAGAGGTGCACTGTCATGATGACTGGTGAACAGAATGGTCTGTTCCACGGGTCCCTTGGGCTGGAGCACAGCATGCACGTTCACCCCTTCATCCCGTTTCAGGAACCGGATGGAGAGAGGTTTGTACAGATACAGCTCTTTTCCTGCATACCACCCATAGAGCAGGAAGAGCATGAACGAGAGATAAGGAAGCCCGATGAGCTGAAGCAGCACAAGCACCGGATAGAGAATGACGGCGACTTTCAGCGGCAAGGAGTGGACCCCCGATTCCAGCTCAAAGGAACTTTGTTCGGCAGTGTCGCAAAAGGAGGCCAACTCTTTCTCTATCTCTGCGGCGGCAAGGCGGCAACTCTCGCTGCCTGCAAGCCGGGCTCCGATGCTTTCTATGATGCGGGAGGTGAAAGAGAGCGCAAGAGAAGCGAGACGACCTGCTTTCAGGGTCTCGATCTTTTGTGTTCGATGGGTCGTCTGGGCTCCCGTCAATGTGGGAGGTTTGGGACGCTTATGAAAGAGAGGAATCCTCATGGTCGTTCCATGATGACAAGAGAGAGTTGCACTGTCAAGAAATACCCACGGCCGGATAGGTTTTCTCTCGCGCAGGTTATTGACAAAGATTGAGGCACTGACTATAGTGGAAACCCGATTGATAGCTAAGCAGCCTAAGAGTCGCATGGCTTGTAGTCATGTCTTTTTGGAGAGATGTCCGAGCGGTCGAAGGAGGCGGTCTTGAAAACCGTTGAGGCGAAAGTCTCCGAGGGTTCGAATCCCCCTCTCTCCGTTCTTGCATCTGCAAGGTGTAGTCGTTTTTTTTGAGTTGGAGAGGTGCGAGAGTGGCCGAATCGGGCTCCCTGCTAAGGAGTTGACCTGGTAACGGGTCCGGGGGTTCGAATCCCCCCCTCTCCGTTCTGTTTTTTTACAGTATTTGAGACCATAGCTCAGCTGGATAGAGCATCAGTTTGCGGAACTGAGGGTCGGAGGTTCGAATCCTCTTGGTCTCATAGTGCATTATGTATAGCGGTCATAATCACCGGGAGAGATGTCCGAGTGGTCGAAGGAGACGGACTCGAAATCCGTTGTACCGTCTGACGGTACCGAGGGTTCGAATCCCTCTCTCTCCGATAGCTTGGGTATTTTTTTGGTTTCATCCGCTGTAATCACACCTTTGGAGAGGTGTCCGAGTGGTCGATGGTGCACGCTTGGAAGGCGTGTGTGCTGAAAGGCACCGGGGGTTCGAATCCCCCCCTCTCCGTTTTGTTCCCAGTCAACAGATTCTGTGCTATGAACGTTCACCCAACCCCGTCAGGACCGGAAGGTAGCAGCGGTAAGTGAATTGTCCATGAGACACAGGCGATTTGTTGGCTGGGTTTTTTTATCGACGCTTGCACGCGTACATTGCACGATCGGCCTGCTGAACCAACTGTTCAAGCCCTATAATCATAGTGTTTTCGCGTGATGCACTGCCGATCGTAACCTCTATTGTAAAAGGAAGGGCGTTTGCCCGAGAGATATCAACCAGGGATTGCTTGAACCGATCGGTAAGGATGTCAACCGTTCCACTTGGAGCGTCGAGGGCAAGCACCAAAAACTCATCGCCACCCCATCGTGCAATGATATCTGTTGAGCGAAAGCTTGCTCGCAGTGTCTTTGCCACAAGACGGAGCACCCTATCCCCTTCCCCATGCCCAAAGGTATCGTTGATGACCTTGAATGAATCAATGTCGACGCTGAGCATCATCACCTCGGTTTCCAGCCGCTGGCTGTGCCGCAGCTCCTGCTCTGCCATCATCTTGAACCCCCTGCGATTGTACAGCCCGGTGAGCTCATCGGTCAGTGCCTGAAACAGAAGTTCTTCCTGAAGGGTCTTGTAGCTGGTGACATCCCGCACCACCAGGAAAGCCCCTTCCTCGGTGATGGTGTTCACTGCTCGTATTTCAATCCATTGCTCGTGGGAATCACAACCGGGCGTTCGCACTTGTACCACGGTTTTTCCGTATTCTGATTGCATCATGCGACCAAGAAACTCTTCTACAGTAGGGCGGTCGTCAGGATGGATATAGGAAAGAAGCGAGGCATTGAGGATCTCCTCAGTGTCTCTGAAACAAAACAATTGCGCAAAGCTCTTGTTGCCATAGAACAAGGAACCTTGGGGATCGGAGAAACAAACTCCGTCCGGAAGGTTTTCGACCAAGGCTTTGCATTTAGCAGCTAAAGAATCTCCTCGCATAGGCTTCACAATCTCTTTTGGATATGAGTATGGCTTCTTGCAAGCACAGCTGGGAAGTACACTGCCTATGATACTAAAACAGGTGGATTTCGAATGCAAGGAAAAGCGAGGAGTTAATAATACATTCTCTTACAAGTATTTATTTCGCATTAAATAGAAGACAAACATCCCAATAGCTCTCCAATCATGAAGTTCCCGATTGTGAATTTTCTCCTTGCATGGGATACTACAGGTGGAGACAGACACAGGGAAATGTACAGAAAAGCCTTCTCTCTGGTTCTCATGTGCTTGGTAGGCATCATCGGCTGCAAGGGCGAGCCGGATGTCTTCACGAACCTTGGCCCGGATGCCATTGAGGATTGGTTCGACTCCTCCCTCCCAGTGGAGACATCACCCTTGGTCTTCACCCATCTGCCGGTACTCCCAACAGACTTGGGCAAGGTATACCCTTTGGGCATGGCAGGCTCTCATGTCTTTCCTGCTGATCACATCTATCTTGAGAAATCTGGTATTGCCTGTGCTGTGTATGCCCCTGCTGGAGGCAAGATTCACTACATAGAAACTCCTGAGGATTCTTCTTCCGCCTACAACGACTACAGCATCCGCATTGCCGTATCAAAGGATGTCAGTTATGTGTTTGGGCATATCATGCTGGAAACGGACCTAGAACATGAGAACTATCTTCGTGTCGGTGATATGGTGGAAGCCGGAGACCGGCTGGGTACTTTCAATCCACAAAGCAATCTGGACCTCTATGTTCTCGATAGGGGAACAAAGAACTCACTTGCCAATACCAAGTATCCTTTTACTATGCTCTATGCACAGAACCCCTTCTCGTACTTCACCGATGATCTGAGGCAGCAGTTGTATGCCAAGCTTCTTCCCCCCAAACCGGCAGGAACGGAAGATGGCAATCTGGGTACGCTTCAGCGGCACTACCCAGCACAGGATGCAGAGCATACCTCACCATATCTTGCACTGATAGAACCCATTCTGGATGATACTGCAACTGAACAGATCTTCCTGGAGCACTATCTCGACCTTCGCAAAGGCTTCTCTCCAATTGAGGGAACCTTTGAGTACGATAGGGAAGACAGCATCCAGGGCAACTGGTTCTCACCGCTTGCAGATACTAAGTGGGGAGAGGGAATCTCCTTCCATTTCGACCTCTGGTATCCCTCCCAGCCAAGGGTGAGGATTGATACTGCGTTTCCCATTGAAGACGGCAAAACCCGGTATGCATTGAATCTCTCCCAAGACGGGTTCATCCCGTTCTCGGAGGTAGGCGTCGGGGAACAGGCAACCTATGTTGTGTTTGATGAGGATCATTGCAACTGGCATGGCGTTCCGTATGTGGAAACGGACAACCTGAACAACCACAACCCACTGGGACTTCTCTTGGTGAAGATGGAGAGCGTGGATAGAATCAAGGTGGAGGTTTTTGCGTTCAACCCGTTGTTGGCCGCTGAATTCACAAGCAATGCACGCTACTATTACCGCTGAAAAAGCCCTAACGGCACAATCAGATTTTTCCAAGATTGTCTTCCTGCGCTTTACAAAGAAGTTTGATGCTTCTATGCTTGGAAATGGAGGGTTACCCAATGCGGATACTCGATTATCTTTCAGAATCATCCGTACTGTTTCTGGACAGTACCAATAAACAAGAAATACTTTCAGTGATGGCAAATAAGGCTGCTGAACTTGACGCTACCGTGAATGTAAAGAACTTTACCAAGGCTATCTTGGAACGGGAAACCATCATGAGCACCGGTATCGGATTGCAAGTGGCCATCCCCCATGCAAAGCTCCAAACAATACAGGATTTTTTCGTGGTGGCGGCAATATTGCAAAATGATGCCGAATGGGATGCCTTGGACAAAAAACCTGTTCGTTTGGTATTCATGATAGGGGGTCCTGCAGATAAGCAAGCGGATTATCTGAAGATTCTTTCAAAAATCACCTTGGTCATCAAGAATCCTGCTCGCAGGAAAGAACTGAGACAGGCAAAGGATGCCAATGCAGTGCTTGCTGCATTTGCTGAACTGTAACGTAGTATGGAATTTCACGTATTTCTCTATCTTGCCGCAATTTTCGGCTCTGCCTATGTAATCAAATATATAACCTCAGCAGTCAAAATCCCTGAAGTGACGGGGTATGTACTGCTTGGGGTTTTGTTGGGCAATTCTGTAGTTCATCTGCTCTCCACTCCCATTCTGGAAGCATTGAGCCCTGTCTCTTCCATTGCACTCGGCCTGATTGCCTTTATGATCGGCATTGAGTTGAAACTGGATGTCATCAAAAGATTGGGCAAAAGCATCCTTGCCATCGTTACATTTGAAAGCCTTGGGGCCTTTGTAGTGGTCTATCTGGGCTTGTTCTACATCTTTGAGGCGGGAGTGAATACTTCCTTGCTCCTCGGAGCCGTTGCCTCGGCAACCGCACCAGCTGCAACCGTCGCAGTCATCAAGCAATACAGGGCGAAAGGCGAATTGACCTCCACCATTCTTGCAGTCGTAGGAATTGACGACGCAGCAGCCTTGATCATCTATGTGTTCATCGAAAGCTTCGTAGGCTCGAACCTGCAAGGCAGCTCCATTCCAATCCCTCTTATGCTCGGATCTGCCCTTCTCTCCATTCTCATGGCCTTGGGAATCGGGGTTGTCTCAGCAATTGCGTATGTCCTGATACTCCGCAAGACACGAAACAACGACTGGATCATGCTGCTCTTGGCAACGTTCCTGTTTGCCCTGCTCGGAGTCTGCGAACTGCTTGAAGTCTCGGAGCTTTTGGCGATCATGGCTTTTGGCATGATGATCGTAAACACGTCCCCGGTCTTGAGCAAAAAAAGCGAGGGGATAGTCTCCAACTTCTCACCCATCTTCCTGGTCGCATTCTTTGTACTGGGTGGAGCACACCTGGACATCAGCTCCATCCGCACGATCGGGCTCCTCGGCCTGCTTTACTTTGCCTTGCGCAGCTTCGGGAAAATGGGGGGAGCCACCTTGGGAGCGTTCATTGGAAGAGCTCCGAAGAAAGTCCGTTCCCTTATCGGTTTTTCTCTCCTGCCGCAGGTAGGAGTTGCTCTTGCTCTCGCCCTTGCCATCAATAAGAAATTTGGTTCCGGTCAGTTCGGTGATGCGGGAATGCAACTCGCATCCACCATCATCAATGTGCTGTTGTTCACAACCATCATCACGGAGATCATCGGCCCATTGCTTACCCGGTATGCCTTGCACAAAGCAGGGGAAACCCATGTGGGAACTGACAATCTATAGGAGGAAGAAGCCATGAATATGCTTGTCATAGTATTATCGGAATTGGATTATAAAGAGGATGTATTTCTGGCACTCCAGAGCGTTGGGATCTCCAAGGCTTCCGTTTTCGATGCCATGAGTCTGGATCGCAGTCTTGAGAGCGAGTACAGTCTCTTTACGGGATTTCTGAAGAGCAGGGCTGAAAATGAGGGAGAGCAGTTGATTCTGATGGCGCCCATCGAAGGGACCTCAGTTGCGAAAGAGCTTCTGGCCAATCTGGAGGCAGCGGGAATTCCCTTGAGAACAGAGGATATCCTCAATCTGGCTGTCCTGCCGGTACTCTTCTGTTTCGACCAAAAAACCGGGTTGTGCGAACAAAAACTTTAGCAACTTTGGCATTGGAACACCTTCATGTTCACGTTTTTCTTCTACGATGGGTGCAGATTGCATATCTGCACTTTTTCATCCATGCGTCAGGGCTTGCATCGCCACTCTTCTGCAGCGGTTCTACCCCACAATGCCAAAGTATGGTATACTCGCAAGGTACATTCGTAAGGGAGCATTCATGGCATATGAAGTAACTGCTACCAGGAAACGGCCCCAGGAATTTGACAACCTTGTGGGTCAGGAGTTCGTGGTATCCACCATCAAGCATGCAATCGAAATGGGAAGAATTGCCCATGCCTACTTGTTCAGTGGACCAAGAGGGGTGGGAAAAACCTCCTCCGCCCGTATCCTGGCACGATCACTCAACTGTGAACAAGGACCTACCGCCCACCCCTGTGGGGTCTGCTCAAATTGCCGTGAGATAGCCCAGGGCAACAACGTGGATGTCATTGAGATCGACGGTGCAAGCAATACCAGTGTCAACGATATCCGCCAGATCAAGGATGAGGTGCTTTTCCCTCCCCAAAGCAGCAAGTACAAGATTTACATCATCGACGAGGTGCATATGCTCTCCACCAGTGCGTTCAATGCACTGCTGAAGACCATTGAGGAGCCCCCTGCATACATTGTTTTCATCTTCGCCACCACCGAGCTGCAAAAGGTTCCGGCAACCATCCGAAGCCGATGCCAGCAGTTCCATTTCCAACTCATCGATCTCGACCTGATCAAATCCTGCCTGAGGGATGCAGCTGTGGAGAATGGAGTCGAAGCTGATGAGGATGCTCTCTTCTGGATTGCAAAAGAATCGACCGGTTCCATGCGTGATGCCTATACACTCTTTGACCAAGTCGTGTCCTTCTCCCAAGGGCACATCACCATGGAGAAGATTTCCAGCAAGCTTGGCCTGGTAGGCATCGATCAGATTGTCGCCCTCGTCACCCAGCTTTTGGAAGGGAAGACTGACCAAGCCCTGCTCTCGGTGCAAAACCTCTTGTTTGCGGGTGTTTCCGTCGAGCAGTGCATCAAGGATTTCACCCTCTTCTTCCGCAGCATGCTGTTCATCAAATCGGGGGTCACCGAAGACGCAATTCTGGGTATCCAGAGCGAACGTATTCCCCTCTCCTTGCGAAGCGCTTATACCACAGAACAGCTGGAAGCAGCTTTGGAGCTCTTCCTCAAACTGTACCGGGAGGTTCGCTACTCACTTAATCCACGATTCGAACTGGAACTGGCCATCTCCAGGCTTGCAAGCCTTCCTCACCTATCTTCCCCCACCTCATTGGTTCAGAAAATCGCCCAATTGCGTGAGGAACTGGTCAGTGGGGCGGTGAAAGTCCAGGTACGTAAGCTTGAAGTGCAGCCCGACCTGCTTGCCACAACCCCTGTCGTCCAGCCAAAGGCCAAGCAGGAGGCGTCCTCCTCCGTTGCGAGCTTGCCGGCAAAGCAAGCTGAAGTTTCGGCGGAGCCGGTTGCCCAGGAAGAACCAAAACCCAAAAGCAGTCGCCCCTTTACCAAGGCCGACCTTCCCCAACTGGTGAGCAAACTAACCAATGCACCCCTGCTCAGCCAAGTTGCACAGGCCATCAATGAGGTCAAAAGTGAAGGGAATTCCCTCTATCTCACCTTCTCCACCCCTTTCTGCCAGAACAAGGCCAAAGAGAATGAGCAAAGATTCAAGGCTCTTATCCAGGAGATAACCAACTTCTCGGGACCTGTGCACTTCCTTTGTGCAGAAGAAGAGCAAAAAGTCATACCGACTGAAGATGACCCGCTTATCTCCAAGATCGCTTCGGTCTTCCGAGGTGAGATCACAAATCTCTAGAACATACACCTGAAAAGGAACAGCAACCATGGATATGAATCCTTTTGAACTTTTGAAAAACATGAAAGGCATCCAAGAAAACGTGAAGCGGATGCAGGACCTCCTCCCTACCATTACCGCAACGGGAAGTGCCGGTGCAGGCATGGTGGAGGTAACGATCAACGGAAAGTTCATTGTCACTGACGTCCGCATTGAGAAGGATATTGTCGACCCAGAGGATATCCAGACCCTGCAAGTCCTGCTTACCAGTGCCTTCAATGACGCCAGTGCAAAAGTACAGCAGAAAATCCAGAGCGAAGGGCTGCGAATGGCCCCTTCCTTTACGCAGGCCTGACGATGACAGCACTGGAAACCCTTGTCCAAACCCTCTCCCGTCTGCCTGGCATCGGAGTGAAGAGCGCATCCCGCCTTGCCTACCATCTCATCAAGACAGAGAAGAGCTACAACCAAACCCTTGCCCAAGCCATCGCAACCATCCAGGACAAGGTCTTCCCCTGCTCTGAGTGCGGGAGTTTTACGGAAACCGATCCCTGCCCCGTCTGCGGAGATCCCTCACGGGACAGAAGCCAGATCTGTGTGGTGGAACAACCCCAGGATGTGGTCACCCTGCAGGCAAGCGGAGCATACAACGGTCTCTACCATGTCTTGGGGGGAGCCATCAGCCCTTTGGATGGCATTGGGCCGGAACACCTGAGTTTTTCAAAACTGCTCAAGCGTATTGAGAAATGTTCTTTCAGCGAACTGATCATTGCCACCAATCCCACTGAGGAGGGCGATACCACTGCTCTCTACATCCGCCATATCCTCAAAGATCATCCAGAGCTCTCCATCACCCGCCTTGCAAGCGGATTGCCTATTGGTGGGGATCTGGAGTATGCGGACAGAATCACCCTTGCCCGGTCGATGCGGGGAAGGGTCAGATTCTAGGCACTGTTCTTATTTGATTCCGCGTTCTTTCTTGATGGACTCGTACGCCTGCTGGATTTCCCTGAACTTTGCAGTGGCATGCGCAAGGAACTCCTCACCCATGCCTTTCGCCGCCAGGGTATCCGGATGGAACTCAATGCTGAGTTTCCTGTAGGCACGCTTGATCTCGTCGTCGGTAGCGGACCGGGTCACATTGAGAATGGCGTAGGCCTTGTCGCTTGCGTTGGCGCAACCGCCATAGCGATTGCAGAGCATCTCCACAAAGCTGTCCGGAAGATGGAACACCTGGGCTGCACGCCTGATCATCTCTTCCTCGTTACGGTTTATCTGCCCATCGGCAGCGGCAACTCGGTAGAAGATGTCGATCATGAGCTGGAGAATATTCGGTGCATGACTGAAGTTTTGGTAGAATTGGGCGGCAAATTGGTCGAACGTACCACCACCGGTAAGTGCGGCATCAAACACCCGGAGGGCTGCTTCTTCTTCCCGTAGGCCCAAACGGAGATCGCTTCTGATGAATTCCACCACTTTTTGACGCTCATGTGTAGATACTGAGCCATCAGCAGCTGCTATTCTTGCCAGCATCGAGAACGCACCAACGAAGAAGAGCATCTGCTCCCGATCGAGGGTGGTGTAAGCAGTTCTCTGACTCTGCTGGTACGGTACTTCATCAGCCTTGTCAAACATGTGGCCGAAGGCTATGCCGGCGATCATGCCCAAGGGCCCGCCGAACATGAAGCCTACAGCCCCTCCAAAGAGTTTACCCAACCAAGCCATGGCTTACAGCTTGTCGATAAGCATCGAGCACTTGCCCGAAGGAATGGGAAGAGTCTTCTTCTTGTTCTCTCCGAGTATCTCAATGGTGAAATAATAGAGCTTCTCACTCTCCAGCCTGATTTCCCAACCACGATCGGTCTTGTTGCTGAGAATGGTGATCATATTCCGTTTCAGCGACAGTTGTTCGATGCCCATTGCTTCCAAGGAAGGCATAACCCAATTGACTGTCTTTCGCGGCAGCGAAATATCCAAGCCGATGATGTTTTCGATCATCAGGGTGATGGTAACCAAAGCGGCATAAGGCATGAGACGCCTACGCGGGAACTCCTCGATCTCAGTTGTCTTTGAGTACCCTTCCTTATTGGGCAGGTACGCCTCCCACACATCACCGATGGTTTCGGAATCGGGATGCAGGGTATCGAGCAGGAAGTACATGTGCCTGATTGCACACTCACGGGCAAAAACAAACTGCTGGTACTTCTCCAATCCCTTGATGACCATGAACGTATTCACCGGAAGCACGCCACCACAATGACCATTTCCCTCCTCGCTGAATGCAGGAGAGGAAACAGGGACACCTGGGAACGGATTGTCAGTACCGAACTCTTTCGGATCATGCAGATACTCGATCATATAGGCTGCACGCTCGTCATTGGGAATCTCGGCAAGCATTGTCCAATAGGCACCGATGAACTTGTGATTAAGACGATTCTCCTTGATGTCCAGATCGTAATAGAAGTTGGACTGGGGATCCCACATCATGCTGTTGATCCTGGTCTTCAGGGAGAAGTAGATCCGCTTGTAGCGGAAACTCAGTTCCTTGTCGTTGAGGATGTCACCGATAGCGGACATGTACAGGGCATTGACCGCGAGCTGGGCATTGAAGTCCAGCGGATAGTAGACATGATCACGGGGAGTATTCCCCGTCTGGCAGGCTTCTACAGGGACACTGAACAATCCATTTGGCTTTTGGAATGTTGCCTGGATCCAGGAGAAATACTTCTCAAGGATGGGGACAACGTCCTTCAGTCTTTTCTTGTTGCCAATCTTGTGGTAGAAACCATGCTCCACATAGGCAAAGAGCGGAGGGGAAATACCCTCCGGATTGGCAGCGGTGAATACGGGCTTGCCGTCTTCAATCGAATACTCACCACGAATGGCACCGTTTGCTTCCTGCTTCTGATAGAAATAGTCGAGCAGGGGAAACGGCGAATTATTCTGGTTGCTGTACACCAAAAACAGGGAGGTAAAGCTTGATAAATACTGATTGAAGGTGGTCTGGCCGGGATGAGAAAGATAGGAACCATTGAAGCCATTCGCCTCAGATCCCTGTTTCCACAGTTCGTCAATCCAGACCCAAGACCTATCGTACATATCGACGAAATCCTGGTCATAAAAATGTACGAACGGCACCATATCCTTGATCAAATTGGGAACTCCTTACTTAGCAGGTAAACACTGGAAAAACTACATAAGACGCGCATTTTTAAAGATATACTCTCTTTTAGGAGAAGTCAATCGCATATACAACAAGATACAGAAACAACATAAATATTGCAAAACCAGACCCCAAAATTTTCTTGTTCCCAGTAATCATTTACATATTAGCAAATTATTTCGTAAACGGAAAGACATATTTTTTCACAAACAAGCATATTCCCATCACATTCACTGCTCTCTCACGACCTCTGGACATGGTTTCCAGAAAACCCCTGTTTTCAACAAAATACCGGGAGTGCAGACGCAAGCAACTGCGTAGTGAAGTCCATGCAACCCAAGGAAATCTCCTCCCCGTCCACATGAATGGGCATCAGATTGTCGCTGCTGGTCATCTTCACATATTTCACCCGTTTTACGCTGAATTGCTTGAGCTTCACTTGCGTCCCCTTGAAAAACGTAAGGGCAATGGGTACCAGCTTGTAGCTTTGCACCGGTGTATTGGCATACACAACATCAAAATATCCATCATCAAAGATTGCATCCGGACCCATGAGAAAAGCCGAGCCCATCCTTCTCCCATTGCAAATGCTCAGTTGCTGGGTCTTCAGGTTGATGACCTCATCGTCCAGAGTAAGCTTGACGGAATAGGGAGCAGGATAGTTGATCAGGATCCTGATGAGAGCCAGCACATAACTGAGGGTACCGGTCACATGCTTGAAGTCACTGGCAAGGAAATTGACCAACGGCTCAAACCCCACACCCTGCCCATTTACGAAGAACCTACCCTCTGGATAGTTGCCCCCGTACGTGACCCCTACATCGATGGTTCTGGTTCTTCCTGCAAGAATGGTGGAACACGCCTTGGTCACATCCTTGGGAATGCCCATTCCCCAGGCAAAGTCATTCCCTCTTCCGATGGGGATGACACCCATGACAGGACACCGGATTCCTTCCTTGGTGACAGCTTTCAGGATGCCGTTGGCAACCTCGTTCACTGTACCATCCCCTCCAGCGGCTATGATCGGATTCCTCCCTGCCATTGCTGCTTCATAGGCTAGGTTCTGCGCCCCTTCCCCTGCCTTGGTATAGGTAAGGATTACCTTGGCTCCCTCAGAAGAGAGCAACGTCTGTATCATCCTCTCCTGCTTCTTCGCCCGTCCTTTGTCCGCATGGGGATTCAGGATGACAAAGAGCTCGTTTTCCTGCATGGTTGACTCCTTTAGCACTCTGGCGAAGGCTATTTACACCAAAGGGGCAATCCCCTATCATGGCGATGTGAAAACCTACGCCCCTCGCTCTGCATTTCTTCCTACAACGCAAGAAGATTTGCACAATCGGTCCTGGGACCAAATCGACATTGCCTTCATCAGCGCAGATGCCTACGTTGACCATCCCTCGTTCGGAACAGCCCTTCTGGCCAGACTGCTCGAGCGGGAGGGTTATCGTGTGGGTATTATCGCACAACCTTCTTGGAACTCAACCAAAGATTTTCTCAAAATGGGAAAACCCAGACTCTGTTGCATGATCAGCGGGGGAAATATTGACAGCATGGTCTCCCACTATACGGCCAACCTCAAGATCCGCAGTGAAGATGAGTACAGTCCCGGGGGCAAGGCAGGACTTCGTCCCGACCGCCCGACACTGGTGTACACTGCCTTGGCCAAACAAGCCTATGGCAGTGATGTTCCCATCATCATTGGAGGACTGGAAGCCTCACTTCGCAGGCTCAGCCACTATGACTACTGGTCGGACAAAGTCCGCAAGCCCATTATTCTCGATGCAAAGGCTGACCTCTTGGTCTACGGTATGGGAGAGCGACAGACTCTTGAAATAGTGAAACGCCTTGATGCAGGACAAAGCATCAAGGAGCTCACAGATATTCCCGGCACCGTCCATGTGATCAGCAGGAAGGACTACGAACAATGCCCTGATACGTTGCAGATCCCGTCCTTTGAGGAGGTCAGTGCACGCGATGCCAAATCAAACACTCCCACCGAGGAGGGAAGAAAGGCCTATGCCCTTGCTTTCCAGCAACAGCTGGGAGAAGAAAACCCAATTCGGGGCAAGCGTGTCGTCCAAGCCTGTATGGATCGTCTGGTTGTGCAGAACAGGCCGGCCCTCCCTCTGGACGAAGAGCAGTTCGATGCCCTCTTCGCACTCCCTTTCACTCTTGATGCACACCCCGACTATGAGAAGGAGGGGGGAGTTCCCGCTCTGAAAGAAGTGCAGTTCTCCCTGACCAGCAACCGCGGATGCTTCGGTTCCTGTTCTTTCTGTGCCATTACCAGCCACCAGGGGAGGATGATCCAAACCCGCAGCAAGGCTTCCTTGCTTGCGGAGGCAAAAAGAATGGTCTCTCATCCTTTCTTCAAAGGATACATCCATGACTTGGGAGGGCCTACCGCAAACTTCCAAGGCCTTGCCTGCGATCGTCAGCTCACGTACGGGCCCTGTTCTGCCAAGGAGTGCCTCTGGCCAAGCCCGTGCTCCAACCTGAAGGACTATCATGCTCGCTATCTTGACCTACTGGAGAGTCTGGAAGCCATCAAAGGGGTGAAGAAGGTCTTCATTCGCAGCGGCATCCGCTACGACTATCTGCTTGAGGTGTGTGATGAGAAAACACGAGAACGCTTCATGAAGCATCTGGTCCGCCACAATGTCAGCGGACAACTCAAGGTTGCCCCCGAGCATGTAAGCCCGGCAGTCCTTGATGCCATGGGAAAACCCAAGGCTGAGTTGTTTGATGCATTTTCCGAGCTCTATCAGGCAGCAACCGAAGAAGCCGGCAAAAAGCAATACCTCATCCCTTACTTCATTGCCGCGCACCCTGGCAGCACGCTTGAGGATGCCATCACGTTGGCCCTATACCTGCACAAGAGTCGATTTATTCCTGATCAAGTACAGGAATTTTATCCAACCCCCGGGACAGTCTCAACCTGCATGTACTATACTGGCTTCGATCCAAGGATGGGCAAGCGGTTTGCAGCCATCCATATCCCCAAGGGACGCGAGCGGCATCTGCAGCGTGCCTTGTTGCAGTACCAAAAACCAGAAAACCGCCCCTTGGTTCTTGAGGCCTTGGAAAAAGCAAAGAGAAAGGACTTGGCGAGAGTGTTGCTTGCCAGAAGGTAAACCCGTGACCAAAGACCTTACTGAACGGAAAGATTTCACCAGCAAGATGATTTCCATCGCCTTGCCGGTTGTTTTCCAAAGCCTGCTCAACAACTCCCTCTCCTTTGTGGATACCCTGATGATAGGACAACTCGGGGAGGCTCCCATTGCCGCCGTTGCACTTGCAAACCAGATGTTCTTTCTCATCAGCCTCCTCTTCTTCGGGGTGACAAGCGGCTCAGCAATTTTCCTCTCCCAGTATTGGGGAGCAAAAAATGAGACGAACATCCAACGGGTGCTCGGCCTCTCACTTGCTGTGGCGGGAATAGGAGCCTTGATTTTTGCCCTTGCCTCATTTTTCATTCCCCGGCAGATCATGTACATTTTCACGACCGAAGAGGTTGTGGTCTCTCACGGCGTCTCGTACCTGAAGATCGTCGCAGCAAGCTACATCTTCTCTGCCATCAGCCAGGTGCTCGCCACTGCTTTGCGTGTGGTGGGACATGCAAGGATCCCTTTGCAGGTTGCTCTTGTCTCCCTCACCATGAATGCAGTGGGCAATTACCTGTTGATCTTCGGTATCGGGCCCATTCCTGCAATGGGAGTGGCAGGGGCAGCATATGCAACTGCAGCCAGCCGCCTGGTTGAAATGGTTGCCCTTCTGGTCATTGTCTACCGCCATCATCCTGTGCTGGCAATCAGGACGAGGGAAGCCTTTCACTGGAACAAGGCGTTCTTGTTGCATATCGTGCCGACCAGCCTTCCGGTCATTCTGAATGAGTTTTTCTGGGCATTGGGCATGACCGCTTACAAGGTGGCCTACAGCAGAATCGGCATTGAGGCAATTGCCGCCATCAATGTAGCCGAGTCCATCGGCAACCTCTTCTTTGTCGCCATGATGGGAGTAAGCAACGCCACCCTCATCATGATCGGGGTAAAAATCGGGGAGAAGCAGATTCCTCTGGCAAAACTGTATGCCAAACGGTTCATCCTCACGGCCTTGCTGGTTGGCATCGCCATGGGTCTCTTCGAAGTCCTTGTAGCGCCGCTTTTCGCACAATTCTTCAACATCAGCGATGAAGTGAGAAGGCTGGCGATCCTCTGTCTCTATGTCCATGCCCTTACCATGCCGTTCAAGAGCATCAACATCGTCATTATCGTCGGTATCCTTCGCAGCGGAGGCGATACCCGCTACTCCATGTTTGCCGAGATGTTCGGTGTCTGGGCGGTTGGTGTTCCCCTGGCTTTCCTTGGAGCTTTGGTTTTCCATCTGGAAATCCATCAGCTCTTCCTGCTGCTTGGATTGGATGAGGTCTCCAAGATGTTCATCGGCCTGTATCGCATCAAGCGGGGAACCTGGGTGAATGACCTGACCAACGTTCATTGACGACAATAGGATATGTACGTATAGTTTATCCAAAGAGAGGTACCGTATGAGTCTGAGAACAGTACTTACCAATGGAACCGTCGTTACGGGGTATGCAAAACTGAAAAATTGCGCCCTTTACATAGATGAAAAAGGCGAGATCGGGGATATCTTCAACATGCGCAGGCTGGAAGAAAAAGACTTCCCGCCCGACACCATCATGATTGATGTGGGAGGCTCCTACATCATGCCGGGTTTCATAGATTCCCACATCCATGGAATCGGGGGATTTGGCACCGAGGATTGCAAGGCTTCCTCAATTCTGGGAATGAGCGAGCGACTTGCTGACTTCGGTGTCAGCGCCTTTATGCCCACTGTCTACACCGACAAACTGGAGAACATGCTTGCAAGCATCGAGTCCATTGTCGAAGCAATGGGCAACGAGAAGGGTGCCAAGATCATGGGGGTGAATATTGAGGGCCCCTTCATCTCGATGGAACGGGTTGGGGCACAGAATCCTGAGGGTGTTTTGCCGGTTGACCTTGATATCTTCAACCAGCTCATCGATGCCGGTAAGGGCCATGTCATCTGCATGACGGTAGCTCCAGAACTCAAACATATGCGTGAATTGGCTCTCCTTGCCAGAGAACGGAACATCGTTCTGTTGGCTGGCCATACCGATGCAACCTATGAGAACATCATGGAAGGCATGCAGTGCGGCATCTTCCACTCCACCCACTTTTTCAATGCCATGAGCCGTCTGCACCACCGCAACCCGGGAACGGTCGGAGCAATTCTGATCCAACGTGAGATGCAGTGCGAGATCATCTGTGACGGTGTTCACGTGCATCCCGAACTGGTGAAGATGTTGCTCAGGGAGAAGCCGCTGGACAACATTGTCATGGTCACCGACTCGCTCAAGCCTACAAAACAGCGTTCAGGATCCTGCCTTGCAAATGGCATCGAGTGCGCCATCGGCGCAGACGGGGCCTTCGTTGCACTCAAGGACCCCGATCTCTTCATCGGTTCGGCACTGACCATGCTGCAAGGATTGCGCAATGTCGTGGAATGGGAGGTACCCATCCAACAAGCCAGCCAGATGTGCGCAACGAACCCTGCACGCATCTACAATTTTTCCAAGCAAGGCATGTTGGTTCCCGGCTATAAGGCTGATGTCGTTGTCCTTGACGAGAACCTTCAGATAAAGGGTCTGTTCATAGAGGGAGATCTCATCAGAGACCGTTTCGCCTGAAAACCATCACACAAGGAGTGTTTTGATGCAAGCAGCTGTGCAAGGCCTGAAGCCTGAGAATCTATGGAACTATTTTTCCGATCTTTCCGATATCCCCCGCGAGTCGGGCAATGAGGAAGGAGTAAGACAATTTCTGCTCGCGTTCGCCAAGGAGCATGCGCTTGAGGCGATCGTAGACGATATCGGCAATGTAATCATCCGCAAGAAAGCCTATCCCGGCTACGAGAACCGCAGCTCGGTCGCCCTGCAGGGACACATGGATATGGTGTGCGTCAAGGTTGAAGGCAGTACCCACGACTTTGCCACCGATCCAATCGAGCTGGTACGGGATGGGGATTTCCTGAAGGCAAATGGGACCACCTTGGGTGGGGATAATGGCATCGCCATCGCCCTTGCGCTGGATATCCTTGCAGATCCTGCATGCAAACACGGTCCGCTTGAGGCAATCTTCACCGTCAGTGAAGAGACAGGCCTCACCGGGGCTTTCAACATCCAGGAAGAGCATGTGCAGAGCAGGCTTATGATCAACCTCGACAGCGAGGAGGAAGGGGTGCTCTATATCGGGTGTGCAGGGGGAATCGAGGTGGATGCCCAGCTTCCTGTAACCTGGACAAAGCCAGATCCTTCATCGAAGGCATTCCTGCTCACTGCGAATGGGATGCTCGGTGGCCACAGCGGTGGCGAAATCCACGAGCAGCGTGCAAATGCGATCAAGGTGGCTGCCCGCGCTGTCAGCCAGCTGCCTTCCTTCCAAATCTTCAAGGCAGAGGGGGGAACCAAGCGCAATGTCATTCCCTCCGTCTGCACCATCGGTCTTGTTGTGAAGGAGAAGGATGCAAACACCCTTGCCACCTTGGTTGCACAAACCCAGAAAGAGTTGGGTCTTGAGTATGCACAGAGTGACCCCGACCTCCTGTTGACCCTTACCGAGGTCCCCATGGTAGGGAAAGCTGTAGCCAAGGAGCAGAGCAAGGCCTTCTTCACTGCCCTTTATGCTGCCCCCCATGGAGTCGACGCCATGAGCATGACCATCCCCGGCATCGTGGAGACATCCTCCAACCTTGCCATCCTCCGTCTTGAGGAGCAGGGTTTCACAATCATCAGCAGCCACCGTTCATCGGTACTCTCCGCCCGTGACGATATTGCCCATCGCAATGCAGCCATCCTCGGTCTGGCGGGAGCACAGGTCACCTTTACGGGAGCCTATCCTTCCTGGACCCCGAACCCTGCATCTGAGCTGACCGGTTTCTGTGCCAAAGCGTACGAGGAGTACACCCAGAAGAAGCCGAAGATCACAGCCATCCATGCAGGTCTTGAGTGCGGTATCATCAACAGCAGGATCAGTGGTATGGACTCGGTTTCCTTCGGTCCTGACATGTATGACGTCCACTCGGTGAAGGAACGGCTGTGCATCTCCTCGGTTGAGCGCATCAGCGGGTTTACCCGACACCTGCTTTCCATCATCGAATGAGAAGGCCGGTCATCGGCATTGCCGGAACCTATGAACAGGCTCCGGCAAGCTCCGCCTTCCCCACCCTCAGAAGGATCTTCACCAACGAGGGCTACACCACCTGTCTCCAACAGGCGGGTGCTCTGGTCATTCTGCTTTCCCCCACCACTACAAATCTTGAGCAGCTGATCCAACTCTGTGACGGCGTGCTCTTTGCAGGAGGTGCAGATATCGACCCTTCGTTCTACAAGCAAGAGAGGACCCCTCTCTGCGGACCTTCCGACCTCGATGCCGATGCATTTCACCTTGCGCTCTATCACCAAGGGCGACAAGCGCAAAAGCCCATACTGGGAATTTGCCGTGGCATGCAACTGATCAATGTGGCCGAGGGAGGAACCCTTCACCAAGACTACAAGGAGCGGGAGGGATGGGCTGTTCACCACCCCGATCTGGAGCACTGGAACAGGGTCAGCCATCAGGTGACAATAGAGCGAGACAGCGTACTTTTCTCTCTTCTCAAGAAACCAGAGCTAGGAGTAAACAGCCTGCATCATCAGCTGGTACACACTCCTTCCGATGCCCTGAACGTCACAGCTCTTGCTTCAGATGGTTCCATTGAGGCGTTTGAGGCTATCGATGGCCCTTGGTGCGTCGGAGTGCAATGGCACCCGGAAACCCTGGGAGAAGCTATGGCTCCTCTCTTTGAGGCCTTTGTCAGAGAGGCTTCCTTACGGAGACCAAGCCAATCCTGACTTGTAGCCGACTATGGTCTGGGCATGGTTTGGGTTACGACTGGAATACACAATATCAGTTTCATCTGCATCAGAGAGATCAACCACATCCTGCTCATTCATCCACTGATGTTCACTAGCATAAAAGCTTTGTGCGTGAATGCTGGTGGCCAGACAATACCCACTGGCAAGCAGCTGTTGTACGATGTCTAACTTTGCTGGGTCATCGAGGACAATGAGACCCACCGAGTTCTCATCAAAGTAGTTCCCATCACTTCTTCTGCTACGATACTGGGCTGCTTCCCGAAAAGCTTCTTCTGTTGGCCAGGGATACTCATAGTCGGACGAGGGATCCTCATCATTAACCACATCATACCCAGTGGTTTTCCAGGTACTCGACCCTATGCGGTCCAATACGGATTGAAGAGCAGCTATCGATGACCCTGGAGCTTGGCTGGTAAGATGGTAGCTGAAATCCGGACTCATGATCCTATCCTGATACTCAACTGAGGGATAGCCTGATCCAGTGCCTTCCCACTCTGCACCACTGAGATCCCATCCATGCTCACGCGCCTCACTGAAGGTGTGGATGTAGTAAGCACTCGTGAAGGCCGAACAACTTCCTTTCACTCCCTGGTTCCCTATCGGGGGGAAGTAGGGACTCTGGCTCCAGTCAACTTCCAAGGGAAGATCACCTGGATACCAGCGGGTACCCACATCCAAGGTTCTCATGCTCCTCAGCTCAACCTCAGTAGGAGGAACCAAACCTTTGGATGCAAAGTCATCTTGGCTTCTGCTGCTTCTGCTTGCAGGAGCCTGCAAGGCAAGAATTGCTTGAATCTCCTCCTCACTGAGCGGACGCTGGATGGGAAGCGGCTGAGTCATGCTTCGGCTCTGTGTGTGAAGCAGGGGAAGACTGTCTTGCTCCAAATCCCTGCTTGTGCTGATCAGGAAAGTTCTGTTCTCTCTTGCTGCCACTGTAGGAGAAGAGCCTTCTAGAGGAAAATCAAGGATTTGTGCTGCATCTGCAGGATCAATAGAATAGTCGTCGTACAGCTCCACCAAGAAGGAAGAAAGGGTTGCCTTTTCTCCCTCGTCTCGGTTGTCAATTCTGATGAAGATGTCGTTGGTGGCGATATAGGGGGCGAACTCGCTGATATCCATGACCATCGTAGTATCAGGATAGGGATTGGGTCCTCCGGCTCGTACAAGGCCTACATTATTTATGTCAGAAATCGACTGCAACCGTTTTTCCATGAGGGGATGCTCTGGATCCCCCACTCCGATACTGACCAGGCAAGTCTCCCTGTTTGGGTGAGACAAGTCAAAGGAAGCAAGCAGGAAGGGCTCATATACCGTTTCGACTGTGTTCAATGAGTAGTAGATGTGCATCTTCAAGGCAACGGCAGCATCAAAGGGAAGGTAGTACGCACCATCTGGAATATGTTCCCATCTTCCTCCGACGCCCCAGGAGTTCACCATCTTGAAAGCACCATCCGTCGTGTCAGCCTCGCTTTCCGAAAAGAAGATCGAGTCAACATGTTGCGACGTAGTCCAGTTGTTCTGCTTTAGCAGTTCCGACTTCTCTGTTCTGAGATGGTACCCTATATACTGAAACCCTTCCAAAGTACTGACTTGATACGTTAACTGACGAACCCCATCCACTGTCATGATAAGACCCCAAAGCCAATATGCATTGGCCGGCCATGAGCCATCTTGGGAGGCTCCGTATGTTTGGTTGGGATCCAGCGTGAAATCAAAGGTCTCTACCGAAAGGAAGAGTTGGTCCTCTTCGGTGATGAAAGGGTCTGAGGATGCATAAAAGTCGATGATGGCCGAACCGGTGAAAGTAGCATTGCCGGCATTGGTTATGGTGGGAATGGCTATGGTGGCGGTGCCGTCCAAAAGATCAGCGTCAAAACGCTGAGCACTCCATTCATGTATTGAAGGCACACTCAGGTTTGCAGAAGCAATATAGCAGCTTCCAGCTACCAGATCAGGACCAGTTAAGTCGAACACTTCCCCAAGGTAGTAGCTGTCGTCCTGCACCACCTTGTGTCTGACATGAACCATATTGCCTACTGAAAGCGAAGGGAGGGATTGGGAGAGTCCTGTACAAGCTTGCCAGGTGTTCCCGTCGTCTGTGCTGTACTCATACTGGTCCGAGACATGGTAGATCCTTTGTTCGGCCACTGAAAGGGTTGGGGAGAAGTGAGGAGTCCCTCGCACGACGTAGTTCCAGATTTTTCGTTGCATCACCTTATCATTGCTGTCTATTGCAATGGCTTGCACCTGTGTTGTCTTGGTGAGGGTGATGGGAGTTGTGTAGCGGGGGCTGTCCAACGTAGGCAGTGACCCGTCAGTCGTGTAATGGATTGCCTTGGAATGGTTGCTCGAGAGGGTAATCGCAATTGGCTCAAGGTAGGTGCCCGCTTGCCGGGAGCTTTGCAGCACGCCGGGCGGGGAATAGAACAAATCACAGGCAATGAAAAGCATTGCACAGAGAAAGGTGAGGATGAGTTTTGACGTCCGACCGTTTTGCATGAGGCCCCTGGGATGCACAGGATGTTCTCAGCATAGCGGACACAATTGGACAATACAAGGAAAAGGACAAGGATAGCAGTAATAAAATGGCTGCTGACCGGGACCTCCGACCAGCAGCCTTGTGTTTGTCAGCCCTTGATTTCCTTGGCCATAGCCTTGGCAAGCTCATAGGCTTTCTTCTTGTCTTCCTCTGTCGGAGCACCTTGATATTCGATCACACCCTTGCAGTCGAGCTTCATGAGGGTGGAGAACTCATCAAACTGCTTCTGTGCCCCTCCTGACCAGCCGAAGGAACCGAAGCGCAGGGTCTTCCTTCCTTGAACATGGCTTCTCTCAAGGATGTCCAGGACGTGGTACATCGGGGGGAACATCTTGTACTCATAGGTGGGCATCCCGATCACCAAGCCTTCGCTGCGCCAGACTTTCTCCAGCACAAAGGATTCATGGGTCTGGGGAACCTGCAGTACGTGTACAGGAATTCCCTCACTCTCAATCCCGTCAACAATGGAAGAAAGCAATGCTTCCGTATTGCCATACATGCTTGACCATACCACCGCAACTTCCTTCTCACGGGGTCCATTCATATAAGTTGCAAGGGTCCCATACCAGTTGATGATCTTCTCGGGCTCTTTCCTCCAGACCACGCCATGGCTTGGTGCAACCATCCTGATGCCAAGCGGAGCAAGCTTTGCTATGCCGCGCGTGACAAACGAGGAGAAGGAGGAGACGATGTTCGCATAGTAGCGCTCAGTCTCACTGAAAAGCTTCATCTTCTCTTCCTCGGTCAACTCATCATCGAAGCAGCTCTCATAGCGGCCGAAGGAACCGAAAGCGTCACAGCTGAAGAGGATCTGGTCCTCCTCAAGGTAGGTCATCATGGTTTCGGGCCAGTGGATGTTCGGCGTCATCAGGAACTGCAAGGTCTTTCCGCCAAGGTCGAGTTTCTCACCATCAGCCACAGCGCGTACATGCTTCTCAATCTTATAGAAGTGCTTGATCAGGGGGACTGCTTTTGCCGAGCAGAGGATCTCAACTTCCGGGTAGGCAGCAACAATGCGAGCCATCGCACCGGTATGATCGGGTTCCATGTGGTTGATCACGATGTAATCCAGTTTTCCCGGTCCCACCGCCAGATCATCGAGTTGCTCATTGACCGCAGCCAGAGCACCATCCCAATCCTTCACCAAGTCGATCAGGGCCCGCTTTTCACTTCCCTTTACCACATAGGAGTTCAACATCACTCCATCGGGGATGGGCCATATACCTTCAAACAGGTCACGGTTGCCGATTTTTGCTGCAACACGAAATACTCCGTCTGCCAATGTATCAGGTTTCATACTGCACTATCTCCTCTCCTTCCAAGATACACAATAATGTGCGCGTTGTGAATCACGGACAAAGCTGACTTTCCTTTTGCAGGGCAAAGACTGATTTCTGGATCTCCTTGTAGGAAGGCATCTGCTCCTTGAGCAATGCATGGAACTGCGCTGAGTGGTTGAAGTGTACAAGATGTGCCATCTCATGCAGTACCAGATAGGAGAATTGCTCGTCGTTGAGGATCTGGGAGCGCAAGGAGAAGCTTAATCTGCCCTTTGCGGAACAACTTCCCCAACGACTTTTTGCATCATGCACTCCATAGGGAGGAATATGCAGTGAAAGACGATTTGCCCAGAAGGGTACCCAGTTGCCAAGTCGCAGCTTGACCTGCTGGCGATAGAGTTCCTTTATCAAGGTACATACCACCGAGGATTGCGGTTCTTCTCCTGCATAGCCCACCAACAGATGGTTCCCTTCAACAGCTATGGAGTTCTTCTCCGATTTGATCAGATTCAGCACAAGAGGCTCTCCGGCAAACAGGAAGGTTTCCCCTTCCTGATACGTATGCAGCAGCCTGCGTTGGGTCTCGATTGTGGAGATCAATTTTGCCTTGTTGTTGACAATCACCCGTTCAATGGATGCCAAGGAGACTCCATAGGGAGCGCTTACCTTCACCGAGCCATCAGGAAGCACCCGGATGGTGATGTGGCGGCTGTTGCGCCGTCTCTGCAGGACATAGGACAAGGAGTCCACTTTACCCTCTGTTTTCATTCTGCTACAGTATCTCCCATGCAAACAGCCAAATCCATGATCTTGCATCTCCAGCAAGCCGTCCCTTATACACAAGCACCCTTCGATGCTTCCGATGGAGAGAGTGCATACCAGCAGATGGTCTCCTTCCTCGATTCAGCCGATGTTGGATCTGAAGGATGCCTGGCTCTCTCTTCCACCCTGAGCCTACTCTTTGCCGGTATCCAGAACCCTCCCGGAGAGGAGATGAGAAGCTTGGTCGAACAAGGCCTTGCAATGCCTCCCCATCAGGATCCCTACCAAATTGATCCGGGCACCTATACGTTTCTCCAGCTGGCTGTATCCGAGAACCTCCAAACAATGATTGACCAGATACCGATGCTCTTTGACGGGCCGAACCGAATCTATGTGCGACTGATCAAGGAAAATCCTCTTGCCATTGTCGCACAACTCTGGATTGCCAGCTAGAAAAAGAACGGAATCAGCAGCGGGGCGGCAAGGCTCATGATCACCCCATGGTAGATGGAGCCCACCATGGTTCGTGTCCCGAAGTGGGAGGAGAGCAGCACAAGGGTAACATCCATACTGGTCGCCCCTGCATTGCAGACAGCCGGATAGTAGAACCGTTTTCCCAACCGACCGAAAAGTGGAATGAGAAAGAAGGAAAAGCTCTCCCTCAGCAGGTTGGAAAGAAATGAGATTGAACCCAGCACAGGAAAACCCAGATCACTGATCAAAATTCCTGAAAGGGAGTACCACCCAAAACCACTGAGCATTCCCATCGCCTCTGATAGGGTATACGGAGTCAGCAAAGGCGCCAAAAGAGCTCCAAGATAGGTACCGGCAATGGTATAGAGGGGCAACAGGAAGAGGCTGCGATCGGCAAAGACCCCTTTGAAACTGATCTTCTTGTGGACCATGCCCATCCCTACGAAAAACAGCAGGGTGTAGAGCAGATAGGTGACCAGAGAGCTGTCAAACCATGAGAAAAGGTTGGTACCCAACCGGAGAGCAAGCCCGACAAGCACAATGCCAACAAGCAGCATCGGTTCCTTGATGATGTCATAGAACCTGCGCAACAGACTCTGCTCCTTACGCTTGGCGATGGCTATCCCTTCTTCCTTGGACGAGGGAGAGAGCAGAAAGGAGAAAATCAGGGAGACCAGAATGGTCCCTGCAACTGCCAGAAGGGTCAAAACCAGGGCGGAAAGCCCAATCGTACCGAACTGCGAGCTGATCCCCTCAATCCCCCCGGTGTTCACTCCCATGAAGAACAAAAGCAACCAGACCAGCACCGTTTGTGCATAGGCGGAAACCCTTGTGAAACGATGTATGCCGAGAGTGCGGGCGGCAGCGACGCCAAGCAGCAACGCCAAAGCCAATTTTGCCAGATACCAAAGTGTGTCCATGTGAGCAAAACTCTATCCGAATACTGTACGCCTGTCAAATTCCCTTGTTTCTCTCCCTTACCTTGAGTATAGTTGTCAGCATGATTGATGAAAAACTGAGCGATACGTTCCATCGCCTCACCCTCTCCGACGGCAAACAAATCCTCTTGGTGGGGACGGCCCATGTCTCCAAGGAGAGCGTTGACGAGGTGGCTCTGGCCATTGAGGCTGAGAACCCCGACCATATCTGCCTGGAGCTTGACGACGGCAGGATGAAAAACAAGGAGGACCAATCCTCCTGGTCCAATATGGATGTCAAGAAAGTGCTCAAGGAGAACAAGGGTTTTCTGCTGCTTGCCAACATGGCACTTGCTTCCTTCCAGAAGCGAATGGGAAACCAATCCGGCAGCGCTCCCGGCGAAGAGATTCTCAGCGCAGCCCGACTGGCCAAGGAGAAGGAAATTCCCTACTCCCTCTGCGACCGGGAAATCCAAGTAACTTTCCAGCGCGCCTGGAGAAAATCCAATCTTTGGAACAAGGCCAAGTTGATCGCCACCATCATCAGTGCCGTCTTCAGCAATGAGAAAATCAGCGAAGAAGACATGGCGGAACTCAAAAAAGCCGATGTCATGCAAAGCATGATGGATGAGATGGCCAAGGAGCTCCCTGCGGTCAAGGCTGTGCTCATCGATGAGCGTGACCGCTACCTTGCCACCAGCATCTATCTTGCACCCGGTTCGAAGAAACTGGCGGTCATTGGGGCGGGTCATCAGGAAGGCATCATCAGGACAGTCCAAGCCATCGAAGAAGGAAAAATCGACACAGACCTCAGCGATATCAGCCAAGCTCCCAAGGCCGGAAACGGAGGCAAGATTCTTGGGTGGTCCATACCGGTTCTTATTGTTGGTTTGCTGGCCTATGGGTTCCTGAATCTCGGACAAGCCGAAGGCATCAAGATGTTCGGGTACTGGCTTGCAACCAACATGACCTTCACTGCACTTGGGGCGATTCTCTCACTTGCCCATCCGCTCAATACCTTGCTCAGCATTTTGTCAGCACCCCTTACAAGCCTCCATCCCGGCATCGGGGTAGGTATGGTCAGCGGGGTCCTGCAGGCCACCCTTCGCAAACCCAAGGTACGCGATTTCGAGAATCTTGGGGATGATGCAACAACCTTCAGGGGCTGGTATCGCAACCGTGTGCTCCACACCCTGTTGGTCTTCCTCTTCACCAGTCTCGGTGCATCCATCGGCAATGTGGTGATTTTCCCCATTCTGTTGAGTATGCTTGGTTGATAATCCTTCCTAACTAACTCACAACAGCCGGCTGCATCGAAAGATGCAGCTGTTTTTTTGTGCCACTTCCAGAATCAAATGATATTTTCAATTTTTTTATTAGTAAAGAAATACTACTTAATTAGTTTTCCTCACAAATTATACTCAACCCAGCTTGGTACATGTCTCGAGCGCTTCCCTGACCGTAGTGCAAGGATATTGGCTCACGGGGGAGTGGGAAAGGGCCCGGGGCAGAAGAGAACGGGAGAATCCCAACTCCTTGGCTGCCTTCTCCCTCTTTTCGGGAAACCCGACACTGCGGACTTCCCCTGCCAAACTCAGTTCCCCAAAGCTTACCAGACCTTTGGGAAGACTCTTGCCGCTGAGTGCCGACCAGAGTGCGAGCGCAAGGGGAAGTTCGATGGAAACCTCACTGAGTTTCATGCCTCCCGCCACATTGACATAGATGTCCTGATCTCCCAAGCGTACCCCGGCATGACGTTCCAAAATTGCAGCCACACGGGTTACCCTGGCGGTATCGATACGCTCGGAGTAGATGCGGGAGTATCCGTTCTTTGCCACAGTGGTCAGGGCCTGGATCTCAACCAGAAAGGTACGCGATCCTTCGATCACCGCAGTGTAGGAAATGCCTGGGGGAAGGGCTGTGCCAGTGCGGTCCGTGATGAAGAATGAGGAGGGGTTTGCCACCGCAGTGAGCCCTTTCTCATGCATGCTGAAGATGCCTATCTCATCAACCGAACCGAAGCGGTTCTTTGCAGCACGCACCAAGCGGACTCCACTGGAAACCTGCTCAAAATAGAGGACGGTATCGACCAGATGCTCAATGACTTTCGGGCCTGCCAGCACCCCCTCCTTGGTCACATGACCGATGAGAAACAGTGAGATCCCAAGTTGCTTGCAGATGCCCACCAACAGGGTGGAGCAAAAGCGGATCTGGTTCACCGAGCCTGCAGGAGAAGGAAGCTCTTCACTGCTGAGTGTCTGCAGCGAGTCGATCACCACCACATCCGGCTTTGAGGACATAAGAAGCGATTCAAGAATCTCGGCACGGGTATCACAAAAGATATCAATGGAGGAGAGTTTGAGGCCCAGGCGCTGGGCCCTGAGCTTCACCTGGCTGGGAGACTCTTCGCCTGAGACATAGAGCACTTTCCTGCCAAGCGAGCACTTT
Organism: uncultured Sphaerochaeta sp.; assembly: GCF_963667405.1. Taxonomy (NCBI): domain Bacteria; kingdom Pseudomonadati; phylum Spirochaetota; class Spirochaetia; order Spirochaetales; family Sphaerochaetaceae; genus Sphaerochaeta; species uncultured Sphaerochaeta sp. The sequence goes on along the minus strand of NZ_OY763408.1, from coordinate 2,943,248 downwards.
TCCAGCACCTGGAGCATGAGTGTGGATTTGCCGATTCCGGGTTCTCCTCCGAGGAGTATGGAGGAGCCACGCATGACCCCTCCTCCGAGAACCCTATCAAGCTCGCCGATGCCCGTCTCATAGCGGAAGAGTGGGTCTATCACGATACTCTCCAGCGAAACCGGCTTGGAAAGCGTGCTGATGACAGCATGCTTTCCATCGGGAACACTCTTGACCGCCTCTTCTTCGAAGGTATTCCAGCTACCGCAGTCCGGACAGCGCCCCAACCACTTGGTTTCGCTCCGTCCACACTGGCTGCACACATAATGAACATCCTTCGATTTCACAGGCTTCTCCTTTTCTGGTAATGTTTTAGAACTTTATCAGCTCCACATCGAAGATCAAGTACGCATTCGGCGGAATTACCCCCGGATACCCCATGGTCCCATAGCCAAGCTCAGGAGGGATGATCAGAGTACGCTGTTCGCCGGCACTCATGGTCATCAGAGCCTCGTTCCAACCCTCGATCACTTCACCGATGGCAAACTGGGCGGGACTCCCCCTGCGGACAGAACTGTCGAACACCCTGCCATCAAGCAACGATCCGGTATAGTGCACCGTAACCTTCTGCCCATAGGCGGGATTTTTCTTTCCATCCCCTGCTTTTTTCACTACATACCGAAGACCGCTGGGAGTGATGGTTGCATCAGGAAAACGGTTTTTCAGTTCTGCATCAAGCTTCGCCTGTTCCAATCCCTGCTTCTTCTTGTTTCTCTCTTCCACTTCAACTACATACTTTGTAAAGATTTCCCTGGTAACCTCAAACGCATTGGCGCTCTCGCCCTTGCGAAGGATCTCCACGTTCTTGATCTTGTCTCCCTGCGCAATGGAATTTACCACATCCTGCCCTTCCACAACATGACCGAAGACCGAATGCTTTCCATCAAGCCAAGGAGTTGCCACATGGGTGATGAAGAACTGGCTCCCGTTGGTACCGGGGCCGGCATTCGCCATGGAGAGCATCCCAGGACCGGTATGCTTCAGACTCTCATCAAACTCATCGGGGAAAGTGTACCCAGGCCCCCCAGTTCCTGTTCCCTTGGGACAGCCTCCCTGGATCATGAAATTCTCGATGACCCGATGGAAGGTGAGGTTGTCATAGTAACGGGCATGCTTTCCGTTGATGTTCAGGGTTCCCTCAGCCAAACCAACAAAGTTCGCCACGGTCATCGGCGTCTTCTCATGCTCGAGAAGCAGTGTGATGTCCCCTTTTGTAGTATGCAGTACGGCATACAAGCCGTCTGTCAGATTCTGTGCGTCCATGATAACTCCTATTATGTCTTATACTTCGAACAACTCCTGACTTGGTGCCAGCAGTTGGTACAATCGTTCCAATTCTTCGCTGCTTCGGTACGGTATTTCCAGCTTACCCTTCGCCAGCGAGCCTTTCACTTCCACCTGGGATCCCACGACATGGAGGAATTTGTCTTCCACGGCCAGAATATCGGCGGACTTTGCCAAGCCTTTCTTTGCACGCTTCTTCTTTTGGTATGCTACCCGCTTGCCCATATTGAATTGTGCAGCCAATTGTTCCGTTGCTCGTACCGAAAGGTCTTTCTCCAATACAGCTCGGTAGAGTATCTCCCGGTCAGCAGGGTTGACAACGGAGAGAATTGCACGAGCCTGCCCTGCACTGAATTTCCCATGCAACATGTCCTGCTGCATAGCGGAGCTGAGCTGCAAGAGCCTGATACTGTTGCTGATGGTTGATCGGTTCTTCCCCACCCTTTGCGCCAACTCTTCCTGGGTAATACCCGCTTCCTGTATGAGGTAAGCATAGGCTTTGGCTTCCTCAATGGGATTGAGGTTCTCCCTTTGGATGTTTTCGATCAGGGAAACCTCAAGACGTTGCATCTGGGTGAAATCTTTCACCAGGACAGGTATCGAGGGAAGTCCGGCCAGCTTGGAGGCCCGGTACCGTCGTTCTCCAGCAACAATACTGTACTGACCAGGGGCAATCTCTTCTACCAGAATGGGCTGAAGAACCCCTTCCCGCTTGATGGACTGGGCCAGCTCTTCCAGCGACTCCTGATTGAAATCTTTTCGGGGTTGATTGGGGTTAGCACGAATATTCTCGATAGGAACTTGCAAGATCCGTTGTGTCGGATCCTGCTCCTGCTTGGAGGCAGAGAGTCCCAAAGCGGTATCCAAAACCGAATCGAAGGAGTAATCCTGCATCAGGGAACCAATCCCCTTGCCTAATCCATGTTTCTTAGTTGTTTCTTGAGACACGCTCGATTACCTCCTCTGCCAGTGCCTTATATGCTTTTGATCCGCTGCTTGCATTGTCATAAATATTGATGGGCAGCCCATGGGAGGGTGCTTCAGCAATTCGTACATTCCGAGGGATCATAGTCTTGAAAACCAAGGTGTTGAAGAAGGAACTGATGTCTTCCACCACCTCATTCGCCAACTTGGTGCGTTTGCTGTACATGGTAAAGAGAATGCCCAGCACTTCCAGATCTGGATTCAATGACTTCTTCATATTACCGACGGTACGCATCAGCAAATTCAGCCCTTCCATTGCAAAGTATTCGCACTGCATAGGGATAATGACCTGCTTTGCCCAGACCATGGCATTCACCGTAACCAGCCCAAGTGAGGGCGGACAATCCCCAAGGATATAGTCCCAGTCCTCTTCCAACCCATCCATAGCCCGTTTGAGAAAGAACTCACGCTGGTCCTCACCGACCAGCTCAATGTTCAGACCAGCCATGTTGATGTTGCTGGCGATGGCATACAGGTTTCTTACCGGCGTTTGCTGTATTGCATCTGCAACGTTGCACTGACCGGCAATAACCTCATACAAACCCGGCTTTCTCCCATCGATGGAAGTTGCACTGGTAAGGTTTCCCTGGGAATCAAGGTCGACAAGGAGGACCTTCTTTCCTTTTTGGGCCAGTGCTGACCCAAGGTTTACGACTGAGGTAGTCTTGCCAACTCCGCCTTTTTGGTTCAAAAACAGTATTGTTTGCGCACTCATATTCGTCACTATACGGAAATATCGAGGTATTGTCACCACAGAAGGCCAAGTCCTTGACCCTTCTTTCCCTCTATTGTATCTTCAAGATACCCTATGGAGGATAAGTATATGGAAGATAAAGTCAGAAAGGCAATTGAGGATATCAGACCCTCTTTGCAAAATGACGGAGGAGATATTGAGTTTGTCAGCTTGGTCGGCAATGATGTCACGGTGCGTCTCAAAGGTGCATGTGCTGGTTGTCCGATGTCCCAGATGACACTCAAGGGCGGCGTAGAACGCTACCTCCGCAATTTCGTCGATCCGAAGCTTACTGTAGTAAATACCCCTGATTTCTAATTGATTCAGGTTCTTCGAATCCCAAACGTTTCACGTGAAACTTTTCCGTGAAGCGTTTTTTTTCGCCCTTTCACCCACATCAGACAACAGTGCATCCAACACAGTGTTTCACGTGAAACACTGCTGTCTGTCACTACTCCCCTCCCCTACCAACATTCTCACACCCCTCTCCCCAACACAATTCCCCTCCAGGATGTTTCACGTGAAACAAGACCTATCCATGTCCCAAAATGATCTCAGGATACCTTGGGTACGTGTGCACTTTCCCTTATATCTTGGTTTTTCCACTAAAAATTTCTGAATTCTTCAAAATGCCAAAAAACTGCATTTGGATGCGCCATTTGCAGGTTTTTAGCATATGTTTCTTTTTATAGTTACAGATTTGCGTGGGGAATTAGTTGAGTTTCGGGGGCAAAAAAGGGGGTTGTTCCGACCTGCAGAACAACCCCATAGACTACTTAACAAATGTTTTATTCGTTGTCTGGATCCTCAGTTACGACCTCTTCATCGTCTTCAACAACGATGTCCTCGGTCTCATCCTCATCCTCTTCGACAATCTCAGGCTCTTCAGTATTGGCTTGCTCAGGAATTTCCACCTCTTCCTCATCATCACGTACCGTGGAGGCAATCGCAACAATGGAGTCCTTGGCAAACTTCATGCTTACCACCCTGACGCCCGCAGCATTTCTGCCTTGGACCGAAATTGCATCCACATGAACCCTCAGCGTCTGGCCCAGCAGCGTAACACAAACAACGTCGTTCTCCTCGTTCACACTCAGCACTCCGACGATGAAGCTGGCCTTGCCGCCAAGACGGTAGATCTTCTGGCCCTGTGTTGCACGTCCATGGACTGAGAAGGAGTCAAACGTCACCTGCTTGCCCTGACCATTCTCGGTAATCATGAGAATTCGCTTTGAATCGTCAACCTTCAGCAGACCGGCAACCTGATCCTCATTGATCAGTCGAATGCCTCTCACACCTCTTGATGCACGACCCATTGCCCTGACATCACTGCATTGGAAGCGGAGCCCTCTTCCATACTTGGTGATGAGCATCACCTCATCGCCTTCCTGGACGAACTCACAGCTGAGCAACTCATCACCCTCATCGAGGAAGAGTGCCCTGATACCCCTGGCCTTGGCGTTGATGAAGTTGGTCATCGAAACCCTCTTCACCACACCCATCCTGGTGGCCATCATCAGGAACTGATCATCACGGAACTCCTTGAAGCTGATGATCGAGGTAATCTTCTCGGTGGTCTCCAGCTGCAGGATATTCTTGATGCTCGTGCCCTTGGCTGTCTTGCTTGCCTCAGGAATCTCAAACACCTTCGTATAGTAGGCTTTTCCGGCATTGGTGACGAACATCACGTACTCTTTGGTGGAGGCGACAAACATATGGTCGACAAAATCCCCATCCTGGAGCTTGGTGGTCCTGGTTCCCTTTCCGGCACGGCCATGGGCCTCATACTCATCGATCGGAATGCGCTTCGCAAAGCCCTTGTTGCTGATCAGGACCACGACATCCTCTTCCTTGATGAAGTCTTCCATGGTTGCCTGTCCAAGTTCCTCACGTACAATCTTGGTAAGTCTGCGGTCTTTCGGGGCAAGGGAGGAAGGAAGTGCCTTTACCTCACTCTGCACCACTTTGAGGATCTTAAGCTCATCAGAGAGCAAATCCTGGTAATTGGCGATTTTCTGCTCAAGTTCACCCAACTCGTCCAGTATCTTGGATGCCTCAAGATGGCTGAGCCGTCCAAGCTTCATGTCTATGATTGCCTGTGCCTGGAGGTCGTCCAACCCAAACCTTTCGATCAAACGCTGGGCAGCAACCGTATTGTCCGGAGAATCCTTGATGATCTGGATCACCTCATCGATGTTGTCCAGACCAATCTTCAGTCCCCTGAGGATATGGGCGCGTTCCTGTGCCTTTCTCAGATCATAGCGGGTTCTTCTGGTAACCACTTCCTCCCGGTGGCGGATGTAGTAGACCAGCATGTCCTTGAGGGTCAGCAGTTGGGGCCTGCCCTGGACAAGGGCGAGATTGTTCACGTTGAAATTCGACTGGAGGGCAGTGCGGGCAAACAGCTGGTTGAGCACCACCATGGGCTCGGAGCCCATCTTCAGCTCAACCACGATGCGGATACCCTTGCGGTCAGACTCATCGCGAACGGTGGAAATCATGGGGATTGCCCCATCCTTTCTCAAGTCATCGATCTTCTTGACCAGATCAGCCTTGTTCACCTGATAGGGAATCTCATTGAAGATGATCTGATCATGACCACGGTCATCGCTCTCAATCTCATAGACGGAACGGATGACAATCTTTCCCCGTCCGGTAGTAAAGGCATCCTTGATGCCCTGCATACCGCAAATCACCCCTCCTGAGGGGAAATCGGGGCCCTTGATGTACTCCATCAGCTCATCAATGGTGATATCGGGATTATCGATGACTGCAGAGATTGCATCACTGATCTCCTGGAGGTTGTGGGGAGCCATATTGGTCGCCATACCTACCGCGATACCGCTGCTTCCGTTTGCCAGAAGGAAAGGGAAGGAGGCAGGAAGAACGGTCGGCTCTGTCATGGAGTCGTCGTAGTTCGGGCCGAAATCGACTGTTTCCTTCTGGATATCCTGCAGCATTTCCTCACCAATGCGACTCATCTTTGCTTCGGTGTATCGCATGGCTGCAGCCGGGTCGCCATCAATGGAACCGAAGTTCCCCTGCGGATTCACCACAGGATAGCGCAGCGAGAAATCCTGGGCCAAACGGACCAGGGCGTCATAGACGGATGCATCCCCGTGGGGATGGTACTTACCAAGCACGTCACCTACGATACGGGCACACTTCTTATAGGAAGTGTTTGCCCTGAGTCCCATCTCGAACATATCAAAGAGGATTCTTCTGTGGACCGGCTTCAGGCCGTCACGTACATCGGGCAGCGCACGGCTGACAATGACGGACATGGCATAGTTGAGATACGAGGTGCGCATCTCCTTGGAGACGTCCACGGATATCGTCCTGTTTTCGTTGTTTTCTTCCACGATTCTATCCTTTCCTAGACATCCAGATTCGATACATAGACGGCATTTGCGTCAATGAAGGCCCTACGAGGCTCGACTTCCTCTCCCATGAGCATGCTGAAGACACGGTCGGCCTCCTCAGCATCCTGGAGATGGATCTGGCTGATCAGGCGGGTCTCAGGATTCATGGTGGTCTCCCAAAGCTGGTCGGGATTCATCTCACCAAGACCTTTGTACCGTTGGATGGCAACCTTCGACGGGTCGCTGACATTATTTTCCTGCAGGATCTTTACCCTTGCTTCCTCATCATAGGCATATTCAACCTTCTTGCCGATCGTAATCTTGTAGAGCGGGGGCATGGCGAAGTAGACATACCCGGCCTCAATCAAGGGACGCATGTACCGGAAGAAGAAGGTAAGCAACAGGGTGCGGATATGCGATCCATCCACATCAGCATCGGCCATGATGATGACCTTGTGATAGCGGACTTTGCTGACATCGAAGGTTACATCACTGTCAAAGTCGTCGTCCTTGCCCATATTGTTGTATCGGGTAAGACCAGCCCCGATGGTGGAGATGACCGGCTGCAGCTTGTCATTGCCCAGAACCTTGTACTCCTGAGCCTTTTCGACGTTGAGCATCTTTCCCCACAAGGGAAGGATTGCCTGGAAACGACGGTCTCGGCCTTGCTTGGCCGAACCACCTGCAGAGTCACCCTCAACGATGAAGACCTCACACTTGGCAGGGTCCTTCTCCGAACAGTCAGCCAGCTTGCCCGGAAGTCCGCCGCCTTCGCTCTTCTTGCGGATTTGCTCCCGCGCCTTGCGGGCGGCAATACGACCAAGGGCAGCGTTGATGATCTTCTCGAGAAGCACCTCCGCATGGGCGGGGAACTCATCGAAGTAGTTGCCCAGCTTTTCATAGACAAGGGAGAACACAACACCGGTGACGGCACTGTTGCCCAGCTTCATCTTCGTCTGGCCTTCGAACTGCGGCTCAGGGACCTTGACTGAAACTACAGCGGTAAGCCCTTCGGAGATATCACTCTGCTCAAGCTTCTCATCATACTTTTTCAGAAGCTTGGTATTTTTCTGCAACTGGGTGTTGATGACCCTGCTCAAACCGGTCCTGAAACCGGTGAGGTGAGTACCACCTTCGCGGGTGTTGATGTTGTTGACGTAGCTGAGCACCTTTTCGTCGTACTTGTCGTTGTACTGCAAGGCAATCTCAACCTTGATGGAATCCTTCTCGCCCTCGATGGAGATGGGAGGGTCGACCAGGACTCGCTTGTACTCATTCAGATAGCTCACAAAGTGACTGATGCCACCCTCGCTGTTGAATGCCTGGGAATGGGTCTCATCACCCCTTCGGTCGGTAATGGTGATGCTGATGCCCTTGTTGAGGAAGGAGAGCTCGCGAAAGCGGTTCACCAACACTTCGTAGTTGAAGGCATTCTGCTCCATGATCGAATAGTCGGGCTTGAAACTCACCACGGTACCACTTCGATCGGTCTCCCCGATGCGGATTACCTCAGTCTGGGGAATGCCGCAGCTGTACTGCTGGCGGTACACGCCCCCATCACGATAGACGGTAACTTCCATCCAGATCGAAAGAGCGTTTACACAAGAAACACCCACTCCGTGCAACCCACCGCTGACCTTGTAGGAGTTCTTGTCGAACTTACCACCGGCGTGCAGCTGGGTGAGGGCGATTTCCAGAGAACTCTTCTTCTCGGTAGGATGTTGGTCGACCGGGATGCCTCGTCCATTGTCCTCAACAGTACAGACTTCCCGTCCCTCATCATCGAGGTCCAGAAACACCTGGATGTCCGAACAGTAACCAGCCATAGCTTCATCGATACTGTTGTCGACCACCTCATATACAAGATGATGCAAACCTTCGATGCCTGTCGAACCTATGTACATGCCGGGCCGTTTCCGAACTGCCTCAAGACCCTTGAGAACCTGGATGCTCCCGGCCGAATAGCTATGGGAAGTACCCTCCATCCTCACACCATCCTGGTGCAAGGAGGGCTGGAACGTCCCTTTGACAAAGCTCCCTTCACTCATTCGTTATATCCTTATGCAATAAATAAAAATTACTGGAGTAGATTCTTATCGATTATAGCAGGAATTGAGAGGAGTTGCAAGCTTGGGACGGAAATGAAGGTAATTTATTATTTCTTATAATACATATAGTTAATAATAACAACCATGAGCCATCCATACAATACTTGCACCGCATGTGGCAACAGGGTAAAATGGCCGCATGAGTGACACACAAACCACCTATTTTGAGTTCTGGCAGGAAACGGCTTCCAGAATCAAGGAAACGCTGCCACAGCAGGAATTCAATACCTGGTTCAACCGGATCGCCTACCTCAGATCAGAGGAAAAAAAGGTGATTCTGGCTGGAGCCAGCCAGTTTATTCTTGACACAGTGATAGCCCGTTATCGGGACCTCATCGTCAATACGCTCAGTGAACTGACTGGTGAGGACATCAATGTTGAGTTTGTTGTTGTATCTCGTTCAGAAATTGAACAGATCAGCAAACCACAAGAAACAGGACAGCAAGAGACTGTCCAGGAGAAGGTGGTGGAAGCCCCACCCAAGCAACGCATTTCTGAAGAAAAAACATTGAGGATGAAAACTGACTGCAACCTCAATCCCTCGTATGAGTTCAACACCTTCGTCATAGGCGACAACTCTGCATTTGCCTACAATGCAAGCCTTGCAATTGCAAAAAACCCAGGGGTCAGCTACAACCCCTGCCTCATCTACGGCGGGGTAGGACTTGGCAAGACACACCTGCTCAATTCAATCGGAAATTACATCATCAACAACACCCCCGAACTGAAAGTCATGTACGTGACTGCAGAGATGTTCACCAACGAGTTCATCGAGTCCATCGGATCACAGAAAACCCAGCACTTCAAGAACAAATTCCGCAAGGTGGATGTGTTGCTGATCGATGATATTCACTTCTTGCAGGGGAAGGACAGTACCCAGGAAGAGCTCTTCCACACCTTCAACAACCTCTATGAGTCGAAAAAGCAGATGGTGTTCACCTGCGACCGTCCGATCAGCGAGCTGAAGAATATCACCGACCGCCTCAGTTCCCGTTTTGAACGCGGTTTGAATGTTGACCTTCAGCCACCCAACTATGAGACCAGGATGGCCATCCTCAAGAAGAAGTTGCTCGAACGGGGAGCTTCCATGAGCGACGAGATCCTCAACTACATTGCAACCAATGTCTGCACAAACGTAAGGGACCTGGAATCGTCGTTGACAAAGCTTGTGGCCTACAGCGAGCTGCTTGGGCAAGAGATATCCTTCGACAAGGCAAAAGAACTGTTGGGGATCCTTCCCTCGCTGGCAGCAAACGCCAACCAGACACTCTCCATTGATACGATCATCAAGGTTGTCGGAGAGTACTTCAATGTCAGCAGTTTTGAGATCAAGGGAAAGAAAAAGAACAAATCACTTATCCAACCACGTCAGATCGCAATGTTCCTGGCACGCGATATAACCGAGTTCTCCACAACCGAAATCGGAACAGAATTCGGGGGAAGGGACCATACCACGGTCATGCACTCCTATGACAGGATTGAATCGCTGATGAAGGGGGATGAAGCCTTTGCCAACACCATCATCAAATTGAAGAGGGACTTAACAAGTGTAAAGAAGTAATTGCTTGTGGATAGCATCGGGATATCTTGTGGATAACTGCGAAAACCTGTGGACAACGCTTTTTTCCTTGTGGAAGGAATGTGGACAAGTCAGGAAGTTATCCACAGGATGGCAAAAATTAAGAGATGTTTGTATAATGAATTAGAAAGTTATCCACAGAATCCGTGCTATTATTGTTATTATTACTACTTATTCTAATAATCTAGGAGTCATAAGATGAAATTCGTTTGCAGCAAGGAAACCATCCTCACCGAGATCATATATTCCATGGACTTCACCAGCCAAAGGAACTCTCTTTCCATCACCAGCAATGTCTATCTCGAAACCTACGACGATCGTCTTATCATCAGGGCAACTGACCAGAAACTCGGCTTCAGCACCGAAATTGCCGTACAAACGTTGGAAGAAGGAAAGACAACAGTTTTTTGTGAAAAACTGCTGAACATTCTTCGTTCCCTTCCCGACACCAATGTCATCTTCTCCGTAACGGATGGAATGTTTGCAATCAAGCCTGAATCCCAAAGCATTGATTTCAAACTCAGGACCATTGCAGCAGATGAGTTTCCAAATCTCGAGAAACCTGAGGATGCACCCTTTTTCCCAATTTCCCAGAAAGCCTTCATCGACATGGCAAACCAGACGATGTTTGCAATCAGCGAGGACGAAACACGCTATTTCCTGTGCGGTCTCTATGTCGAACGCAATGCAAGCGGCATCAACATGGTGGCAACGGATGGAAGACGACTTTCCTTGGTAGAACGAAGCTTTGAGGAAGAGTTGCCGATGTTCCCCTCAGTCATCATTCCTACCAAGTTTTTCACTGAATTGAAAAAGTTGGGAACCGAAGAAGGCGTGATGGAACTTTCCATCGGAGAGAATCTATTGTTTGCAAAAATCGGTCAGAGAACGTTTTATACCACCCTCATCAAGGGACAGTATCCCAATTATCGCAGGGTCATTCCCGACAGTCAGAATTATTGCTGCACCATGCGGATCCAGGATATGCTCGATGCCCTCAAGCGTGTTTCGCTGTTGGTTGAGAACAAGGCAAAACGGATTTTCCTGGATATCAGCGAAGCAGGGGTACTGCTCACCAGCGATGAAAGCGAGGCAGGTGAGGCAAAGGAAATCATTCCCTGCCAGTATGAAGGTCCGGACAGCAAGGTTTCGCTCAACTATACGTACTTGCTCAATCCCCTGAAGGTGATGGAAGGCGAGTATTTTTCCATCAACTTCACTGAACCGACAAAAGCTATGAAAGTAAAGCCAGAAAGCAACAGGGATTACTATCATATCATCATGCCGATGCAACCGAATGCCTGATGCGTTTTACCGAACTTAGGACCAACCAGTTCAGAAACTTATCAAGTGAGAAAATACCTGTCGATAATCGGCAGGTATTCCTCATTGGGAACAACGGACAGGGAAAAACCAATCTTCTTGAGGCAATCTATACGCTTTGTTACGGTTCATCGTTCAGAACAGCCCAGCTGAAGGAACTTGCTGCACACTCCCAGAAAGCCTTCAGGATCGAAGGCACCTACATTGATGACAGCCAGTATCCTCACCATCTTGAGCTGGAGTGGAAGGATTCCAAACGGACGGTGGTTCTCGACGGAAGGGAAGTGCAGGACCGAAAAGAGCTTATTTACAACATTCCGTGCATCGTCTTCAGCCATGATGATATTTTTTTCATCAAGGGAGAACCTGAACAGCGAAGACGTTTCTTTGACCAGACGATGAGCATGTACAACCCACTGTTCTTCGATGACTTGCGCCGGTACCGGCTTATCCTTCGCCAACGCAATCTTGCCATCAAGGAGGGAAGGGTCAATCTTCTTCCCATCTATGACCAACAGCTTGCCCACTATGGGGTTGCAATCCAGCAGGAACGCACCAAGGCGGTGTATGAATTCGACCGGATTTTTCCGTCGATGTACCGTTCCGTTTCCCTTTCCGAACTCGATGTGCATATCGAGTACAACCCATCCTGGAATACTTGTGCCACCGAGGAAGAGGTTGTCTCATATCTTGAGGAGACTCGGGAGCGGGATCTGAGGATGCAAACGAGTACAAGCGGGATACATCGTGATCGTTTCCAGGTCATGGAAGGTGAGCAACTCTTCTCCCAGAGTGGTTCTACAGGACAGCTCAGGTTAGCTTCGTTGATTTTCAGAACTGCCCAAATGGATTTTTTCAAGAAAAAAACAGGAAAGCAACCGTTGATTCTTGTCGATGATGTACTTTTGGAGCTCGATTTTACGCGAAGAGAGCAATTCTTGCATCTCATGGACACATACAGCCAAGCGTTTTTCACATTTCTGCCGGAAGAGCACTACTTCGAGGAACTGGCACAGGAGGGTGCTCTGGTGTATACTGTCCGCGAAGGAAGATTTGCCTCGGATGAAGGATAGGAAACCACGGATGTGTCATGAAGGCGGGGAACCACTGGAAGGCAAGCACGTACTGGAGTATGTGTTGCGTTCCCTCAACATTCATGCAGACAATCCTAAAGCGGCAGTAGGGTTTGAATGGCAGAAGATTATCGGGAATAGGCTCTATCCACACGTAAAAATCGTGGAAATCAAGGGCACTACACTCGTTCTTCGTGCCGACCACCCTTCCTGGGCACAGATGGCCATGATGCAGCAAAAGAAGATACTTGCTTTTATTGGAAAGAAATATCCATCATTGGGCATCAAATCCATCCAAATGCTGAGTTCTTAGTTACTTGACGTAACTGAACTTGGTCTATATACTGCACCACTCGGAGGAGTATCCTCCGCTCAACTGGAAAATATCCGCGTAAAGCGATGTAAAATTGGAGAATATCTCATGAGTTACAAAGGAAAAAGAACCTACCAGCCCAGTAAGGTGAAGAGAAACAGGAAGTTCGGGTTCAGGGCTCGTATGGCAACGAAGGGCGGTCGCCTGGTATTGGCCCGCAGGAGAGCCAAAGGCAGACACAAGCTGTCCGTATGTGATGAGAAGAAGCCTTTCTAAGAAAGAGATTGTAAAACGTAAACCGGAGATAGACCGAATTTTCAAAACCGGCAGGACCTACTCCTGTCGGGGCTTGAAACTTATCGTGAGCCAAAACCAGCTTGATGTTGACAGGATTGTGGTGATACCAGTTCGTCACTATGGCAATGCCGTAGAACGGAACAGGATCCGAAGGCAGATCAAGGAACTGTGGCGCAATGAGAAGCCTCGGATGGTCCCCGGTTACGATTTTGCATTCATCGCATATCCAGGAAAGGTTGATGACCATGCATCCCAAAAAAAACAACTCCTCTCTCTCTGTGAAAAGGCTGGGGTCTTCCTCCAGTCGTGAGACTTTCTGACAGTCTCTTCCCCACTCCTGTTGTTGCAGACATCCGTTATGTACCTATCTTTCCTGTGATCATCGTCTCACCATACCCAACCACCAGGAGTAGATATGGACAAAAATACCATTCTAGCCATAGTCCTTTCCGTTTTGGTCATCACTGTAGGCATGACCATCCAAACAACCTTTTTCACTCCAACGCCCTCTGCAGAGGTTGTCAGTGAAAGCGTCCAACCCAAGACAGCGGATACGCTTGCATCTCTAGAACCCGCAAAGTCATCGCTTGTCTCTTCAAATCTTGCTTGGGGCAGCCAGCTGCCGGGTTCGTTGGTAGCCGTCGGCCAGAAAGGAAGTTCAACTCCTTTCACGTTTTCAACCAAATACTTCCAGATTGAGTTCAATCCCAACGGGGCAGGCATCTCATCCTTCAAGCTCAAGGAGCATTTGGACAACGGGGAGCCGGTTGAGTTGCTGTTCAGAAGTGAAGAATCAAACGATGCCTTCCTTCTTTATGCAGGCAACGACAAGACCAACCCCTTGGATGCAAACTTCCGTTATCAGATCAGTGGCAACAAGGTGATATTCACCCAGGAGTTTGCCCTCCTTTCCGAGGATGGGAAGACGGCTGCCACTCCCTTCACCCTCACCAAGACCTACACCTTTGGTGATGAGGACTATCTCTTCCAGTTGGATATTGCCACCAAGAACAGTGAAAACAAGGCTGTACCGCTCTCCTTTGAGAATTTTGCCTACACCCTTGCTTTCGAGCCCCAGATCGGGCCTTCCTTCACTTCCCTTGACAACAACTACAACTACCGAAGGTTCTACACCAAGGAAGATGGATCTGCAAAGAAAAACCAGATCAAGCTGAGCAATGGGGCATACACCACTTCCAAGCCACTTTCCTGGGTCGGTCTGGTAGGCAAGTACTTCTCCCTGATTGCAATTCCTGATGCCACCAACTATACCGTAACCCTCACTGAGGATACCGATGCAGGCCTGCCGATGCAGTCCAGCATCTTCCTCTCCAGGCCCTCAATCAAGAGTGCTTCCCAGAACGATACGTTCCGCTTCTATGCCGGTCCGCAGCTCAAGGGTGATATGGCAATCTACAATGATGCATCCCTGAATAGTTTTGGGGTTGCTGATCTGCAGCTTGAGAAGGCCTTGGACAGCAGTTCCTGGCTTGGGTGGCTTGAAACCTTCCTCAAGACGGTTCTCAACCTGCTCTACTCGATTATTCCCAACTATGGTATCGGCATCATCATCCTTACCTTCCTGCTGAAACTGGTACTCTACCCCATCTCCAAGAAGGGTATGGAGTCGACAGCAAAGATGGCAACGCTCTCCCCGAAAATGCAGGAGATCAAGGAAAAGTATCCTGACAATCCGACCAAGCAGAATGAGGAGATGGCCACCCTTTACAAGAAGGAAAAGATCAACCCCATGGGTGGTTGTCTTCCGATGCTTGTGCAGTTCCCCATCCTCATTGCCTTCTATGGTCTCCTGAACAAGCATTTTGAGCTCAGGGGAGCCATGTTCATCCCGGGTTGGATTCCTGACCTTTCCCGTCCGGATACCGTATTCACATTCCCGTTCACCCTTCCGTTCCTCGGAAATGAGCTTCACTTGCTTCCGATCATCTATACGGTCAGCATGATCTACTCGATGAAGATTACCCAGAATGCATCCACTGCTGGCAGCCAGCAGAGCATGATGAAATTCATGACCTATGGTATGCCCCTGATGTTCTTCTTTGTCCTGTACAGCGCCCCTTCGGGTTTGATCCTCTACTGGTCTGTCATGAATGCCCTCTCCATCTTCCAGCAGTTGTATACCAACAAGAAGAAAGAGCGTGAGGCCAATGAGGCTGAGGCAGTGCATGTGCACCAGTTCCCGGGGCCAAAGGGCAAGAAACGGACGTAAGTACCAAAAGAAATTCAACTGTGGGGGACTTTGTCCCCCCAAACGGAGTAACCATATGATGAAAGAATTCGAAGGACGTACCGAGCAGGAAGCAATCGCAAAAGCGATTGAGGAACTGCATATCGAGCGTGAAGATTTCGATGTGGAAATCGTTGAACCGGTTCGAAAAGGCCTGTTCAAGAAGAGCAATGTACGCATCAGGATCCATTTTGATGAGGCAGGAGAGGTCGAGGAAGAGTCCTTCGATTTTACTCGTGCCGAAGAAGAACCAGAGATTGAGGCTCCGATCAACAGCGACCTTGAGGACAAGCTTCTGGCATTCGTAGCCACCATCCTCGACAAGATGGGATACGAGGGAAGAGTGACCATCTCCTTCCGCAAGGAACGTAAGTTGGGACTGAACATTGAGAGTGACAACTCAAGCATCATCATCGGTCGCAAGGGAAAGAATCTCGATGCAATCCAATTGCTTGCAAATGTCTATGCCGGTCAGATCGACCCCGATATGAAAGTTGTGGTTGACAGTGAAAACTACCGGATGCGCCATGAGGAACAACTGATCAGGATGGCCTTCAAGACTGCTGAACAGGTGCGAAAGAGTGGACGCAGCAGACTTCTTGAGCCGATGAACCCGTATGAACGAAGACTTGTCCATACCGCGCTCAATGACTTTGGGGGTGTGGATACCAAGAGTGAAGGGGAAGGCCTTTACAAGCAGATCCGCATTTCAAACCAAAAACACTAACAACTGCAAGACGGGAGCCATAAAGGTTCCCGTTTTTTGTGCTTGACAAACCAAGTGAGAAAACCTACTGTTGGTAGTGTACCGCACGGTACAAGACACTATATTTTGTGTGTATGGGAAAAGGGAAGTGAGGTGAGAATCCTCCGCGGTCCCGCCGCTGTAAAGGGGAGTCATCAGCATAGTCCACTGGAGTGATCCGGGAAGGCGCTGATGATGATGAACCTGAGCCAGAAGACCTTGCCTATACAGACACGCCGTCACGGAGCATGACAGGGGCGTGGACTCAACGAGTCCCCTTCTGTCCATTCTCCCAGGGGAGGAACCCATGCAACAGCAGGTGGTCAAACGGGACGGGCAGGTGGTTCTCTGCGAGGTTCAGAAAATCATCAATGCAATCAACAAGGCAGCCGATGCTGCACACGAACAGGTGAATGCACCTCACATCGCATGCACCGTACTTGCACGTCTTGATGGCAAGAAGCGCATCGAGGTCGAGCAGATACAGGACCAGGTGGAACAGGTCCTGATGGAGAGCTCTGCCAAGGCTACGGCAAAGGCGTACATTCTGTACCGAAAGGATCGTGAGAGAGTCCGTGAGGGAAATGCCCTGATTCGGGCAACCAACGAACTCTTCAACTCCTATCTCGAGGATACCACCTGGAGGACGAAGGAGAATGCCAATACGCGTCGTTCGGTCAACGGTATGAACAACTTTATCCGAGAGCGCTTCACCGAACAGTATTGGCTCAACAACATCTACCCTCCTGCAATCAAGGAGGCTCATCTGGAAGGACGCCTGCATCTGCACGACCTCGGCTTTTTCGGACCTTATTGCTGTGGCTGGGATCTCAAGCAGCTGCTGATGCAAGGTTTCGGTGGGGTGGAAGGTAAGGTGAGCAGCAAGCCTGCAAAACATTTGCGTGTATTTCTCGGACAGGTGGTCAATGCCACCTTTACCTTCCAGGGTGAGTGTGCCGGAGCACAGGCATGGTCATCCTTCGACACGTATGCAGCTCCGTTTGTCCGCTACGATCATCTCTCCTTCAAGGAAGTGAAGCAAGCATTGCAGGAGTTCATCTTCAATCTCAATGTGCCCACTCGTGTTGGATTCCAATGTCCCTTCTCCAACCTGACCTTCGACATCACCGTCCCCCCTTCGCTGAAGGATGAGCCGGTACTCTGTGGAGGTGCATTGCAGGCTCAGACCTATGGGGAGTTCCAGAAGGAGATGGACCTCATCAATCTGGCATTCTGTGAAGTCATGGAAGAGGGGGATGCTTCCTCACGTGTGTTCACCTTCCCGATTCCCACCTACAAGGTGACGAAAAATTTTCCATGGGAAAGCGAAGTGGTGGATGCAATCTTTGCAATGACAGCCAAGTATGGGATTCCCTATTTCTCGAACTATGTGAACAGTGATCTTGACCCCGAGGATGCCCTTTCCATGTGTTGCAGGCTTCGTCTGGACACCTCACAATTGCGTAAGCGGGGAGGTGGGCTGTTTGGCTCCAATCCTTTGACCGGGTCCATCGGAGTGGTGACGCTCAATCTCCCGCGTCTGGCGTATGAGAGCCAGGATGAGCAATCTTTTTCCCATGGATTATCAGAGCTTTGTGAGCTTGCCAAACAAAGTCTTGAGATCAAGCGAAAGACCATAGAGGCGGAAACAGAGCGAGGGATGTATCCGTTCAGCCAGAATTCCCTTGCACCGGTGAAGGAGAGACTTGGGTCATACTGGGCAAACCATTTCAGCACAATCGGTCTGGTGGGTATGGAGGAAGCATGTCTCAATCTTTTTGGCGAGGAAGGCTCCCTTACTACCCAAAAGGGGCAGGAGTTTGCCCTACGGACACTCCAGCAGCTGCGTGATCTCATCCAGGGCTATCAGGATGAGACGGGGAATTTCTACAATCTTGAGGCCACCCCAGCAGAGGGTGCAAGCTACCGTCTTGCTCACTTGGACAGGGTTGCGTATCCCCAGATCATCACTGCAGGGGAGAAAGAGAGCTACTACACCAACTCCTCACAGCTTCCTGTTGGGTATACCACCGATCTGTTTGAAACACTGGAAAAGCAGGATGAGCTGCAGTGCCAGTATACCGGAGGAACTGTTCTGCACCTCTATCTTGCCGAGCGCATCGAGGAAGTGGAGACAGCAAAACATCTGATCAGAACCTCATTCACCCGATACAAATTGCCCTATCTCTCCCTTACCCCGACGTTCTCAACGTGCAAGGACCATGGATACCTTGTCGGGGAAGTGGACATCTGCCCGATATGTGGGCAGAAGACCGAGGTATGGACAAGGGTGGTCGGGTATCTCAGACCGAAACAGGATTTCCACCCGGGAAAGCGGGAAGAGCACCGGCAGCGAGTGTACTATCAGGTGAAAGTTTCATGAACATCAGTGCCATCGAAGCAAACTCCTTCTTGGACTATCCGGGAAAACTGAGTTGTGTCGTATTCTTGCAAGGATGCAACTATGACTGCTTCTACTGCCATAATCGTGGACTCATTGAGAGGGTAAATGGTGCTTTGGGCTATCAGGAAGTAGTGGACTTCCTGAAAAGCAGGCAAGGATTCCTCCAAGCTGTGGTAATCAGCGGGGGAGAGCCGACACTCAATCAGGATCTTGGCCTGCTTATCAGGCAGGCCAAGGCTTTGGGGTATTTGGTCAAGTTGGATACCAATGGGAGCAGACCCCACATGCTTTCATCCCTGCTGGGGGAAGGCGGAATTGATTACGTAGCCCTTGATGTGAAAGCCCCGTGGGAACGGTACCGGGAAATCGGGGGAGCAGGTGCAGACCCGAAGAGCGTCCAGGAAAGTCTCTCCCTTCTTGCTTCTTGGAAGGAAGCAAGAAAGGAGTTTCAGCTGGAAGTGCGGACGACACTTGCCCCCACACTCACGTTTGCCGATCTCAGGCAGATCGCCACAGATCTTGTGCAATCAGCAAGCTGGACGATCAATGCCTACCGGGTACCGCCAAGCTACAGGGAAGAGGATGTCGGGCGCATCCACCTTCCCCCGACTGTGCTGGGGGAGGTGGAAGAGGGGATCCTGCGTTCGATGCACCCTGCCCTTATGCTAAGGAGATGATCTCTTCCCAGGGCAATCCGGCTTTCCCGAAATGACCATAGTTGACCGTGTCCCTATAGATGGGTTTCAACAGGCCAAGGCTTCGGATGATACCGGCCGGGGAGAGGTTGAACTTCTCCCTGACCAAATCTTCCAACTTGGAATCATCCAAGGTTCCTGTTCCGAAGGTATCGACATAGATTGAGATCGGGTACGGGACCCCAATGGCATAGGAGAGCTGAACCTCACAGGTGGTGCAATAATTGTTTGCCACCAGATTCTTTGCCACAAAGCGGGCCATGTAGGCAGCACTGCGGTCAACCTTTGAGGGGTCTTTTCCGCTGAATGCACCGCCACCATGGCGGCCCATGCCACCGTAGGTATCGACAATGATTTTTCTTCCGGTCAACCCTGTGTCTCCGGCCGGCCCTCCGATGACAAAACGCCCTGTGGGATTGATGTAGATCTTGGTTTTTTCATCCAACAACCCGGTGTGTGCAAGGGTCGGCTCGATGACTTCCTTGGTCAGGTAGGCTACCAGATGTGCACGGTCAGCCTCATCGGTATGCTGATGGCTGATGACCACCGAGTCGATGTGCACCGGTTTGCCGTCCTGATAGAGCAGGGAGACCTGGCTCTTGGCGTCGGGGCGGAGGAATGAGGCCTTGCCTTCCTTTCGCAACTGGCTTGCACGCATGAGCAGCTGATGAGCCCAGGTTACCGGGGCCGGCATCAGTTCCTTGGTTTCGTTGCAGGCAAAGCCGAACATCATACCCTGGTCTCCGGCACCCTGTTCCCCGAAGAGGGATGTGTCGGCAGTGACGCCGAGCGAGATGTCGGCACTCTGTGTTTTAGTGAGATTGATGACCTTCAGCGTACGATAATCAAATCCGCACCCCTCTTCCGTGTATCCGATATCCTGTACTGTAGAGCGGACAATCTGCTCAATATCCAGACTGGCGTTTGTCGTAATCTCTCCACCTACCACGACCATGTCGGTGGTGGCAAAGACCTCACAGGCAACGCGGCTGTGGGGGTCCTGGGCGAGACAAGCATCAAGGACTGCATCCGATATCTGGTCGCAGACCTTGTCTGGATGTCCTTCGCTTACTGATTCTGAGGTGAAAATGTGTGAACCGTGTGTCAGCATATACCCTTCCTTTGGAACTGCGGAAGGAGGAACTCAACTCAATGAATTGCTGCGCTCCCCTTTTAGCAAGTTTCTTTAGTGACGCCCGCAAGCCGGGAGGCTGTCAAATCGACGTCATTGGGTTTGATAATACCAAGGACAAAAAAAATGTACAAGGGCAGAGGAACCGCTCTTTACATAACAATAATTGTTATGATATATAGATTGTTATGAAGACACTTCTTTTGAAAACAGAAAAGGACCTCGAGATTTTCATGCACCCCAAGC
Organism: uncultured Sphaerochaeta sp.; assembly: GCF_963667405.1. Lineage (NCBI taxonomy): Bacteria > Pseudomonadati > Spirochaetota > Spirochaetia > Spirochaetales > Sphaerochaetaceae > Sphaerochaeta > uncultured Sphaerochaeta sp. The sequence goes on along the minus strand of NZ_OY763408.1, from coordinate 2,922,683 downwards.
GCCAGCAGATACTGCACCTCCTTTCGGTCCATGCATGCATGACAGCGAAACAAGTCAGTGATGCACTTTCCATGCAACCATCAAGTGCAAAGCACCATCTGCTCCGTCTCCAGGAGTTGGGCTTGGTGGAAGTCGATCATACCGAATTGATCCATGGCATTACGGCTACGTTCTACCGAAAGACGTTGGTCACCGTCAGTTTTGCATCCCTTGGGGAAGAGAAACAGAAGCTTGTTTCCGACTTTGTCGCCAAAAAGATACGTGATGACCTCTTTTCCAAGCCCAGAAACCATACGGATGAGTCAGGGCACTTCATGGCTGACCAGCTTTCGGGTGTAGTGCATCTGAGCAAGGAGGAGGCGGACCAGCTCTATCGGATCATCCGAAGCTTTGTACAGGAGCATGAGAAGCACGGGGAGGGGAAGGAGGCATACGTCTACTCCTTGGTGGCCTATCATGCCTAGGAGATTCCACGCTGCTTCCTACCTTATCCTGCTCGGGATCTCCTTCTTTGCCTTGGGGCTGAGTATTCCGGCCATGAGCCTGATCGTGGTAAGCAAGCAGTACAGCCTTGCGCATCTGAGTCTTGCCATGGTCATCTATTCTGTGGTGGTGATGCTCTTTGAAGTACCCAGCGGCATGTTTGCCGATACCCATGGCAGACAGCGCTGTTTTGCCCTGGGCCTCCTGTTTTCCTCAATCGGAACAGCATTGTTCTTTGCTTCTTCCTTTCCTCTTCTCTGCCTAGGATTTGGCTTCAGCGGTTTGGGACGAGCCTTTGGGAGCGGAAGTCTCGATGCGCTCTATTTGGAAGCTGGCCGTGATTCGGGCAAAAAGCTGGGCGATCTGGTTCTTGCCATGGAGGTCAACTCATCCCTCTGTCTCAGCATCGGGTCACTTGCCGGAGGATTTTTGCTCAGTCTGGGAACCTCGGGCCCTGGGCTTACCTTCTATGTGGTGGGAGCTCGGTTGGTTTTGCTGCTTCTCAACCTCCTCCTTCTACCCTTTCTTATTGCAGAATCTGCACGCTGTGAGCGGCCGGAAACGAGCGGAATGGGCCAGACTGCTCGTCTGCTTAAAATACTGGGCTCGCATCCCTTCCTTGTGGCTTACATCCTGAGTGTTCTTCTGCAAGGGCTCCTGCTCGCCAGCCTTGAGAGTTACTGGCAACCCTTTTTGAGGGATCTGTTTGATTCGGATTCCCAGTTGTGGATACTTGGCCTGATTGCAGCTTCCATCTTTGCCGTCAGTGTGCTTGGTTCCTTTGCCGGCAAGCACCTGATGCACAAAATGAACCCCAAGCGTCTCTATCTCTTCGCCAGCCTGATGGTTTTTTCCCTGCTTGCGTTGCTCTCGTTCTCCGCTACCATACGCAGCTTTCTTGTGTGGTATGTGCTGATCTATCTGGTGTTGGGCATCATGAGTGTGGTTGGCTTGTTCCTGCTGAACGAGGAAGCTGATGATTCGGTACGTTCCTCACTCTCAAGCCTCAGCTCCTTCTCATTGCAGGGGGGTGGGCTGTTGGCCAATCTTGCAGCCAGCCTTCTGTTTCTGGTTGGGGATATCAGCATGTTCTGGAAGGTGGTGGCAGCGCTTGGTATTGCCGGGATCCTGCTTCTGGCCAAACCTCTGCTACAGCGTTCTCCACGCTCCTGAGGCGAAGAGCTGCCTGAGTTGGGCTGCCTTCTCATTGCTGAACTGGGCTCCCCGCTGGGTGATGATCTCTCCGGCAAGGATGGATGCTATGATACCCGACTCCTCAATACTGAAGTCGTGGTACTGTCCGTACAGAAAGCCGGCAGCATAGACATCGCCGGCTCCGGTAGTGTCAACAGGGACGACCGGGCCTTTCACCGGGATGGAGATGATCTTGCCCTCATGGCTGATGTAGGAACCCTTCTTCCCATTCTTTACGATGGCGGTCCTGCAGAGCTTTCCCATCGAGCGGCAGCACTCATAGGGGTCGTAGTTGTCAAAGAGTATGCGTGCTTCCTCCCGGTTGGCGTACACGATGTCGCAGTATTCGGTGATCAGCTTGATGAATGGTTCACGGTATCGCCCCACTGCAAAAGGATCTGCGAGATCGAAGGAAACAACGGTCTGATTGCTTTTCGCAATGCCCAAGGCCTTCATGATGGCAGCCTGCTGGCTCTGGGTGTCCCACATGTAGCCGGTGAAATGGAAGAAATCCGCCTCGGCAACCGTTTGTTCCTCCACATCCGTTTCTGCATAGAGGCGATTCGCACCCAAAAAGGTGTTCATGCTGCGTTCGCTGTCAGGAGTGATGAGGATGACGGTGGAACCGGTCATCTCCTCTTTGGTGACCACCAGCTCATCATGGACTCCGAGCTCTTTCAGCCTGGTGCGGTAGATGACTCCGTTCTCGTCGGAGCCGACCTTTCCTGCAAGGGTTGCATCAACACCAAGGGAGGCGAGGGCTATGATGGTATTCGGACAGCTGCCCCCACAGGAGTAGGAGGTTTGCCGTTCCTTGCTCAGTTGCAGCAGTTCTTCCATCCGGTCCTTGGAGATGAGAGCCATCGTTCCCTTGTGGATTCCCAGGTCTGTGATATCTTGCTCCTCGACACTTACGATGATGTCAATGAGTGGGTTCCCGATTCCATAGACCCTGTGTTCCTGCCGTTTCATGTACGCACATTCTACCATTGACCGAGGGGAGAATTCAACAAGGACCTTGCGAAAGTGATGGGGCAAGGATAGGATGGGTTTGGAGGACATCATGGCGTCGTATCAGATTATCGGTGGGAAGGCAGCCAGTGGAGAGGTGAAGGTGGGAGGCAACAAGAACAGTGCGCTCCCTTGCCTTGCTGCGACCTTGCTTACCGATGAGCCGGTTCGCTTGGAAAATGTGCCGGATATCGAGGATGTGCAGGTCATGGTCCAGTTGCTCAGGAGCCTTGGGTCCACCATTATCCAGGAAGATACCCACACCTATACCATTACCAGCGGCAGCCGCAGCGGGGCTCTCAAGCGTTCGCTTGTAGAGGCGGTGCGGGGCTCGATCCTTCTGCTTGGGCCCCTCCTTGCTACCAATGAGGAAGTCCGCCTTACTCCCCCCGGAGGCGATGTGATAGGACTAAGGAGATTGGATACCCATTTCCTTGGGCTTGGGGCCCTGGGTTCCGTATGCAGCATCTCCGATGAGGGAGAGATCCACATCAAGGCAAGCCAAAGCCGGCTCAAGGGTGGTGATATTTTCCTGGATGAAGCTTCGGTGACAGCCACCGAAAATGTGCTTATGGCGGCAAGCCTTGCCCAGGGGGAGAGCATCATCAGCAATGCTGCAAGCGAGCCGCATGTGCAAGATTTGTGCAACTTGCTGCAATGTATGGGATCGTCCATCGAAGGCGTAGGATCGAACCGTCTTCTGGTCAGGGGAAAAAGCCATTTGCATGGATGCTCATTCAAGATCGGCAGCGACTACATGGAGGCGGGATCGTTCATAGGGCTTGCCGGAGCAAGCGGTGGCCAGATGCTCATCAAGGGTGTGGAGCATGAGCATCTGAGGATGATCAGGTTGGGCTTTGAGCGGATCGGAATCCGGTTTGTTGAGGACGGACCCTCATCGATTCTTGTTCCCCGCAAGCAGAAGAGAATCCTTTGCAAGGAAGTGGGAGGTCATACGGCGAAGATTGATGATGCCCCCTGGCCGGGCTTTCCTGCTGATCTTTTGAGCATCATCACCGTCTGTGCAACCCAGATGGAGGGCTCCATCCTCATCCATGAGAAGATGTTTGAATCGAGGATGTATTTCGTCGATTGGCTGATACGCATGGGAGCCGACATCATTCTGTGCGATCCTCACCGGGCTGTGGTCAACGGGCCAAGCCAGCTGGTAGGATCACAGGTGAGCAGCCCTGATGTCCGTGCAGGAATGGCGCTTGTCATTGCCGCCGTCTGCGCCCAGGGACAGAGTACCATCGAGAATATCTACCAGATTGAACGGGGATATGAGAACCTCAGCGGCAAGTTGCAGGCCCTTGGCCTGGACATCGAACGGCTTGCCTAATTCCCTGTTTTTCCAAGAGTTCACACGGTTGTCCACAACCCTATCCCAAAGTTATCCACAAGTTATCCACAACCCCTTGTGCACAAGGTTTGTGCATAGGGAACATGGGAGAAGTTTCCCTCTGTTGCAGGTCTTATCCGGACGTATCTGCAAGGAATGACAACTTCATATAATAAAATGATATAGAGCAATTCCTACCTCACAACTTCAGTTGAATTTTTATATAGGATTCATTCACTTTCATATGGATTGGGACAGTGTTGCATTTACACTTTGCAAACGAGTTGTCAACAAGTTATCCACAAGCAATGCCCGCACTTGCCGCGCTTGGTAAGTTACCTTGCAACGCTACTTAGCTTCATTTTGTTTGCGGACGATCGCCGGATTGTTGCACTGTTAACTTGTGGATAACCGCCAGTCAAACTTCTCACATTGCCCAAGCTTTGTACCTGTGGTATGATTATGCAATAAGAGGTGTACATGAAGCATAGGTTATGGACTACGAGCACCACCCTTATTCTCATCACCTCCCTATTGCTGTTGACCTTAAGCCTTGCAACGGTTTTTCGGATTGAATCGGTATACCGGACACAGACTGCCCAGAGCATCGGACAATTGAAGCGGCAATTCCTGTATGATTCGGTTCAGAACCAGATTAAACGCATTGATACACAACGCACCATCACCAACCAGCGCTATGAGGCCGAGCTGGAGCGGAAGCTTTCACTCCTTGACAACGCCTATACAACCGGTGATGGTTTTTTGGGAAGAGCCACCTCTTACTTTTCCAATACAGCCAATGCAGCTTGGACGGTCATCCTTTGGGAAAAGGAGAGCGGGGCTGTGATTCTCGATACCCATGACCTGGTAGCTGAAGGTGAAGTCCCGGTTGAGGTGGTGGACACCCTTCTTGCCGACTATCCCATCCACAGGATTCGTTCGTTTGCTCCGTATACTCTCTTTCTTGGCATTCCCCAAACGGTCATAGAAGCTGAGGTGAAAGGGTTCATCACCGAAGAGATCTATGGCTCTGCCTACTCGGAGAACTCCTATATCTGGGTCAACGAAGTGGTCAACTGGGAAGGTGGGGATGACTATGCCATCCGAAGGATCCATCCCAACCTGCGTGATACGGTTGGGACCCTGCTTTCCACCAACATGACCGATATCAGGGGGAACACTCCTTACAAAACCGAGCTTGAGGGGGTGAAACAGAACGGGGAGCTGTTCTTCACGTACTACTTCCAGAAGAAGGACAGCAAGGAGATTTCGGAGAAACTCACCTACGCCAAGCTCTACAAGGACTACAATTGGATTGTGGCCATGGGGATTCATCTTGATGATCTCTCCGCCTATATTGATGAGACCAACTATCAGAGTTCAGTAGTCCTGCGGCAAACCACTCCCTTGTTCATGTTCCTGGTGCTTGGGCTCTTTATCTTCAATTCCGTGCTGCTCATGATCATCGAGAAGCGCAAGAGCAAGAAGGATACCCAGGTTTTGCAGTTGCAAGCCAACCAAGATACCCTTACCGGCATCGGAAACCGTCGTTACGCGGAGTCGTTGGTCAAGGATATGTTCATTCAGTTCAAGCGTGACCAGAAGCCGGTATTGCTGGCGCTCTTTGATATCGATTATTTCAAGCATATCAACGATACCTATGGGCATGATATCGGCGATAGGACACTCGTTCAGCTCTGTCGCTCTCTGGAGCATGTTGTCTGCAGTACCGATTCATTGTTCCGTCTGGGTGGCGATGAGTTCCTGGTCGTCTGCAGCAAAACAGAAGAGAAGGACCTTGAACGCATCTCCACCACCTTGCTGGAGACTGCAAGGGCTGTGGATGTTTCCAGTGAGGGAGCTTCCTTCTCTCTTACCATTTCCGTAGGCATCTCCACCTTCCGTGAGGCTGATGAGAACGAGCAACAAGCACTCAAGCGTGCCGATAAAGCGCTGTATCGTGCCAAGATGGCAGGGCGTGATCGTTGTGAGATTGATTGGTAAGAAAATTTCACTTGACATAAGGCAAAGAGGAACGGTATAAATGACCCATAAGTTAGTAATAGCTAACAATGGAGGATTTCTATGCCGCTTCCGTATGCCCAAGTCGGTGAAACACGAAGGATTGTGAGTCTGCATGCTGATGAAGAGCTCAAACGCCATCTGATGGATCTCGGTTTTGTGACCGGCCAGAGTGTTCACATTGTGGGAAATACCAATGAAGGGCTCATCCTCTTGCTCAAAGGTGTGCGTCTTGCCCTCAATCGAGGATTGGCACACCGGATTGATGTAGCATAACAACGTAGCAATACGAGGAGATAATCACGATGACACTAGGAGAATTGCGTCCTGGAGAGAGGGCGAGGGTGCTCACAATCGGCACCCAGGGAGCGATGCGGCAGCGCATTCTGGATATGGGTATCACCCCAAAGGTGGAGATACAGTTGATCAAAGTGGCCCCACTCGGCGATCCGTTGGATCTGTCTCTTCGTGGGTATAATCTCAGTTTGAGACGGCATGACGCTGCACTTATTGAGGTAGAGAAACTGTAATCTTTTTTTTGAACATAAAGTTAGACATAACTAACTATATGAAGGAGAACCCATGTCCACTACCATCGCCCTTGCCGGAAATCCCAATTCCGGCAAGACAACCGTATTCAACGCTCTTACCGGATCACGACAGCATGTCGGGAACTGGCCGGGAGTGACCGTTGACAAGAAAGAGGGAATCTACACAAAAGATGCCTCTTTTTCCGTCCTTGATTTGCCGGGAACCTATTCGCTCAATCCTTACAGCGCTGAGGAGATCATCACCCGTACCTACATCGTTGAGGAGAGGCCGGCCTGTGTCATCGATGTCCTTGATGGGACAAGTCTTGAGCGTAATCTCTATCTTGCTCTCCAGATTCTCGAAACCGGTATTCCTACCGTTCTTGCCATCAATATGATGGATGAGGTGCGTGAGAAGGGTGAGAGCATAGATTGCAAGCGTCTCGAAGCGGAACTTGGGGTTGCCGTCGTCCCCCTTGAGGCAAGAAAGGGCAAGGGCCTTGATGAGCTGATGCATGAGGTCAGGCATACCATAAGCACAAACAGACGGCCCAAGAAGATTCCCCTCTACTCGCTTTCAGGGAGTGTGGATGAGGATACCCTTGCCGATCGCAGGTACTCCTTCATCACCGGTTTTGTGGAACAGGCGGTTGTAAGGAGCAAGGGGGAATCGGGTGCGGTACAGGAGAATCGCAGTGACAAGCTGGACAAGATTCTCACCCACCGCTTTTTTGCCCTCCCTGTCTTTGCTCTGGTCATGTATCTGTTGTTTGCCGCCACCTTCAGCGAAAACTTCCTCTTCATCCCCGGTCTGAGCAGTCCCGGGGTTGCCCTTGCAACCTTGGTGGAGTTCCTCTGGGGCGCCATCACGGATTTCACTGCTTCCCTTCTGCTCTCGTTGGGGGCAGCCGACTGGGCATACAGTCTGGTGGTGGATGGGGTGCTTGAGGGGTTGGGGGCGATCATCGGCTTCCTTCCCTTGATCCTGGTGCTCTACCTGTTGATGAGCTTTCTTGAGGACAGTGGCTATATGGCTCGTGTCGCCTTTGTCATGGACCGGATCTTCCGCCGGTTCGGCCTTTCGGGTCGCTCCTTCATTCCCTTGCTCATGGGCTTCGGGTGTTCGGTTCCCGCCATCATGGCAACCAGAACCCTGGACAGTGAGAAGGACAGGAGGATCACCACCCTGCTGTGCGGCTTTATGCCGTGTGGTGCGAAACTCCCGATCTTCATCATGTTCGTATCACTCTTCTTTGCGGATGGGAACAAGACGGTGGTGCTCTTCTTCCTCTATCTGCTCAGTCTTGCAGTCTCCATTCTCGTCTCGCTGGTGATCAACCGCATTGCGTACAAGGGGCAGGTCTCCAATTTCCTGATGGAGCTGCCCCAGTACAGGCTTCCCACCTTGCGCTCGGTCTGGATCCATGGGTATGAGAAGGTGAAGGGTTTCGTGCAGAAAGCAGGTACGGTCATTCTTGCCGCCACCATCCTTATTTGGGCGCTCTCCAATTTCAGCCTCTCTTCCTTTACTGCAGAACACCGCTTGGAACAGGGTACCGTCCTTTCGGATATGGATGACTCCCTGCTTGCCTCTGTGGGCAAGGCTGTTGCCCCGATCTTCAAGCCCCTGGGGTTTGGGGCGTGGAGACCGACAGTGGGTATTGCCACAGGGTGGGTCGCCAAGGAGATGGTTGTCGTTACCCTTGCCCAGCTGTATTCCGAGGATGTGAATGATGTGTATCTACAGCAGTACTTCTCAGCGATGGAAGCAGATGAACTGGATGCGTTGGGTTTTGAGGGAGGCATATACGACAGTGAGGCGGCTTTTGATATCTATGCTGAGTCGATCTTGATGGAAGGTTCGGATGAGAAGGCGCTGGGCAGCATCCGTACGGATATTCCCAATAAGGGTGCAGCGCTTGCCTATATGGCCTTCAACCTGCTTTGCATGCCTTGCTTTGCTGCAGTCGGGGCTATGAAACGGGAGCTGAAAAGCTGGAAGCGAACAACTGGAGCCGTTGCGATTCAGATGGGAACAGCCTACGTGGTTGCCCTTCTGATCAATCTGCTCGGGTTGCTGGTGTGGTAGGAGGAAGTATGATCAACTATGCAATAGGAGTATCTGCCTTGGCCTTTCTCGTCTACAGGGCAGTGAAGAGTGTGAGAAGAAGACAGCGCATCAAGGCAGGCAAAGCATACTTCTCTGCCTGCAGCGGCTGTTGCAGTGACTGTTCAGGTCACTGCTCAAGCTAGGCAGATATCCTCGGGCAGAAGGGAAACCACTTCTGAATCCTGGCAACGCAGAAGACCCCGCCTCAAGGTGGAGAACAGCTCTCTCACGTTGCCCGGCCAAGAGTGGTTTTCCAAGAGGTGCATATTCTTGTCAGAGAGGATTTTTCCCGGTGCTTGGAGATTGAGGAAGTAGGAGCACAGAAGGGGAATATCCTCTTTGTGTTCCCTCAGCGGGGGAAGCGTGAGAGAGACATCGGTGATCCTATAGAAGAAATCCTTGCGCATTGACTGCTTGCTGATCAAATCCTTGAGTTTCTCATTCGATGCGGTTACCAAGCGGAAATGCGAGGTATGCAGATGGGTATCCCCATAATGTCGGTAGTGCCCTGTCTCAAGAAGTCTCAAGAGGTCGGCTTGGAATTGGAGGGAGAGGTTTTCCACCTCATCAAGAAAGAGTGTTGACTGGTCTGCCTCATAGGCAAACCCTTTCAGTTCTGTTTTCCCATCAGTGAAAGCTCCTTTCGTATGTCCAAAAAACATGGAGTTGCCCAATGCCCCTGAGAGCAGGGAACAATTGACGCTGACCATGGAGCGGTGGGGATATTGCAAGGAATGCAGATAGTTTGCTGCAAGCTCCTTGCCGGTACCCGTCTCACCGAAAAGATGGATGGAACAGGAGTTGTTTGCATATTGCATCAGTTGCTTGCGCACGTTTCTGATGCCATCACTCTCTCCGATCAATCCACTCGGATGGTATGGGGCTTCGGTTTCTTCAGCTGTCTCTGCATTTGCCAGGCAATCAAGATGACTGAACAGGGCTTCCCAATCGAGCAATGATCTCTGGATGGTATGGAGGGAGAGTGTCTGTCGAGCCCGTTCAGGCAGCTCCATTCCAGAGTCCAGGCAGAAAAGGATTGGACAGGTTGGTTGTTGGTGAATAAGCTGATCGAGAAACTCGTCTTGGGTACATTTCCCAAGTTTGCTGTCAACGATCAACAAACTCGGATTCTCCAGACGCAAGGCATGCAAGGCTTTCTCTGTCATGGTGAAAAGGGTAAGAAACGACGCTCTGTAACGCAGTTTGAACTTCTCTTTGAACCTCCAGTCCGAAGAGACGACGAACAGTGACATAATAAGCTCCTGAATCAAGATTACTGGGAAGTAGGCACGATCACAGAAGTTCAACAGAAGATTCCCGGTTAGCAGTTTCGAGCGTCAATTATGGGTCCTCTACTCTATAACAAAGAGGTGTACCGGTTTACTGGAGTGATTCCGTCATGAGCACTTGCAGTGCGGAAAGTGCATAGATACCAGCTGTCTCGCTTCTGAGGATGTTTGTTCGCAATAGCACTGCAGTAAACCCATGGTTTTCCAGGAATTCACACTCCTCCTCACTGAACCCTCCCTCAGGCCCGATGAGTACGGCAACGGGGGTTTCGGAGGGAAGCGTTCGCACCAGGGAAGCGAGGGTTTGCTGCATGTTTGGACGGCTGCTTTGGTGAAAGAACAGCCCGAGTCCGCGTCCATTCCACCAGGAGGGAAGTTCTGAAAGCGGGATGACCCTTCTTTCGAGTTGGGTCGGAACGGGTGATCCGCTTTGCTGGATTGCTTCCTTGATTTGGGCCTCAAGCCGGTCGAAACGGGAGGAGAGGGCACTCTCTTTCTTGTCCGATAGATCCGTAACGCAGTACCGGCTGGAGACCAAGGCGATGGTATGCACCCCAATCTCCGTTGCTTGGCGGACTATCTGCTCTTCCTTCTTGCCCTTGCACAGGCACTGCAGGAGGACAAGATTGGGATAGGGTCCCTGAAAGGAGGGAAGCTCGTCAGTGGACTGTACCGGATCCTGATCATCTGCAACTGTGCATGAGAGCGTGCAGCTGTGACGCGCAATATCGGTGAGTTTCAGCACATACCGTTTGCCCTTTGCATCACGGCCAAGAATCTGCTGCCCGATTTTCAGGCGCAGAACCTTGGTCAGATACTGGCTCTCCTTTCCCTCGAGTACCAAGGAGTTCTCTCCTTGGTAGCCGGGGGGCAACAGGTACTGTCTCATCGGCCGGTCCTGATGAACTGGACAGCCCGATTGAGGGTGGTGTCGAACAAAGGATCGGCGATGGGTCGCTTGTCGTACGGCATCTTTGAAAGATACTCGTTTCTCACCAGCAGGGTAAGGATGATCTCATCGATGCCCTTCTCCTTGTTCAGGGAGGCAAAACGACGGATGTTCTCCTCACTCGGATCAGGATTCTCCTTCACATAGGTGCTGATGACTTGGTCGGTCATCAACTGCTCGTAGGCAGGAATCTGTTCATCAGAGAGCTGGATCTCCTCAACTGCGATATCCGGCTCAATACCCAGCTTGTGGATGTTCTCCCCGTTGGGCGTATAGTAGTGGGCCGTTGTTACCTGGGCAAACCCTTCCCCAAAGCGGAAAACATCCTGGACGATGCCCTTGCCGAAGGTCTTGCTTCCAATCAGGGTGGCACGACCGTTGTCCTTCATTGCTGCAGCAAAGATCTCCGCAGAGGAGGCCGACCCTCCATTGGTGAGGATGACGATCGGCAGCGATGAGGGTACTTCAGCCTTGCCGGTCGAGATGTAGCGTTGGTCGCGCATGGTACCTTTCTTTCCTTGGATGGTGACCAGCGTCTTCCCCTCGTCAAGGAAAATGTTCGCCGATTGCATTGCCCCGTCCACGGCTCCACCGCTGTTGTTGCGTTCATCGATTACCAGACCGACAATGCCCTCTTTCTGCAGTTTCTGCACATGTTCGAGCAATTGGTTGCCTGTCTGGGGGGTGAATTCGGAGAGCTGGATGTATCCGATGTTTCCATCAATGACACCACTGTCAACCGTCGGGGTGGTGATGCGCTCACGTACCAGGGACAGGTCGAAGGATGTCCCGTTTCTGTACACGGTGATGGTGACTGGGGTGTTCGGTTCTCCTCTGAGCTTCATGCTGGCTTCATAGCTGGTCAGGTCATCCACCTTCTCGCCATCGATGTGGCTGATCAGGTCGCCTGCCATCAGGCCTGCACGCTGGGCAGGGGAACCGGGGAAGGGAGAGACGATGGTGATCATGAACGTGGAGGGGTCTGAAAGATCCTTGTTCTCCGGGGCCGGCTTGTTCAGGTAGGTCCCGATACCCCCGTACACTCCGCTGGTTTCTTCCTGGTACTCCTTTGCCATGGTGGGCGGTACATAGAAGGAGTAGGGATCATCGAGGCTGGCGATCAAGGCAGAAGCAAGGTCATTGAACATCTTCTGCTTGTCCACCTCATCGATGTAAATGGAATCCACATATCGATAGAGTCGTTCCAGGGATGCGACATCGATAGAGATTTGGTCTGCCTCCGCTGCCCGTGTGTACGTTGTGGAAACCGGTGAGGCAAGGATTTGCTCCATGGAACCACCGCCGAAGACGGGAAGGAGGATCATCAATGTTATCATGCTGAGGCTAAGCCTGCGTTGTAGTGTTCTTTTCATATGCCAAATATACTGTATCAAGGGAAAAACGGCTACCTTTTGCCATATTGACCACACCACTCTTGCACATTACACTTGCCGCATGACGTTATTTATTGCCTTTCCCAGCTGGATTTCCCCTGAGATCATCCCCGGTCTTCCCCTGCGGTGGTATGGCCTGATGTATGTGATAGCGTTTTCCTTTGCCTATCTCATGATCCGAGTACAGGCAAGGAAGGGGGAGATTGACCTTGATGCAGACCAGAGCCTGAATCTGGTGCTCTATTGCGTCATCGGTCTGATCGTTGGTGCACGTCTTTTTTCCGTCCTCTTCTACGACGGATCCTTTTACTATTGGACGCATCCCTGGATGATCTTCTGGCCCTTCCAAGGGGGCCGGTTTGTCGGCCTTCCCGGCATGAGCTACCACGGGGGGCTGGTGGGGGCCATCGTGGGGGCATGGACCTACAGCCGACGATACAAGGTCAGCTTTCTCACCCTTGCCGATACGATAAGCTATGCTGCACCGCTGGGTTATACGTTCGGAAGGCTGGGCAACTTCATCAATGGGGAACTGTTCGGCAGGGTCTCAACGCAGGGTTGGGCAATGATTTTCCCCCATGCCCCTTCCTTTTCCTCCAATTATGCCTGGGTTCGGGAGGTGGCACAGGAAGTAGGCCTTTCCTTCGAGCCTGGATCCTTGGTGAATCTGCCCAGGCATCCCAGCCAGCTCTATGAGGCCCTGTTTGAGGGGATTCTCCTTTTCCTTTTTCTCTGGTTTGTCATCAGGAAAAGACGGGAGAAGCTTCCGCAAGGGTTCGGGTTTGCCTGGTATGTGGTCGGATATGGAGCGGTCAGGTTCTTCATAGAGTATTTCCGTTCCCCTGATGAGAACCTTGGGTATATCATCGCCTTGGGAAACGAGTCGGACAACATCGCCTTGTTCCAATCATTCTTCAATTTCTCCATGGGACAGCTGTTCTGCCTTGCCATGATAGTGGCCGGCCTGCTGTTCATGATTTTTCTCTCGCATCACAAAGGAGTGAAACATGCATCACATCGATGAACGGGTTGCACTTTTGCGCTCGTTGCTTGCCCAACACCACCTTGATGGGTGGATCATCAACGGCACCGATCCCCATCAAAGCGAATATGTCTGTCCGCGCTGGAGAACCCGTGCTTTCATCAGCGGATTCACCGGGAGTGCCGGAACAGTGGTGATTACCAAGGATGAGGCTCTGCTCTGGGTCGATTCCCGGTACTTCATCCAGGCCCAGCAGCAGCTGGAGGGAACCTGCTTTTCCATGATGAAGGTGGACACTCCTTCCTATCCCGATCCCTATACGTTTCTCAAGGAGAACTTGGATAGGGGAAGCCGGGTAGGCATAGACAAGGCCACCCTTACCGTTTCAGGCAAGAAGAGCTTGGAAGAGGTGTTTGGTGACGAGTTGGTCCTGGTAGACTCTGAAGACTTGCTTGACCAGGTTTGGTCCGATCGTCCTGCTGTTCCCTCCCAGCCTGTGGTCTCCTTGGATGATGACATCGCCGGTTTCTCAAGAATCCAGAAGTTGACGATGGTTCGTGTTGCCATGGTGCAGAAGGGTGCCGATTACACCCTCATCTCGTCCCTTGATGACATAGCCTGGCTTACCAACCTGCGCGGCAGTGATGTTTCGTACAACCCCGTTTTCCTCTCTTACCTGCTGGTGGGAACCGAGAAGGCGTGGCTCTTCACCGATCCTTCGCGCTTCAGCGACGAGGTGCGTACCCTTGTGCAAGAGGAGTATGAGATACTCGGCTATGATGAGGTCTCTTCCCATCTGAAAGCGACCATCAAGGCCGAGGATGTGATCTACCACAATCCGGACAAGACGAATCTGCTGCTCTTCTCAGCCTTCCAGGAGAACAAGAGCGTGGTCGGCAGGGATTTCTCAACCGATCTGAAAGCGTGCAAGAACGAGACTGAGCTTGAGGGCATGCGCAGGGCCCACCTGCTTGATGGTGTTGCCTTGGTGAACTTTCTTGCCCGTTTGGACAAGAAGCACCCGAACTATACGGAAATCGAGCTCTCCGACCTGTTGCGCGAGCAACGGTTTCGCAATCCGGACTGTCTGGGCGAGTCCTTTGCCCCCATCTCCGGCTGGGCCGAACATGGGGCAATGTGCCACTACAGTGCTGATGAGCAGAGCAATCTCACCTTGCAGGACAATGGACTGTTGGTGCTCGATACCGGTGGGATGTACCGCTTCGGCCTGACGGATGTGACAAGAACCATCCTCTTCGGTACTCCTACCGAGGAACAGATCCGTGACTATACCCTGGTGCTGAAGGGCAATCTGGCTCTTGCTTCCCAGCGGTTTCCTGAAGGAACCTGCGGGTATCAGCTGGATGTGCTGGCACGGCAGTACCTATGGCAGGAGGGCTTGAGTTACTTCCATGGAACCGGCCATGGGCTTGGCTTCCGTCTTGGGGTGCACGAAGGCCCGCAATCCATCAGTCCCAAGCCTCTTGCCGTTCCCCTGAAGAAGGGCATGGTCGTCAGTGATGAGCCGGGCTTGTACAAGGAAGGGCGTCATGGCATCCGCATTGAGAACATCCTTGCAGTGCGGGAGGATGTGAAAACGGAATTTGGGCAGTTCCTCAGCTTTGAAGTCTTGACCATCTGTCCGTTTGAACGCACATTGATAGATAAGAATCTGCTTACACCCCAAGAGATAGCGATGGTCGATACCTATCATCGCTGGGTCTACGGGGAGTTGAAGGATTTGGTTGATGAAGAGGCTTTGCCCTATCTTGGGGAAGCTACCAAAAGCCTGTAGGCAGCAGAACCTGAGTACTGATAAGGAGTATACACCAATGGTTGAAGCATTGAAGAAGATGGGAAAGATTTCCCGCAAGGGTCCGGTCGTCCTGGTCATCATGGATGGCGTTGGATTTGGCAAATACAAGGATGGCGATGCCGTGGCATCTGCACTCACCGGGAATCTGAACAAGCTGTACAAGTCCAATCCTTGGACGAAACTCAAGGCGCACGGACTTGCCGTCGGCCTCCCCAGTGATGACGATATGGGCAACAGCGAAGTGGGGCACAATGCCATGGGATGCGGAAGAGTCTTTTCCCAGGGTGCAAAGCTGGTGGTGAACTCGATCGAGTCGAAGGCCATGTTTGCCGGTGAGACTTGGAAGAAACTCATCAACAACGCGAAAACGAACAAATCCTCCCTTCATTTCATCGGCTTGCTCAGCGATGGCAATGTCCACTCCCATGTCGACAACCTGAAGGCAATGATCGTGCAGGCAAAAGCGGAAGGAGTCTCCTCTGTCCGCGTTCATGCACTGCTTGACGGTCGTGATGTCGGTGAGGTGAGTGCCCTTGAGTATTTCGATCCGTTTGAGGAGTTTCTCGCTTCTCTCAACGATGCAACCTTTGATGCAAAGATTGCAAGCGGCGGCGGAAGAATGGTCATCACCATGGACCGCTACAATGCAAACTGGAATATGGTGCGCAAGGGCTGGGAAACCCATGTCCTTGGTGAGGGAAGGCAGTTCGATTCAGCCCACCAGGCCATTGAGCAACTGCGCAAGGAGACCAAGGCGATCGACCAGGATCTGCCTCCCTTCGTCATTGCCAAGGATGGCAAGCCGGTGGGTACCATCGAGGATGGGGACAGTGTCATCCTGTTCAACTTCCGCGGGGACCGCGCCCTTGAGATCACCAAGGCTTTTGAGGCTGAAGAGCTGACTGAGTTCGACCGAAAGCGTCGGCCGAAGGTCGAGTACGCAGGCATGATGGAGTATGATGGGGACCTGCATGTTCCTGCCCAGTTCCTGGTGACTCCCCCGGCCATCGACAAGACCATTGCTGAATACCTGTGTGCATCGAAGGTGAAGCAGTTCTCCATCAGCGAGACGCAGAAGTTCGGCCATGTCACCTACTTCTTCAATGGCAACAAGAGCGGTAAGTTTGACGCGAAGCTGGAGGAGTATGTGGAGATTCCCAGTGATATCGTACCGTTCGAGGAGAGACCCTGGATGAAGTGTGCCGAGATTGCGGACCGCGTCATCAAGGAAGTGGAGAGCGGCAAGTGGGATTTCATCAAGCTCAACTTCCCCAACGGTGATATGGTTGGCCATACCGGCATCTTCCAGGCGGTTGTCTGTTCCATGGAGGGTCTCGACCTGCAGATCGGCAGGATCCACAAGGCTGTGATGGAAGCAGGCGGTGTCATGGTGATCACTGCTGACCACGGCAATGCCGACGATATGTTCGAGCATGGCAAGGACGGCAGCGTGCAGTACAAGGAGAACGGGGACCCGAAGGCAAAAACCAGCCACTCGCTCAACCCTGTTCCCTGCATCATCTGCGACAGCAACTATCAGGGTGAGTACTCGACCGAGCTCAAGACGGGATTGGGGATCAGCAGCATTGCGGCAACCTGCATCAATCTGCTCGACTTCGAAGCACCCGCTGAGTATGATCCGAGCATCATAACCCTGCAGTAAGCAGAAATTCGTGGTATCATGGACAGGGCCTTCGGGCCCTGTTCGTGTTTTCAAGGAGGCAAGCTATGCAGTACATGGAGTTCGGAAGGACTGGTCATCGTTCAAGCAGGGTGCTTTTCGGAGCAGCGGCACTGTGGGATGTAAGCCAAAAGGAAGCTGACAACGCTCTTGGCCTGTTGCTCGACCATGGCGTCAACCACATCGACACCGCACGGAGCTATGGGGATGCGGAACTGCGGGTCGGGCCGTGGATGAAAACGCATCGGTCAGACTTCTTTCTGGCTTCAAAGACCGGGGCACGGACCAAGGCGGAAGCTTTGGAGGAGCTCAAGCAAAGTCTGACACGACTGAAAACCGACCACCTGGACCTGTGGCAACTGCACTTTCTTGTCGATTCGGATGAGTGGGAGACGGCCATGGGAGAAGGAGGAGCTCTTGAAGCGGTCACAGAGGCGAAGAAGCAGGGCTTGGTTCGCTACGCAGGGGTTACCGGTCATGGAATCGATGCACCCAAAGCGCATCTGAAAAGCCTTGGTGTCTATGATTTCGATTCGGTGCTCTTTCCCTACAACTATCCGATGCTTCAGCAGCCTTCCTACAAGAAGGATGTCCAGGCTTTGCTCGATTTGTGCAAGCAGCGCAACGTAGCAGCACAAACCATCAAGAGCCTTGCCCGCGGGGAGTGGGGCACCAAGGAGAAGGTATACACCACCTGGTATGATGCCCTGGGAGAAGAGAAGACCATCCAGATGGCTGTGCACTATGTGCTATCCCATGAGCAACTGTTCCTCAACAGCAGCGGGGACCTGAGCTTGCTCGGCCATATTCTCAAGGCAGCGGATAGGGACATCCAGGCACCGGATGAGCTGGCGATGCAGGCGCTGGTTGAAAAAGAAGGGATGAAACCCCTGTTTGTCTGAGCTTACGTCCAGATATGGTAGGTCCTGGTCACCAGGATCAGGGTTGTTGTGCCCGCAACATAGAGGACGAGGCCCAGGCTGTTGAACAGCGTGTCCTGACTGATGGTTACCATCATGGTCCCCGCAATCATCAGGATGAAGGAGAGACAGCGGGCAAACGTCTGCCTGCTGAAATGTTCCTCAAATATGGCGATGAGAAAGGTCAGGACTGCCAACGCATTGATCAGGATGCAGACACCCAGAAAGAGACTGTCGGTGACGCTTGCTTCCCAGAGGAAGGAAGCGGAGCTTGCAGAGACAGGAGCCAGGATGGAAAGCAAGAGAGCACTTGCAGCTCCCACAAAGGAGTATTGGCCAAGCTTGGTCGGGTTGATGGTTTGCTGAAAGAGTCCTGAGGAGAGGAAAAGAAACGATCCGAAGAGCAGGGAGAAGTGATAGAGAACCGATACTGTCAACGGATTGAGGATGAATATACCGGTAAGTGCATGGTGCAAGGGGAGAATCTTCACGTTGCCCAGGCTGATCATCAGAAAGAGCAAGGGAAGCACCCGTGCCTCTGCACCAATGTTGGCGCGATAGAAAAAGCAGAGCAGCAAGGCGGCAATGAGGGCCACCCACAGGTGTATGAGGGAAGGAAGCAGATGATCACGGGTGGTAATCCACTCTCCTGTTTGCACGGAAATGATGATGCTGTGCACGATCACCGCACTGAGGATGAGGGTCACGAGGGCTTGGATGCCCAGCAGTACAAAGCGTAGATTCTTTCCCATGATCTCTTACAAGACATCCGAATAGGAACTTTCGATGAGTACGCCCATCCTGTGGCAGGTGTAGGTTGCTCCGAAGGCAGCTATATAGGAGTCGATGAGGATGCCCAGTCCGTTGAGGATCGGCATCATGGCAACAAGGGTCATCTGCGCCCCGTAGAGGTCAATCTTGAGGAACTGCAGGGCGATGATGGAGATGAAAAAGACCTCATAGCCGAGATAAAGCGGACTTGCAAAGGAGAAAAGCGCACTGGCAAGTGCAACAAAGAGAATCACCTTATCGGCAGGCATACTGCCCGTGGCAGCATACAGCAGGCTGAGGATGCTCAGTGTGGCGATCATGGCCGAGCCCCCGCGGCCGATGAGGGTGTAGAGCGGTACTGCAGTTGCGCTGACCCGTTTCTGACAGCCAAGGTTATGGCGGGAGAGGGAAATGGTCATTGGGCTGGAGAAGAAGATGCTTCCGGTGAACAGGGCGGCACTTGCAGGGGCGAGCATGCGATAGAGCACCTTGTATGGGTTGATCTTGAACGCGGTGACAAGGGCAAAGAGCAAGGGAAGCAGGCCCAAAAGAACAATGAGTGTTGCTCCGAGGAGCATAAGCAGGAAAAGCTCAGCTACAAAGATGGTGCCTTCAGACTGCAGATGGCTGAAAAAATACGACGAAGCGAAGAAGACAAAGAAATGGCCGGTGGTGCTGAAAGCACGGGCTAGTCTGAACATTGTCTCACTCAGGGAGTTCATGGTTACGTAGGCGGGTCTGATGACCTCTACATTCGGCTTGAGAAAGTAGCCGAAGACCAAGGCGATGATCAGCACGGGGAGCAAGAAACTCTCCGCATTTGCCAACGTGTAGAAGGGATTGATGGGAAGCATTGATTCAAAGAGTGTGGAAAGCGATTGGGGGGCAACCATGGAGAGCACTGAGGCGTCAGTGCCGGCGGAGGTGCTGGCGGGGAAGTTGGAAGGGAAGAAACGAAAGACGAGTGCTGACGCGGCTACCAGAAAGACGGTGGTGAGCAGGCTCCAGAGGATGGTCGTCCTCGCGAAGACCCCTCCCTTGTTGTCCTTGCGCAAGGAAGCAATTCCCGAGGAGAAGCCAAAGAAGACCAACGGAATCAACACGAACCCACCGAGCTGGACCAGCAGGGCGGTGATCGTATACATCAGTTGCTGAAATATACCCGATTCTCCAAACAACAGGGTTGCAGCGAGGCCGAGGGCAGTTGCAGCCAGATAACTTATCCACGTCTTCATAGTTTCCAAGAGTATCTTATCAGCACAGGCAAGTCAATCAAACATCTATCCTTAGCTCAGGAGACGGTCAAGCTTATAGCCGGCATCCAGCTCAGCCTCAAGCAGGACGTTCACGTAGTGATCCACGTTGGTCATTCCCTTGATCACCCCAAGCGAAAGCGCTGAGAGATAGATGATCTCCTGCATTGCCTCCTTCGTGTACCAGGTGGTGCCCTGGTACTCGTTCACCTGGGCATACAAGCGAAGGCTCTTGTCCTCCAGAAGGATGGCAAGTATCTTCTTGGGGTCCTCCAGGGAGTCCTCCACCTGATGGGCGGCGCTTGCGAGGATGGCAGCACTGTGGCAAGCCTTTCTGGATAGGTCGTTTACAAAGCCCACTTCGCACAGTTCCTTGCTGAAGAAGCGGGAGAGCAGCAACTTGTCACTGACTCTCATGGCTTGCTCAATCGTACAAGCCTCTCCCAGGAAGGGTTTGAGGAAGAAGGAAGCAGCCACCACCGCCTCAAGCTCATCCATGATGGCTGAGCCGTGTAGGAAGAATCGCGTCTTCGGTGAACTGAAGAGCGTGCTCCATCGTTTCACCTCATTGAGCATGAGGGCGGGATTGACTTCTCTCGGCAAAGCCGGTAGGGATTTTTGGGCTGCCGGATGGAGATTCTCCACCACTGCCCCAAGATGGGTATAGGCTTCTGCAAGGGTGAGGATGAGCTTGCGTTCGGTTCTGCTGGTCGCTTCCCCGGTGAGAATCTGGCGGATCTGCTTGAAGAACTGTTCGGAGTGGAAGCTCTCCATCGCCTTGTACACCGGCTTGAGCCGCAGGGCAAGAATCTCCTGCTCGAAGTTTGCAACACCCTCTTCACCCATCTGCTCATACAAGGCCAAATAGGTTCCGTCGACATCCTCGACCTCACGGATATTGAGGTACACCTTGGTCTCAAACCCATTCAGATGCAGGTTGAATCCCTCGTCAAAAACCCTGATGGAAGGTTTCATGTAGGTCAGGCCTTCAGAGAAGGAGTCGTAGATCACATAGCGTCTTCCCCCCAGGGTCAAACCCAGTGCTTCGGCAAGGCTGGTGGTTGCAGTTCGCTTCTCATCCCCATTCTTCTGCAGCTTGGGCGAAGACGTCTTGATCCACCCGCTGACTTCCTCATACTGGTTGTTGTACAGGATGAGGACGCGTTCTGTTTCGGTACCGTTTACATAGCAGAAGGCAGACTGCTGCACTGTACCGTCCCGATAGAGGTCGAAGAGCTGGAAAAAATCGACACCGCTGAACAGGTAGCGCTTTTTCAGGAGCGGGAAAATTCTCTTGTAGTGCTGGTCGACAAGACCTTGGTTGGGTTTCTCATCCCAATAGGCCCTTCGATACTCCATGCCGTACTTCTCGCGATACCCTTCGATCTGTCCATGGCCGAACATCGGAAGGCCGGGCATGGTGGCCAGGAGGGTGCAGATGCCGAAATACTTGTCCCCGTCACCAAACTGGGCGATGGCTGTATCCTCGTCAGGGTTGTTCATGAAGTTCACGAAGCGCTTGAGAATCTCAGGCTCGAAACCGATGGTGTTTTTGATTGTCTCGCGGTACTTCTGGTTTTCCTGGTTCTTGAGCATGTTCATGAAGGCACTGTTGTAGACACGGTGCATACCCAATGTCCGGACAAAGTAGCCTTCCATCATCCAGAAAGCTTCGGCAAGCAGCAGGGTGTCGGGAAGTTCCTCATTGATCCTGTCGACCACCTCTCTCCAGAACTCCTGGGGGATCCTTTGGTTGAATTCGAGCTCATCCATCCCGTATTGGGCGCGTCCGGCAATATCTCCGCCATGTCCCGGCTTGGGATACCAGAGCCGCTGGATATGCTTCTTTGCCAAGGTCATTGCAGCATCGAAACGGATGATGGGAAAGTTGGAAGCAACATGCTTGATCTGCTGATAGACAGCCTCCCGTGTGGCTGGGTTGAGGAAATCCAGCTGCGCAGTATCGTTCCAGGGCATCGAAGTACCATCGTTGCCATGGAAAATATAGGAGGTGTTCCCGTTCCTCAGATCCCTGCGACGGAAGGTGACCGCCGCATCGCTTCGGTCATAGTAGTGGTCTTCGAGCTTGATCTCGATGTCAGGATTGGGAGAGAGATTCGGCCCATCATACGTATAGGAGGGGAAGGGGGGGAAACTTTGCTGGACGAAATATTCGCTGTGGTCAAAGACCCAGTCTCCGTCGATTCCGCAGTGGTTGGGAACCATGTCGCTGGCAAGTCGGATGCCGCAGCGGGCGCAACGTTGGCGCAGGTTGTCCAATGCCGCCCAGCCACCTATTGCCTGGGCTATCTCATAGTTTTTCAGCGAGTAGGCCGATGCCTCGGCATCGGGATTGCCGCACAGGTTCTTGATCTTCTTGCTTGCACTGCTGCGTTCCCAAAGCCCGATCAGCCACAAGGCGGTGAATCCGCGCTCTGCAAGGGTCTCAAGCTCCTTGTCGGGTACCTTGTCCAAGGTATCGATCGGATAGCCGTACTCCTTGGTCAGCTGGTCAAGCCACACCAAGGTCGATTTCGCCATCATGATGACATTGGGCATCCAATTCCTGTCGGCGGTGAAGGCCTCATACTCTTGGTCGAAAATGCTGTAGTCAGGAACCACCATCTCAGGGGCAGATCCCCCGACTGAGGGGAAATGAGGCTTGTCCTCTTCCTGGACAAAGTCGACAGCCCTGAGCAGGAGTGTCTTCAGGTCCTGGGGGATCAAATCCGCCCAAGCCTCCAGGATATAGGAGATCTGGTCCAGCAAGGATTCCGGATAGAGCTTGGCCGGGCGGGTGAGGAAGGAGAAGATATCCTCGTCGCTGGCTCGCACTCCTGCAGATGCTCCCCCCATCAGGGCGGTCATTGCTTGGGCTGCTTTGGGGAAGGAGAGCCCTTCGGGAGCGATGAAAGGTTTTGCCGCTTTGGTGAGAGCAGGATTTTCCATCATGACCTGATGGATGAAGTAGCCACGCAGGGACTCTTCATAAAAGAATTCCAGAGGCAATGATTGCTCGATCAGCAAGGGAGAGGGGAACTCTTTCATATAGAATGCCAGAACCTCTTGGGCCGCATGGTTCTTGTTGATCAAGGCTGTGAGGCGTGTGAAGAAATCAGGCTCGTTGTCGGAGAGGTAACGGGAGAGTACGCTTTGGTAGAGTTGGTGCAGGACGGCAGTGGCATGCAGCTTTCCCGATGACACCCAATCGTTGCCCCCTTTTGCCTTGACCTTGGAGTTGTAGATGTGGGCAAGTTCAGTAGCCTGCTTGTGCAGTGTACCCAGATCGGAATCCGAAGCAAACAACGCTGGAAAAAAATCCATTTCAGTCCTGGTACGAACTGAAATGCGAAAATCACGTGTAATCAAGTCACGCCTCCCTGAGGGGGTTCTATCCCTGAACGGTAGGCTCAGTATACCATGAGCGGCCTTGGATGTAACCCCTTTCTTGGGAATGTGAGGCTGTTAGACTAATGTATTTGTAACTGGAAGAGTTGAAAAATCGCCAAGGAGCATTGTTGAGGCAAGGTCGAGCACCAAAGGAAGGGAGACTTCTTCCTCGGCGGTAAACCGCTCAAGCACATAGGATGCTACCGACCCGTGTTTTGGTCTCCCGATTCCTATTCTCAGACGGAGAAACTGGTCGCTGCCGGCGTGCTGCTTGATCGACTTCAATCCATTGTGCCCCTGCAGTCCTCCCCCTGCCTGCAGCCTGAGCGTACCGTACGGCAGTTCAAGGTCATCATGGATAACCAGAATCTCGGTGGGTTCCAGATTGTAGAAATCCAAGGCGGCACGGACGGATTTTCCGCTCTCATTCATATAGGTCTGGGGTTTGAGCAGGCGGACAGTTGCCTCGCTTGCCAGCTGTGCGTGGAATTTCACAGACCAGGAGAGGTTTGGATGGAGATGGTCACAGACCATCCAGGCAACGTTGTGCCGGGTTCTGGCATACTCCCTTCCGGGGTTGCCCAGGAATACCATTAGTTTTACCATAGCCTATCATACGGGCAATCAGGAGGAGAGAAAAGATGTATGTGTTGGTCTTCTATGTACCCCAGTCCCATCTTGAGTCAGTGAAAGAGGCTGTCTTCTCCACAGGGGCAGGAACGATGGGCAAGTATGCCAATTGTTGCTTCCAGACCAAAGGCATGGGGCAATTCATGCCACTTTCCGGCAGTTCTCCATTCTTGGGGGCGGAAGGCATGCTTGCACAAGAAGAGGAGTGGCGGGTAGAATTGGTGGTCGACGAAGAGAACGCCGCATTGGCTGTACAAGCTCTGCTCGACGCTCATCCGTATGAGGTCCCTGCCTATCATCTGATCCCAGTCTTGACCCTTGAGGGGGTCGAGTACAACGAATAGGAGCATCCATGGCAAAGACGATTGCCCAGATCAACGAGAAAATCAAGGCCGGAAGCGTCGTGGTGGTAAGCGCCGAGGCCTTCTCAAGAATGGCCAAGGAAACGCCGATTTCCACCCTCAGTGAGGAAGTGGACATTGTCACCACCGCCACCTTCGGGCCCATGTGCTCTTCCGGTGCCATCATCAACTTCGGGCACTGGTCACCGGGCATCAGGATGGAGGAGATCAGCCTCAACGGGGTGAATGCCTACGAGGGTCTGGCTGCGGTGGACACCTACATCGGAGCGACGGCCGAATCGAAATTCGATCCCACCTATGGGGGGGCGAATGTCATCGAGGACCTCATCGCAGGCAAGGATGTCCGTCTTCATGCCCGGGGAAAGGGGACCGATTGTTATCCGACCAAGGAAATCGACACGTGGATCAACAAGGATACGGTCAACGAGTTCTATCTCTTCAATCCCCGCAACGCCTATCAGAACTATGCCGCGGCAACCAACAGCACAAACCGCATCAAATACACCTATATGGGCAGCCTTCTGCCTCGCATGGGCAACATCACCTATTCAACCAGCGGAGAGCTGAGTCCCCTGCTCAATGATCCCTTCCTACGGACCATCGGTTTGGGAACGAGGATCTTCCTCGGTGGCGGGGAGGGGTTCGTCGTGTGGAACGGAACCCAGTTCAACACCCGTCGCGAGCGCAACAGCATGGGAATACCCAAGCTTCCTGGTGCCACCTTGGCGGTCCTTGGCGATGCACGCCAGATGTCCACAGAGTTCATTCGTTCCGCCTACTATGAGAAATACGGTGTCTCGATGTTTGTAGGCATCGGCATTCCCATTCCCGTCCTGGATGAACGGATGGCCCAAAGCCTTGCCATCAGCAACGACCAGATTGAGACCACCATCCTTGATTACGGCCAGGAGAACCATCCCTCCGTGGGAACAGTCACCTACGCACAGCTTGCCAGCGGGTCTGTCACCCTTGCCGACGGAAAGCAAATCAAGACGGCTCCGCTCTCATCCTTGGCAAAGGCACGTGAGATTGCGGATATCCTTGCCGATAGGATCAGGAACAGGCAATTCTTCCTGACCGAACCGGTGTCCATGTTCCCCAAGGACAGCTTTGTCAAACCCCTGGTTCACCGCGAAGGAGGTGCACAATGAGACGCCGATATGCACTTCGTTTCTCCCCCTCCCTGGTGGAGCAGCCGATCGTCAGCAAGCTAGCCCGTACCTATGATGTGGACATCAACATTCTCAATGCAGATGTGGCCAGTGGAAGAGGCGGCAAACTCATTGTTGAGTTGGTGGGAACCGACGAGAATCTTGACCGGAGCGTACGCTACCTCTCCGAGGTGGGAGTCCTTGTCTCCGAGATGGTCAAGGAGTTGCTCTTCAGGCAGGAAGCATGCATCCACTGCGGAGCCTGTACTGCGGTATGTGCTCCCAGGGCTCTCTCGATGGACAGTACGGCAAGACTTGTCTTTGATGTCTCGCTGTGCGTAGTCTGCGGCCTTTGTACCCAAGCCTGTCCCCTTCGCCTGTTTGAGGTCTCGCACGAGCGGGAGGCCTGAGGATGTACGAGAAGCGAACCTACCGACAGCATATGGGCGCAGGTCGCTTCACGAGCATCTCCCTTTCCATACAGGAGAGTGACCTGTGGATCGGATGGACCGGATCGGTTGACCAGGGCAAACTGGCAAGAACAGCGACAGATCTGGTACGCAAATTGCGCCTTGAACTGCTTGGTCACCCTGATCCCCGCTTTCTGACCAGCTTGGTGCCGCTTGCAAGGCATGAGTATCCAAGTGATCTGGCCAATGTCATGCATCGTGCTTCCCTGCGTGCCGGCACCGGGCCCATGGCCGCCGTTGCCGGAGCGATTGCCCAAGTGGTGGGAAAGACATTGAAACAGAAGTTCTCACTCGAAGAGATTGTTGTGGAGAATGGTGGGGATCTCTATCTTGATGTCCTCAAACCCATCCCGATAAGGCTATTTGCACCTACAAGTGCGTTTTCAGGAAAGCTTTCGGTAGTGGTACCCCCCTCTGAGTGTCCCCTGGGAGTATGTACTTCCTCAGCGAGGATCGGCCATTCGCACAGCTTCGGCAGAGCCGATGCCGTGCTGGTGGCGGCAACGGATGCAGCGTTTGCCGACGCCTGGGCTACCGCAGGTTGCAATCAGGTACAGACAAAAAGTGATGCTGCGCGCGTCTGTACAGAGCTCTCATCCCAGGAGGGGATCCTTTCCGTCCTGGTTGTCTTTGAAGATACATTGGCCATCGGTGGCCGGCTGGAGGTTTGCACCCACGATGAACAGAACACAGTACCTTGAGCAGCTGCTCGCCCAGCGCATTGTCCTGCTCGACGGGGCAATGGGAACCATGATCCAAAGCCAGGAGCTTGCGGCTGACGATTACACCTTTGAAGACGAAGCAGCTCTTGGATGCAATGAGGTGCTCAATCTCACCCGCGGTGATGTGATCTACCAGATCCATCGTGAATACCTGAACAGCGGTGCCGATATCATTGAGACCAACACCTTTTGCGCCAATGCCTTCAACCTTGCCGAGTACGGTCTCTCCGATGAGGTGGAGACAATCATCCAAGCTGCCTGCGAAATTGCCCGCGAGGCCGCAGCAGACCATGAATCCAGTACTGATGGCTACGCCTTTGTTGCCGGGAGCATCGGCCCGACGAACCGATCCCTTGCCTTCTCCCCCAAGGTTGAGGATCCTGCCTATCGCCAGAGTGACTATCCTGCCTTTCTGGCGATGTACCGCCAACAGGTGAAAGCCCTGCTTGAGGGGGGCGTGGATCTTTTGCTCATCGAGACCGTCTTTGACACCCTGGTGGCCAAGAGTGCCATCCAGGCTTGTGTTGAGGAGATGGAAGCGCAGAACCGCAAGGTCCCCCTCATGGTCAGCGTGACCTTCAGCGACCAGAGCGGAAGAACGCTCAGCGGACAGACCCTCTCCGCCTTTGTGACCAGTCTCAGTGCCTATCCCCTGTTCAGCCTTGGGCTGAACTGTTCCACCGGACCGCAGGAGATGCTTCCCCTGATCGAAGAGCTCTCCACGATCTGCCCGTTTTACGTGAGCGCTCATCCCAATGCAGGCTTTCCCGACAAGGAGGGCCGGTACGTCCTCTCTCCCTCGCAGATGGCCGATCAGTTGCTTGGGCTTCTGAAAGCGGGAAGGCTGAATATCGTAGGCGGTTGCTGCGGCACCACCGCCGAACACATCAAGGCGCTCAAGCAAGCCTGTATGCAGGGCAAGGGCAGACCCCTTCCCGCCAAGGAACCGGTCCTGCAGCTTTGCGGCTTGGAAACGGTGCAGAGGATGGCAGGAAAGTTGCTGGTGGTCGGGGAGCGTACCAATGTTGCCGGCTCGAGAAAATTCGCCCGCCTGATCAAGGAAGAGAAGTGGGAGGAGGCCCTGGCCATCGCACGGGAACAGGTGAACGAAGGTGCCCAAGTGCTGGATGTCTGCATGGATGCCTCGATGCTTGATGCACAAAGAAGCATGCGTACCTTCCTGCGCTACATTGCCAGCGATCCTTCGGTAAGCAAGGCAGCCATCATGCTCGACTCCTCCGACTGGTCGGTCATCGAGATTGCCATGGGTGAGGTCCAGGGCAGGGGAATCGTCAATTCCATCAGCCTGAAGGAGGGGGAAGCGCCCTTCCTCTCGCATGCTAGGCAGATAGCAAGCCATGGGCATGCCATGGTGGTGATGCTCTTTGATGAGGAAGGTCAGGCGGCCACCTATGAGCGCAAGATTGCCATCGCAAAGCGGAGTCATGAGCTTCTGGTGGGAGAGGGCATCAGGGAAGAGGACATCATCTTCGATGCAAACGTGCTTGCCATAGCCACAGGCATTGAGGAGCACGATACCTATGCGCGCGACTTCATCCTTGCCACCCGCGAGCTGAAAAGGCTGTATCCGCGCTGCAGTACCAGCGGGGGGGTGAGCAACCTCTCCTTCTCCTTCCGTGGCAACGATGAGCTGCGCACTGCCATGCATGCTGCATTTCTCAATCTTGCTTCCCTGGATATGGCCATCATCAATCCGTCCTCCCTGCTTGAAGTGCATGGCTTGGATCCCCAGGTGCGTTCAACTATTGAACATGCCTTGCTCGCCGACACGGATGACCTCAACCAGGTCCGGGCAAACCTCATTGCCCTGGCAATGGGAATGCAGAAGGAAGAGAAATCTGCAAAGAAAGTGGTACGGAGCACCGATGACCCGAAGAAGAACCTCTATGATGCCGTCTTGGGTGGGGAGCATACCTTCCTGCAGGAGGATCTTGAGCTTTTGAAAGAGGAAGATCCCCTTCTCTTGGTTGAAGGTCCTCTGATGGATGGGATGAAGGAGGTAGGCCGACTGTTCGGTGAGGGCAAGCTCTTCCTTCCCCAGGTAGTCCGAAGCGCCCGAACGATGAAGATGGCCGTCGATCTCCTCCAGCCTCGCATCACTGCATGGTTGGCACAGCAGACCGCCTCGGGGAGTCAGGCGAAAAAGGTTGCAGTGATGGCAACCGTCAAGGGCGATGTGCACGACATTGGGAAGAACATCGTCAATCTCTTGCTCCGATGCAACAACTACGAGGTCATCGACCTTGGTGTCATGGTGCAGCCAGAAGCAATTCTGGAGGCTGCACGTGCACACAACGCAGATCTGGTTGGTCTCAGCGGCCTGATCACCCCCTCGCTGAAGGAGATGGAGACGGTCATCAGGCTCTTTGAGGAGCATCAGTCAACCATACCCATTTTTGTTGGGGGAGCGACCACCAGCTCACTCCATACTGCGGTGAAACTCAGCCCGCTCTACTCGGAAGCAGTCATCCAGACCAAGGACGCCTCTTCCATGGTGCTTGCCGCCAATGAGGTCATGGGCAAGCAACGTGCATCCTTCCTTGCAGGGCAGCGCGCTCTCTATGAAAGCCTGCGCCTGCAGCACTCGGAAAAGAAAGGGGATGCGAAAACATCAGGTTCGTACCTGCATGCACTTTCTCTGGGCAAGCAGAAGGAACGAGGGTCCAAAGCCGGCTCCTACGGCGTGTATACGGCCTCCTCATTTTTCCTCCCCTCCCTGATCGGGCACATCAACTGGAAGATGTACTGCGCTGCGTGGAAGGTCCCCTTTGACAGCGATGAGGGGAGACGTCTTGTCGGTGAAGCAAAAATCCTGCTTGCCGGAGACGAAGTCAGGATGATGTTTGAAGAGGGGTGCAAGGTGGTCTACGGGCTCTTCCCCGCTTCAAGCGACCGCATGGCGGTGACAGTGGGTGATCATCGCTTCCACTTCCTGCGCAATGAGGAGAACGGGCTCTGCCTTGCCGATTGCATTGCCAAGGAGGATACGGTCGGTCTGTTTGTCACCACATCCGCCCTGACGCTCCCTGCATTCCTGGAAACACGTGACGTGGAGCGGGATGGCATGGAAGTCCTCAGCCTGAAGTTGCTTGCAGACCGGCTTGCTGAAGCGCTTGCAGAAGAAGCCGAGCGTTTGATACGGTCCACATGGGCGCACGATCATGCGATGTATCTCCGTCCTGCTCCGGGCTACCCAAGCTGGAACGACCACAGCGAGAAGGGTGTGTTGTTTGCTGCCCTTGGCGCCACTGAGAGAATCGGGGTGCGCCTGACCGAAAGTTATGCCATGGATCCTCCCTCTTCGGTCTGCGGGATGCTCATCGGTGGTGATGATCTTCGCTATTTTGCCCTCAAGGGTGTGAGTGAGGAGCAACTGGACCTCTATGCTGAAAGGAAGGGCCTTTCGCGTGAGGCGCTTGCCACATTGCTCAGTGGTATGGGATACTGAGGCCATGCAAGTAATCGACATCCTCAACGAGGCAAAAAAACCGCTGTTCACGTTTGAATTGGTTCCTCCGCTGAAAGGCAGTGACGCCCAGTCCCTGCTCGGCAGCGTACGGGAGCTTGCCCAGTTCGAGCCGGCTTACATCAATGTGACCAACCACCAGCAGGAGGTGGTCTATCTTGAGCGCGAAGACGGGCTCTTGGAGCGACGTACGGTGCGAAAGCGCCCTGGAACCATTGCCCTCTCGGCCCTGATCCAGTACACCTTCAACATCCCGGTTGTTGCCCATCTCATCTGCGGCGGCATGGATGCCGACCAGCTTGAGGATGCGCTGGTTGAGCTCAACTTTCTCGGCATTGAGAACATCCTCGCCCTGAGAGGCGATCCCCCCAACGGGGAGAAGCGATTCGTCCCGGTGAAGGGTGGGTATGCCAACTCATCCGACCTGGTGAAGCAGATTGCAAACCTGAATGAGGGAAAGTATCTGGACAGTACCCTGCAGGATGGGAGAAAGACCCATTTCTGTACCGGTGTAGCTGGATATCCGGAGAAGCATGCGGAAGCTCCAAATCTCCAGCAGGACATCCAGATGCTCAAGTACAAGGTGGAGTGCGGTGCCCAGTACATCGTGACGCAGATGTTCTTCGACAATGCGGTTTTCTACCGCTTTGTCGATGATTGCCGCAAGGTAGGCATCACCGTTCCGATCATTCCCGGGCTCAAGCCGATCGGCAGCAAGCGTGATCTTGCAACCATTCCCCAGACCTTCCATGTCGACTTCCCCTCCGAGCTTGTTCAATTGTTGAACAAGGCGCAGAAACTCTCCGAAATCAGGGAGATCGGGGTGTACTGGTGTACCAAGCAGGCAAAGGATTTGCTCGAGCATGGGGTCCCCGGGGTGCATTTCTACACTTTGGGGAAGGCTGAATCGGTATCCAGGATTGTGCGCGAGGTTTTCTAGCGCGAGCGTGTCACCCCAATCTTGGGACAGGCTTTCTCTTCCGGGCACTTGCTGCAGAAGGGACTGACCGGGGTGCAGATGAGCTGGCCGTAGCGGACCAAAAGCTCATTCAGGGGTATCCAGAATCGCCTGGGCATGACAGAGGCCAACGCCTCTTCGGTTTGCTCAGGCGTTTTTGTTGCCACCCAGCCCAGACGGTTTGCTATCTGGTGGACATGGCAGTCCACACAGATGGCCTCGATCTGGAAGCCAAGGTTGAGGGTGAGGTTCGCTGTCTTGATTCCCACTCCGGGCAGTGAGAGCAGCTCTTCCTGTGCAGCGGGGACTTTCCCGCCAAAACGCTCAAGCAGCTGAAGGGAGATTGCCTGGATGGTCTTTGCTTTTGTTTTGTAAAAGCCTGCAGGATAGATTGCCTCTTCCACCTGGGTGACCGATAGGGCGAGCATCGACTGGGGATCCTTTGCAAGCGCGAAGAGACGCTTGCTTGCTGCAAGGGTGACTTCATCCTTTGTCCTCAGGGAGATGATGGTGGCTATCAGCACCCGATAGGGGTCATTTTCCTGTTCAGCGATGATCGAGACGGAGGGAAGGACCCCTCCTTCCTGCTCGATGGCATGCCGGAAATTCGCAAAGAGTGTATCCCAGTACTCAGCATTCATGCCTTTTGGTACCACACCGGATGGAAAGATGCAACGCTCCCTTGACCTTTTTTTTGTTACACTCTAGCGTATTTTCATGATAATCGTACTGAAACAGCAGATCAGCGAAAAGCACAAAGAGGCTATCCGTTCCTTCTTGGTTGAGAAGGGGTATACCGTCAAGGAGATCATTGGTCAGGAAGAGACCATTTTCGGGGCGGTTGGACAGAGTACCATCGATATTCGCGAGGTACAGATGCTTGAGGGGGTAGCCAGTGTGGTTCCCATCAGCAAGCCTTACAAGCTTGCTTCCCGAGAGCTGAAGAAAGAGGATACCATCGTTACGGTGGGCAACGTGAAAATCGGGGGAAACAGGATTGCCATCATGGCTGGTCCTTGTGCCGTCGAGTCACGTGAGCAGATCATGACCATTGCTGCATCAGTGCGTGAGGCAGGGGCGGTAATCCTGCGAGGGGGTGCGTTCAAGCCCCGGACCAGCCCCTATGCGTTCCAAGGCTTGGGAGAGGAAGGCCTGAAGTATCTCAAGGAGGCCGGAGAGGCATATGGCATGCCGGTAACCACCGAGATCGTGAACCCTTCTGACGCCCCGATGATGACCAAATACATCGACATGTTCCAGATTGGGGCAAGGAACATGCAGAATTTCGAGCTGCTGAAAGCGGTGGGAAAGACCGGTATGCCGGTCCTGCTCAAGCGCGGTTTGTGTGCGACCATCGAGGAGTGGCTGATGGCAGCCGAATACCTGATGGCCAGCGGGACCGACCAGATTGTGCTGTGTGAACGAGGCATCCGCACCTATGAGCGTGCGACCCGCAACACCCTTGACGTCTCTGCCATCCCGGTGGTGCAGAAGATGACCCATCTTCCGGTCATCGGCGATCCCAGCCATGCCACCGGTATGCGTGATATGGTCAGTCCCATGAGTCTTGCCCTGATCGCAAGCGGAGCTTCGGGCCTCATTGTGGAAGTCCACAACAACCCGGAGAAGGCCTTCAGTGATGGTCCCCAGTCCCTCTATCCATCCCAGTTTGAGAAGCTCATGCGTGACCTGCAGGCCCTCAGTGCTGTGGTGGGAAAGTCGCTTGAACGGATTCCCCGTCTGCAGGCTTCCTCCCTTCCTGATGCCAAGGTTGCCGTTTCCGCATCATCCGATCTCATCGTTGCCTTCCAGGGGGAACGGGGTGCCTATAGTGAGCTTGCCATCCGCAGGGCCTTTGATGAATCGACCCAGGTTCTTCCCTGTCCCTCCTTCGCTTCCGTCTTTGATGCCGTGATGCAAGGCAAGGCTGCCTACGGCATGATCCCTGTTGAGAACACCCTTGGGGGTACGCTCTATGAGAACCTTGATTTGCTCGACCGGCATCCTTCCATCCAGGTGGTGGGGGAGCAGCAGATCAGGATCATTCACAACCTCATTGCGCTTCCCGGAGCCAAGAAGGAAGATATTCGCGAGATCTACTCGCATCCACAGGGCTTGGCACAATGCACCCAATTCCTGCAGAACGAGATGTCCCATGCCCAGGCAATCCCCTTCTTTGACACCGCAGGAGCGGTAGGCCACATCAAGCAGGTCGGCGATCCGACCAAGGCTGCGATCGCCGGTACTCCCGCTGCGAAGGTGCATGGCATGGAGATCCTCCAGGAAGGCATTGAGAGCAACAGCCGAAACTATACCCGCTTCTACATCATCTGCCGAGAAGAACGGTCGGCCATCTACCGCTCCAGCGTCGCGGTAAACCGGGCTTCGCTGAACTTCACCGTACCCGACAGGCCCGGTTCCCTCTTCGAGGCACTTCTTGTTCTCACCAAGCACGGGCTGAACATGAAGAAGCTTGAGAGCCGACCCATACCGGGAAAGCCGTGGGAGTACTCGTTCTTTGTGGAGACCGAACTGGGGGATGCCGGTGCATTCGAGACGGCCTTGGATGAGTTGAAGGGGCTTTGCCATTCGATCAGGGTCTTGGGGACCTTTACCGCCAACCACTAGGATGGGCACTAAGCGCTCGTTTACCCCAAGCCTGCTGGTGATGGGCTTGCTCATTACCGATCTCTCCCTCCTCCCTTCCCTTACCGGGGAGTTGGTCGGCAGGTTTGGGCCGATCAAGGCGATGAGTGAACCGCAGAGGTTCGAATTCACCGACTACTACGACAAGGAGATGGGGACCAAGCCTTGGCGTCTCTATCTCTGTTTTGAACGCTTGGTAGACCCTTCCTCCCTTGCCGATATCAAGAAATGGACCAATGCCCTTGAAGCAAGCCGGGAGAGGGAAGGAAGACGGACCTGCAACCTCGATCCCGGACTGCTTGGCCTCTCATCCCTTATCCTGGCTACCACCAAGGCTCGTGCACATCGCATTCCGCTTCATTCCGGTATTCATGCAGAAGTAACGCTGATCTACCAAGCAGGTGCTTTCTCCTGTCTGCCTTGGACCTATCAGGACTACCGAAGCGAAGACGTGCGGTCACTGCTCAAGCAGTGGAGAGCTGACTACCACAGACACGTGAAGCAAGAGGGAAATCCAGCGCCCTTCTAGGGTGTGAGAGTCTTCATTGCCTGTCTCATGCTTTGCCTGCTTGCAGGGTGTGAGACACATATGCTTACCGAGCGGACCATCGAGGTCGTTCTTGAGGAACAACACCCTTGGCATGAGGCGAGCCACCGCCCATTGTGGTATACCTTGGTGTATACCGACGGCAAGGGAAATCTTGAGAGCTATCACCTGTTGCCGGGGACAAAGCGGGTGAAGCTATCAGTACCCAGGGGAAAGATGACCGTTATTGCCGCCTATCCGCTCTCCTCCTTGCACCCTGTCGGAGGGTTTTGTCATCCAGGCGGAAACAGCATCATCGCATTGGCTGAGGAACAGGGAAGTCTTGCCGACTTGTTGCTTAACTCCTATGAGCAGAACCATGAGGCGGTTGAGAATCTGCAGGGTTCGCTGCTTGCCTCCCTTGCCGGTGATGCCTCCTTGGTTGACGGCAATGCGCTCATGGTGTCCTTGCTCAACGGGGAACTGTCTGAAGGCACGGTTTTGCCTCTTGCAATGCTGGATGTCACGTTGTGTGACCTGCCCGAAGGGTATTGGGTTCCTGAGCGACGGGTACAACAAGCGTTTTGGAGCCAGTGGGGTGAGACGGTGGAACTTCAGGTGGAAGGGGGGATTCAGCGGTGGTGGAATCGTGAACGCTCACTCTGCCTCACCCTCTACTCGGATTTGGTTCAGCGGCGGTATATGAGCAGTCTTGCGAAGGCCCCCTTCTGGTAATGCCAGCTTCACATTTTGTTGGGAAACCTATACAGTCAAAGCTATGGAATCCCTTCGAGAACTCTACAGGATCGGGTACGGTCCTTCCAGCAGCCATACCATGGGGCCGCGTGCTGCGGCTACCCACTTTCTCTTTACCTTCGCTCAGGCAGATCGCTATGAGGCGGATTTATTTGGAAGTCTTGCGGCCACCGGGAAGGGTCACCTTACCGACAAGGCCTTGCGGGAGGTCTTCTCTTCCAAGCAAAAGGATGTTGAGATAGTCTGGTATCCCGAGGTGGAAAAACCCTTCCATCCCAATGCACTGACGATCAGGTCCTTTGATGCAGAGGGTGAAATCCAGGCTGAACAGACCTACTACAGCGTAGGCGGAGGCAAGATTGTCCTGGAGGGAGAGCAAGCATCACAGACTCTGGAAGTCTACCCGAAAGAGTACTCCAGGATGCGTCAGATACTTGAGTATTGCACTGAGGAAGGTCTCCAGCTGTGGGAATTTGCCCTGCAGTTTGAGGATGCTCAGATCCTCTCCTATATGGATGAGGTCTGGACAGTGATGAGCGAGGCGGTTGAGAATGGGCTCAACGCCGAGGGAGTGCTTCCCGGGGGCTTGAAGCTTGCCCGCAAGGCAAGCCAGTACAACTCCAAGGCGAGTGACTTCAATGGGCCTTTGGGCAACACTGCGCTGGCGCTCAGCTATGCATTGGCCGTCAGCGAGGAGAACGCAGGAGGCGGGAGAATCGTCACCGCACCAACGTGCGGCAGCTGCGGGGTGCTCCCCGGAGTGCTGTACTACCTCGCAAGGCAGTACAAGTTCCCCAGGATCAAGATTCTTCGTTCTCTTCTGACAGCCGGCATCATCGGCAATGTGGTGAAGACCAATGGTTCCATCAGCGGTGCTGAGGTAGGGTGCCAAGGGGAGATCGGTGTGGCGTGTGCCATGGCCGGAGCTGCTGCCACCCACTTGCTTGGGGGGACGATCCATCAGATCGAATATGCGGCGGAAATGGGGCTTGAGCACCATCTTGGCCTGACATGCGATCCGATGCGAGGTCTGGTGCAGATTCCCTGCATCGAACGCAATGCCCTTGCCACCATGCGCTCCCTTGACCACTGCACCTACGCCTTGCTTGGGGATGGAAGGCACAAGGTCTCGTTTGACAATGCCATCGAAGTCATGCGGGAAACGGGACAGGCATTGCCTTCCCTGTATCGTGAAACTTCCAAGGGTGGCTTGGCAAAGGTGCTTGGATAAGCGTTGTTGTGTCATAAGATACAAACGATTTGCTAGTAGTTTCTAATACGTATTATATCAAAGAAATGATTATGTATTGCCTATGAATTTCATCAGATATTTTATCGGATACTTCGAAAGAATAGAGGGTGATATTAATCACCCTTGACATAGGTTTGTACCCTACAGTACTGTTGTCCATAGCATATGGATTCCAACATTAGATTATGCTCTTTCCAACGCTTTGTTTCTTCTCCTGCCCGTGCAGTTCGCCCGGGTGCGGTTTGTGTACTCTTTCTCTGCCTGTGTTTGTACCCGCTCCATCCTGCAATCATCCTGGAGACAGCCCCCACCGATGTGGTGTTTGAAATCCAGCCCATCCCGGATCAGGATGAACAAATCCAAACCCGACTGCCCATCTGTGACCTTACCCTCCATGCAAAGCACCGGGGGCTGGGCAGGCTGTTCTTCGACCACACTCCACTCTCGTTGGGAAACCAGGTTGTTTCCTATCTGCTTGAGGATGAGCAGGGAAGACTTCTTGAGCGTTCGATTCCCTTTGAGTATCAGGTGCACGGTATTTTCCATGAGCAAGTGAGGATGGGGCGGTTGTACGCACGGCTGTTTCGGCCCCTGAGTCAGAATCAAGGGGCTTTCAGGAGCACCATCAGCATCCATTTCATACTGGAACAATAAGAAAGGGAGGCCCGAAAGCCTCCCTCATGGGTCTTGTCAGCGGATGACGATGTTCACCAGCTTGTCGGGGACCACAATCTCCTTGACGATGGTCTTCCCTTCCAACCAGGTTCTCACCTTCTCATCTTCCTTGGCCAGGGCCAAGGCTTTTTCCTTGGAAAGTCCCTTTGCAACCGTAGTTTTTGCACGGACCTTGCCGTTGATCTGGAAAACCATCTCGATCTCATTGTCGACCGTAAGTTCTTCCTGATAGGTTGGCCAGGTTACCGTTTTCATACTTCCGGTATGGCCAAGGCGCTCCCAGAGTTCCTCCGCAAGGTGAGGGACATAGGGGGAAAGCAGCTTGACCAGGGTTTCTGCAACTTCCCTGGGGAAGTTGTCGATCTTGTACAGCTCGTTCACCAGTACCATCATCTGGCTGATGGCGGTATTGAAGTTGAGGGTGTTGGTGTCATAGGTCACCTTTTTGATGGTCTTGTGAAGGGTTCTTTCCAACTCTTCCCCCAGCGCCTCGTCGGTGATCGGCCGCTCGTCATAGAGTCTCCAGACACGGTCGAGGAAACGATAGACACCGATCAGGCCGGTGGTTGCCCAGGGCTTCGACACTTCCAACGGACCCATGAACATCTCATACATGCGCATCGAGTCGGCCCCGTATTCGGTGATGATCTCATCGGGGTTGATGACGTTCTTCAGGCTCTTGGACATCTTTGCCACGACACGCTCAAGCTGCTCGCCGGTTGCTTTCTCGACAAACACATCGGTGGAAGTCTCCTCGACCATATCGGTGGGAACGAGGCTCTTGTCCTTCCGCTGGTATGCGTAGCTGGTGATCATGCCCTGGTTGACCAGGCGCTTGAACGGCTCGCTGGTGGAGACCACCCCAAGGTCGAACAAGACCTTGTGCCAGAAACGTGCATACAACAGATGGAGCACCGCATGTTCTGCACCGCCTACATAGAGGTCGACGGGCATCCAGTACTGTTCCTTCTCCTTGGATACGAACTCCTTGGGGTTGTTCGGATCGAGGTAGCGCAGATAGTACCAGCAGGAACCTGCCCACTGGGGCATGGTATTGGTCTCCCGCTTTGCTTTGCCGCCGCAAACCGGGCAGGTGGTGTTCACCCAGCTGTCAATTTTTGCAAGCGGGCTTTCGCCGGTGCCGCTGGGTTCGTAGCTGGTCACTTCGGGAAGCAGCAGGGGAAGCTCTTCCTCAGGGACGGCAACCGTTCCGCAGGTGGGACAGTGCACCAAGGGGATGGGTTCGCCCCAGTAGCGCTGGCGACTGAAGATCCAGTCCCTGAGCTTGTAATTGATTGCTTTCTTGCCGAGCTTTTGTTCCTCAAGCCAGGCAAGCATGGCAGCAATGGCATCATCCTTGTTCAATCCATCAAGGAAGGAGCTGTTAACGTGGATGCCATCCTCGGTCCAGGCTTCCTGCTGGACATCGACCTCACTCTTGAGTACTTCGATGATGGGCAGGTTGAACTTCTTGGCAAACTCCCAGTCACGGGTGTCATGGGCAGGGACTGCCATGATGGCACCGGTACCGTAGCTGATCAGCACATAGTCGGCAATCCAGATGGGAATCTTCTTGTTGTTCACCGGGTTGATCGCATACCTGCCGCTGAACACGCCGCTCTTATCCTTGGCAAGGTCGGTGCGCTCAAGGTCGCTCTTGCGGGCACTTGCCTCAAGATAGGCCTCAACAGCTTCTTTCTGGCTTTCGGTGGTCAGCTTTGCAACCAGCGGATGCTCAGGGGCAACCACCATGTAGGTGGCACCGAAGAGCGTATCGGCACGGGTGGTATAGACCTCAAGCTGCTCCTCAAGATTCTCAACGGGGAAGAGGACGGAAGCGCCTTCGCTGCGGCCGATCCAGTTTCTCTGCATGCTCTTCACGGACTCCGGCCAATCGACACCGTCCAGGTCGGAAAGCAGGGTGTCAGCGTATTCGGTGATCTTGAGCACCCACTGGCGGATGTTCTTTCGCACCACGGTGGTTCCGCAGCGCTCGCATTTGCCATCCTTCACTTCCTCGTTGGCCAGACCGGTCTTGCACTGGTCGCACCAGTTGATCGGGGTATGGGACTCGTAGGCAAGGCCTTTCTTGAAGAGCTGGAGGAAGATCCACTGGGTCCAGCGATAGTAGTCGCTGCTGTGGGTGGAGACTTCCCGGCTCCAGTCGTAGCTGAAGCCCAGGCTCTTGATCTGCTTGCGGAAGTTCTCGATATTCTTTTCGGTGGTTGCCCTGGGATGGGTGCCTGTCTTGATCGCATAGTTCTCGGCAGGAAGCCCGAAGGAGTCGAAACCCATCGGGTGCAGCACGTTGTAGCCGTTCATGCGGAGGAACCGGCAGTAGATGTCGGTGGCCGTATACCCTTCCGGGTGACCCACATGCAAGCCCGCCCCGGAGGGATAGGGGAACATATCCAATACGTACGCGCGCTTGTCAGCGGGTACGTTCTCATCCTCGGTCACTCGGAAGCTCTGGTTTTCTTCCCAGTAGGCCTGCCACTTGGTTTCTATTTCATGGAAGGGGTATTTGCTCATGGGAGCAATCATACCTTTGCAACCCTAATCAGTCAACGCCGAGAAAGCCTGTCTAGAGGGTTCCGTCATCAATGGTTGGGGAAAATTCCACGGCTTCCATCCTGTTCCCCTTCATGGAGATGATTCTGAAGGTTCCCAGCGGAGACTGCACCACTTCCCCTTCACTGGGGATGTCCCCGATGAGGTCAAGCACATAGGCAGCCACCGTGGAGGTACGTCCCTTGTGCTCATCCACCATCAGGTCCAACTCGTCAACCATCTGCTGGAAGGGGGTGTCTGCCATGACCAGGAAGGTGCCGGGCTTCTGCTCCCGCTCCACAATACGGTCGGGGAAGCGGCGCTCATGCTCGTCATAGAGCTCGCCGAAGAGTTGCTCGGCCACATCCTCCATGGTCACCACCCCGCTGAAGCCACCATACTCATCCAGGACGATGGCCTGCTGCAGCTTTGCCTTCTTGAAGAGATAGAAGACATCATCGAGGTGCATCTGTTCGGGGACGAACATCGGTTCGCGCGAGATCGAGGAGAGCATCTTGTCCATCCGTTTTTCCAATTGGGCCCTGAGAATGTCACGTACCAGCACAATGCCGATGATGTTCTCCGGAGTTCCGTGGAAGATGGGGATGCGGCTGAAGCCCGAGCGTACGATGGAAGGAAAGGCATCGCGGATGGTCAGCTCGTCGCTGATGCAAAACACATTGGTCCGGTGGGTCATGATGGTTCTCACCTGCGTCTCACTGAAGTGGATTGCCCGTTGCATGAGATCCGACTCATACTGGTCCACCAAGCCGACATCCTCTGCCGCATCAACCATGTGCATCACCCCTTCTGTGGTGATGGTAGGGTCGGCATGGGAGGAGAAGAGACGGGTGATGAGGGCTGAGAAGTGTCTCAGCGCCCAGATCACCGGAAAGAGAATCGTGGTGAGAAAGCGCATGGGATAGGCCATGAAGACGGCAATCTTCATGTTGTGGGTCAGGGCCAGCTGCTTGGGGGTGATCTCCCCAAAGATGAGGATGACCAGGGTAAGGATACCGGTGGCATATCCGATGGCTTGGCTGGAGAAGAACTCAATGGCAAAGGTGGTGACCAGTGACGAGACGGAAATGTTCACCACATTGTTTCCGACCAAGACCGTGGTGATGAGCTCCTCACGCCTTTGGCTGAGCCGGTAGGCAAGCCTGCTTGCGCGGCTTTTTCGGTTCTCCAGGATCTTGAGCTGTACGAAGGAGAGCGACGTGAACGCGGTTTCCGTGGCGCTGAATATTGCAGAAAAGATCAACAGAATGATGATGGAGGTCAGTTGTACCTGCATGTACACCTCCCGGCCACAAACAACAACATTGGGTGTTCATCAGAGCACCCCTTTCTAGGTAACGGGTCATCCATAATGCAGTCAGTATACCAACAGAAGTGTACAGCAGACAAGGGTGATGAGAGCGGGAAGGATGGCAAGTGTTCGCTTTCCTCTCTAGATGCGCGATGCATTGAAGCCGCAGAAGGGATATTTCGAGAAAAAGGTATCAAGCAAAAGAAGCATCACCACATAGGGATGGGGAACGAGGAGGGAGAGGAGTGCAAGCGAGACGGTGGAGGCCAGGCCCATGGCAAAGAGGGGCTTTGCCTGTTCCTTGGGTGACCAGTCACTTCCCCTGATGTAGAGGTTTCCGGGATTCGGAAAGGGGATTCCCAGCAACAATGGTGCCAGATAGGCGGCCACATAGGCAGTATCCCAACCGCGATAGACCACAGGAAGTTTGTGGATTCGCGCCACCAGAAGCATGGAGAGGGTGCGTACTGAAAGAGCAAGCATGGGGATCAGGAGTAGAAGCGTCGGCTCACTGTCGGCTTTTCCCTGTGTCCAGGGCAGGGAGAGC
The DNA here is from genome assembly GCF_963667405.1 of uncultured Sphaerochaeta sp. Classification (NCBI taxonomy): domain Bacteria; kingdom Pseudomonadati; phylum Spirochaetota; class Spirochaetia; order Spirochaetales; family Sphaerochaetaceae; genus Sphaerochaeta; species uncultured Sphaerochaeta sp. Next base: position 2,881,502 of record NZ_OY763408.1, on the reverse strand, counting down.
AGTGCCGGAATGTTCCACCCGAGGACGAGCAATGAGAAGGCGAGCGTGTTTCCCAAGACTGTACGCACATAAGCCGAAAGGTTGGTGGGATAGGGTGTCGCTTGCTCCTCCTTCAGGCTTGATTGCCAGAAGAAATACCCCATGTCGAAGAACCGTGATGCGTGGGACCAGACCTTGGCCACTCCCAACCGGTAGCGCTTGAGTTGGAAGGAGAGGGAGCGGATGGCAAAGCCGCGTTGCTCCAATTGCCGGAAGGAAGCAGGATTGTCTCCCTCCACACACCCAGCTGCATCGGTGCAGCCAAGGTCACGGAGGAAGATGAGTGCCTCGTCGATCAAACGACCTGCAAGGCCCTTTCCCCGGTGCTGCTCATCGATGTACAGCCAACCCAGGTACCCCATCGTTACCTGGGTGTTCACCCGATAGACATCAAGATTGAGTCCTCCCACCAGCTTGCCTTCGAAACGTACCACCAACGTGGTCTCCGGGTGCAGGAAAAAGATGGAGTGAAGGCTTGGTTCGAAGATACGGCGCATGAGCTGGAGCGCTTCTTCCTGTTGCCCTTCGGCGAGCGGCTGGATCAGATAGTCGCTCATGCTCTGGCCTGTGGTGTCAGGGAGCGATGCATCTCACTTTGGGTAAGGACACAGTGAAAGCCGACCGCTGCGAGAAAACCCTGAAGATCCAGGCAAGCGGTATCCACGTTGTAGAAGGAGAGGTGGTCCGATTCACACAAAGCTTGTGCCGCAAGAAGAGCCTCTTTTGCATAGCCTCTCCTTCTTTGGTTGGGCTCTATGAAGATCTGGGCTATCATTCCCCTCTTGGTGTCCAAGCAGAGCGTACCAACCGTTTCTCTGTTGCAAACGATGGCAAAGCCTGTATAGGAGCCTGCTTTGAGCGATGGCTCGCTGTACTGCCAGCTTGGCTGGCACTCCCCCCGACCAAGACAAAGCTCACTTTGTTGCTCCAGTTTCAGAGTTCCCTCCCGCAATGGGGTGGGGCGCTCCTTGCGATGGCAGGCCAATGTCCGAATCGTTGCAAAGCCGTGCTTCTCATAGAGTTTCTTTGCATGCTCATTGGTGTCGAGGACTTCCAGGACAAAGGATGTGCAACCGCGTTTGGCGGTGTGCTTGATGGCTTCATCGATCAGCAGGTGCGCAAGCCCCTGCCCCCGATATGCCACCCGTATTCCGGTTCCCCCGTCATAGGCGGTTGTGGTGCGTCGTGCCACCAGCAGAAATCCAACCAGCCGTTCCTCATCAAAGAGGCCGACGGAATCGTCCAGACTGCATCCATTGGTATGCATATGACGTATAAGCTGGGTCTTGTCCATCTGCATTGGAACGTCATAATCGCTGAAGGCGTCGTTGAACGCCTCCAGTAGATGATCGATGCCAACCTCGGCAAGGGAATTGACTACCACCACTGCTTCCTCCTGAAATAGATGACCATGAGTGCAACGACGAGGATACAACAGAAGACAATCGCATAGAACCCCCACCATGCAGTGGTGAAGGGCATGGTGGCAAAATTCATCCCATACAGACCGGTGAGGAAGGTCAGGGGAATGAATATCGTGGAGATGATGGTCAGTACCTTCATGATGGAGTTCATCCGCATATCCAAGCTGGACAGATAGACTTCCATGATGCCCGAGACGGTCTCGCGAAGCATGTCGCACTCCTCACTCAGCCACAGTGCATGGTCCTGGATGTCCTTCAGCAGGAAAAGGGTGTTCTTGTCCAGATACTCGCTTTCCGAGCGGAGCAGGGTGGTGAGAATTTCTCTCAGTGGGCTGGTCATCCTCCTGAGGCGGAGGATCTCGGCCTTATGCTGGTGAATGGTGGGGGCATCGGTTGACTGGGGGGAGGTAATGACCTGTTCTTCCAGATGTTCGGTTTTCAGCTCAAGCTCGTCAGCTTTCACCAGGTATTGGTCCACCACCCGGTCCATCAGGGAGTGGAAGAGCATGCCTGCGCTTCCCGCTTGCAGCTTTGATTGGTTGGTCGCAAGCTGACGGACCAAGGGTTCGAACACATCGCTCTTGTTCTCTGCGATGGAGAGGACCCAATTCTTGCCCAAAAAGAGGGAGAGCTGCTGTTCGGGGGCCTCTTTGCTGTCCAGGATGCGGAGGGTTGCCGAAAGATAGGAGTCGTATCGGTCAACCTTCAGGCGTTGGTCGGTTGAAAAGACATCCTCAAGGCTGAGGTTGGAGAGGGAGAACTCCTTGGCGATCCGTACGATTTCCCTGATATCCTTCAGGCCGGTGATCTCCACCCACAGAGTCCCCTCTTCCGCCTTGCTGAATCCTTCCTCCTGGCCATAGTACCCGTTGCTGTAACGGTGGGTACGAATGCTGGTCTGTTCCTCAATCGTATCCCCTACATACACCAAGGCTCCGGGAGCCAACCCTTCCTTTTTCTTGTGCAACAAGGGGCGCTGTTTCTTATCCTGCATGGCAATCTCCTATAGGGTGGTGAAACCAAGCACCAACAAAAGTTGGGCAAGGATATATAAGGACATCTCACTGATTTTCTTGCTTGTCCTCACTCCCAGGGAATCCAATGCAATCATACCGTCTGAGAAGAGGAAGGCCAAGGCTCCAAGCATGCACACCAGCGAGCCGCTGCCAACGCAGAGGGCACTCATGGCTGAGAGATTCAAGGCATAGAGCAGGTATTTGAGCCAACCCTTGCCCTTGCCAAGGGTCCGGATGAGTACAAAGGCAACCACCGCGAGGATGACAAATGCCAGGAGCGTGGGAAGAGGGGCGACAAAAGAGTTGAGAAGCTGAAGGCTGTAGGCTATGTGGGACAAAGCGAACAGCCCCATGCCTGCAAGGAACCAGCGGTATTGCTTGGATTTGGTCAGCACCACATCACCGGCTGTTGCCAGTGCCAGGCCGAGCAGAAGATAGCTGTAAGCTTGAGTTCTGGGCACAAAGAGAGCAAGTGAAGGCATGAGCAGAGCCTTCGTCGCCACTACTGCTCTGTGTTTTCCTTCGCTTCTCAGGCTCAAGTGGAGGAAGGAGAGGATAAGATAGGGAATCAGGGAAGTATCCATATGGGTACGGTACAGCACCCGTCATCAGCCTGCAAGGAGGAAAGATATACACTATTTTGCTATCCTGAAGGAATTCTGATATAATACCCAGTCATGGCGAAGACAACATATGATGAATCAAAGATCCAAACGCTGAGTGCGCTGGAGCATATACGAAAGCGTCCTGGTATGTATATCGGGCGTTTGGGCAATGGTACGCATGTCGATGACGGTATCTACATCCTTCTCAAGGAGGTGGTGGACAACAGCATCGACGAGTTCATCATGGGCTACGGCAGCAAGATCCTCATCCGGCTCAAGGAGAGTGAGATCCGCGTCAGGGACTATGGACGTGGCATCCCGCTGGGCAAGGTGGTTGACTGCGTGTCGATCATCAACACTGGTGCTAAGTACAGCGATGATGTCTTCCAGTTTTCGGTAGGGCTGAACGGGGTGGGTACGAAGGCTGTCAACGCTCTTTCCTCCCATTTCTCGGTCACCAGCTACCGTGAGGGCAAGTTCAGCAAGGCAACCTTCTCCCAGGGTGTGTTGGTCAATGAGGAGATCGGCAAGACCGGTGAGACCGATGGGACTGAGGTGACATTCATTCCCGACCCTGAGCTTTTCGGCGACTACCACTACAACGAGGATTTCATCCTCTTCCGCATCTGGAGCTATGCCTACCTGAACACCGGTCTCTCGATTGACTACAACAACAAGATCTACCGTTCCGCCCATGGTCTGCTCGATCTGCTGGACAAGGAAGTGGGCAGTGAGAACCTCTACTCCATCATCCACTACCAGGGCAAGCAGCTTGAATTTGCGCTGACCCATGTGGGTGGCAGCTATGGGGAGAACTACTTCTCCTATGTAAACGGGCAGCATACCAACGACGGAGGTACCCACCAGAGCGCATTCAAGGAGGGTATCCTCAAGGCGATCAACGAGCACTTCAAGAAGAACTGGGCACCCCAGGACGCCCGTGAGGGGGTGGTTGGGGCCATTGCGGTGAAGGTGAAGGACCCGGTTTTCGAGTCCCAGACCAAGAACAAGCTGAGCAATACCGAGATCCGCACCTGGATTGTGAATGAGGTCAAGGATGCCATCATTGACTTCCTGCTGAAGAATACCGAGGAAGCGAACAAACTCTACCAGAAAGTCATCAACAACGAGGCTCTGCGCAAGGAGCTCAATGAGGTGAAGAAGGGAGCAAGGGAGTCGGCGAAGAAGGTCTCGCTGAACATACCCAAGCTCAAGGACTGCAAATACCATCTTGGGCAAAGCGCCTCTCACCAGGATGAGTGTGAGCGTTCGATGATCTTCCTCACCGAGGGTGACAGCGCCAGCGGAACGATCACCAAGACGCGGGATGTCATGACCCAGGCCGTATTCAGCCTGCGGGGAAAGATTCTCAATGTCTATGGGAAGAAGAAGACCGAAATCTACAAGAATGCAGAGCTCTACAATATGATGGTTGCCTTGGGCATCGAGAATGGGGTTGAGGGATTGCGTTACGGCAAGGTCATCATCGCCACCGATGCTGACAATGACGGGTTTCATATCCGCAACCTTCTGATGACCTACTTTCTCACCTATTTTGAGGATCTCGTATTCGCCGGACGGGTCTACATTCTGGAGACTCCGCTGTTTCGGGTGCGCAACAAGAACCAGACGGTCTACTGTTACAGTGAGCGGGAACGTGACAATGCAACCGCCCAGATCAGGAACAGTGAGGTTACCCGGTTCAAGGGGCTTGGGGAGATCGATCCCAAGGAGTTCGGGCAGTTCATCGGTGAGGATATGCGTCTCATACCGGTTTCCATTGCAGGTATGAACGAGATGCACAAGACTTTGGAGTTCTATATGGGCAACAACACTCCTGATCGACGCGAATTCATTATGGAGAACCTTATCTGATGACTCAGGCACACTCAATTTTCCGACAAAACTTTCTTGAATATGCCAGCTACGTCATCAAGGAACGGGCAATCCCCGACCTTGTCGATGGGTTCAAGCCGGTGCAAAGGCGTATCATTCACACCCTTTTTGAGATGGATGACGGCAAGTTCCACAAGGTGGCAAACGTGGTCGGGTGGGCGATGCGTTACCATCCACACGGGGATGCTTCCATCTATGAGGCACTGGTGAATCTTGCCAACTGTGACCTGTTCATCGAGCGGCAGGGAAATTTCGGCAACATCCTTACCGGGGACAGTGCTGCCGCCGCCCGTTACATTGAATGCCGTCTGCTGCCGTTTGCCAAGAAGGTTCTGTACAACCCGGAGTTGACCGAGTTCGTTGACTCCTATGATGGGAGAAACCAGGAACCGGTGGCATTTCCTGCAAAGATTCCGGTGGTTCTGATCCAAGGCGTCAGCGGCATTGCGGTCGGCATGAGCACCTACATCCTTCCGCACAATGCCTTTGAGGTCCTCGATGCCATGGCATCCTCCCTGAAGGGTGAGAGCTACCGCCTCTATCCCGACTTCCCCGGAGGGGGCATCGTGGATGTGGAGAACTATGATGACGGCAAAGGCTCGGTTTCGATCAGGGCTAAGCTCAATACATCCGATCCAAAACGCATCGTCATTGAGGAACTCCCCTACGGCACCACCAGCGAGGCAATGATCCACTCGGTGGAGGAAGCTGCAAAGAAGGGCAGGATCAAGATCAGTTCGATCAATGACTACACTGCCGAGTTCGTGAACATTGAGATCAATCTCGCACGCAATACCTACGCCCAGGAAATTGTCGATGCCCTGTATGCCTATACCGCGTGTGAGACCAAGCTTTCGGTGAATCCCTTGGTGATTCGCGACAATGTGCCGACCATCTTGGGTGTCCATGAGATCCTTGACTATCATGCAAAGCATCTGGTCCAGGTCCTCAAGGCCGAGCTTGAGCTGGAGAAGGGTCATCAGCTGGACAAGCTGCATGCCCGGACCCTGGAGCGCATCTTCATCGAGGAACGCATCTACAAGAGGATTGAGCAGAAAAAGAGTGCCGAAGAGGTGAACAAGGCTGTCATCACCGGATTCAAAACCTTCGAGGACCAGTTGCTCAGGCCGGTTGATGATGACGATGTGGAACGGCTTCTGAAGATTCCCATCCGGCGCATCAGTCTCTTTGACATCGAGAAGAACCGCTCCGAGATTGAGCAGATCAATGCCAACCTTGAGGATATCGAGCGCAAGCTTGGTGATCTGGTCGGCTATGCGCTCTCCTATCTTGGGGAGCTGAAGAGCATGCTCGACCCTGTGGAGCACCAACGAAAGACAACCCTCAAATCCTTTGAAATGGTTGATGTGAAGGAGGTTGCCCAGCGGAATCTCCCGGTCAGATACGATCCTTCCAACGGCTATTTGGGCTACGGGGTGAAGGGTGGAACCACCTTGCTTGAGGTCAGTCCCTTCGACCGCCTTCTGGTCATCCGCAAGGATGGTACCTATCAGGTGATTGATGCCCCGGAGAAGGAGTTTGTCGGAAAAGGTCTCCTGCATTGCGGGTTTGCCGACAAGAGTGAGCTCTCTAATCTCACATTCTCGGTCATCTACCAGGAGAAGACCTACAAGTACCTCTTCCTCAAGCGGTGTCAGATCGTCAGTTATCAGCTGAAGAAGGTCTACTCCTTGCTTCCTGAGGGTGACTTCAAGCTCATCAAACTTTCAACCTTCCCCAACGCTGAGCTCACGGTCTCCTACAAGCCCAAGCCGGGGTTGAGGATCCTGGAGGAGAAGTTCTACTTCTCAGACTATCTGGTCAAAGGAGTGAAGGCTGGCGGGGTGCGAATCGCCGTCAAGGAAGTGGCCTCACTCAAGCTCAGGGCGGTCAAGGAAGTTGTGCATGCAAAAGATGCCGAACCCAGCCTGTTCGACGAGGAAGAGAAGGAGTGATGATGGGCATACAAGAACGGATTCTCTATGAGGACAACCATCTCATCGTAGTGAACAAGCTGTGCGGGGAACTGGTCCAAGGGGACCAGACCGGGGATGTGACGTTGGCCGACGAGGTCAAGGAGTATCTGCGCATCACCTATCAGAAGAAGGGAAATGTGTATTTGGGCATTCCTCATCGCCTGGACCGTCCCACCAGTGGCATTGTGGTCTACGCAAAAACAGAGAAGGCTCTGATCCGTCTCAATGAGATGTTCAAGGGAAGCTCGGTGAAAAAGCAGTACTGGGCCATTGTCGATACCATGCCCAATGCAACCGAGGGAACCTTGGTGCACTATATCATCCGCGATACGAGGACCAACAAGAGTGTGGCGCTTCCCATAGAGCGCAAGGGCGGCAAGCTGGCCAAACTGGACTATCGCGTGATTGCGGCCTCCACGAACTACTATCTTCTGGAGATCGACCTGCATACCGGAAGGCACCACCAGATCCGGGCCCAGTTTGCGGCAATCGGCCTGCATATCAAGGGAGACCTCAAGTATGGATTCCCCAGATCCAATCCTGATGGGGGAATATGCCTGCATGCACGCTCGATCTCCTTCACCCACCCGGTGAAGAAAGAGGAGGTCAGCCTGGTTGCCGATCCTCCTCATGATGCCCTTTGGGATGCGTTTGTTGCCCAGACAAATTCCTAATCGACCAGCACCACTCCTTCCCCTTTGAAGCCGTTCACCTTGATGGTGAGCGGCTTTTCGCTGTGGGCAAGGATGAAGTGCTCGGTTTCGTCATAGACAGCCAAGGCTGATAGCTTTTCCCTATCAAGGCGTCCTGATCGGTACATCGGATTGATCGTAAGGTACATGCAGCCGAGGCTGGTCATGTTCTGGAAGAAGTGGGTTCCCTGGCTGGGTTCCACCTGGAAGCCCTTCAGGCCTGTCTCGATGATGACCTTGGAACGGGAAATCTGTGACCAGGTCACCGGAATGCCCAGCCAAGGATCGCATGAGCCCAGCCTTCCTGCAACCAGAAGGGCATAGTCACGCTCGGCCAAGACCATCTGTGCATTGAGCTTGTCAAGTTCCTTTGCCATATCCTTCATTGCTGCCGGGTCGAACCGATCCAGCTTGAGGTAGATCAGGTCGTGGATATCATCGAGCTTTCCGTTGCCCATGACCACCGTGGAGTGTACGGCGGCCTGTGCACGTTCCTCATCGGAGATTGCCACATCCGTCTCCTCATTGCCTGCGGCGATGGGTCTGATCTGCAGGAGACTGAACTCCTGGATTTTCGGGGCCTTGCGGTTGAGATTGACGGCAAACTCAATCTCAACCGGCTTGCCCATGGCTTGGGTGCCGAGGATGAGGATGTCCTTGACGATCTGGGCGAGGGGGAAGGCGTCATACTTGAGCACGCCGTTGAAGGTGATGACCTTCTGTCCCTCGGCACGAATCGATTCGCTCAGGGTGCCACTGGTCATGTCGTAGGTGCTGGCGATGAACTTGAGTGATTCAGGGTGCTGTTCAGCCTCACTGAGGTCCAAAAGCTCAAGATTTTCCAAACCACCTTCGGCCAATGGATGGTAGCCGCTGTCAAGGTTCAGGCCATAGAATGTTCTCTGGCTGCTGGTCTGGTTGCCTCCCAAAAACTGTGCGGGGCGCTTGGGATGGGAAGGACTGAAGCGTAGTGCGGAACCGTTGTCGACGACAGACTTTCGAATCCGAAGCTGAGCATGCCCACCCCATCCTCCGGCGTTTCGCCTCCCAAGGGGTAGTAGTTGAGCGAACGGGCGACCCCGCTGATGTTCGGATACCAGTAGGAGCCGTGCTCACTGCCGATGACCTGCTGGATGATGACGGCCATTTTCTCGTCCTCAAGCATATGCTCGGTTGCCTTGAGGTACTCCTTTGCGCTGCGGAAGTAGGTGGAAGCCCACACTGCCCTGACTGCGTCGCACAGCTCTGCAAGGCGCACTTCGTCACTGCCCTTGTTGGGCAGCATGCAGGTCTCATACACCCCTGCAAACGGCTGGTAGTGGGAGTCTTCCAGCAGGCTGGATGACCGGACACAGATGGGTTGGTGGATGACCTGGATGATTTCGGCAAGGTTGAGCACCAGCTCCTCTTTCAGCGGTTTGGAGAGGAAAATCTTGAGCAAGGTCTCATCCGGAAGATCGGCGGTGGTGATGTCGGTGAGGTTGTTCTCCTCGATGAACTGGGTGAACATCTCGGTGGTCAGCACCACGGTGCGGGGGATGGAGAGATAGACCTGGGGGTACTTCGCAGGGAGCTTGGCAGCCCTGAGCACCATGTCGATGAAGGCCAAGCCTCTTCCCTTGCCTCCCAGCGATCCTCCCCCGATGCGGCTGAAGAAGAGCGTCTCGTCATAGTTGTTCCGGCTGAACTGCGCGATGACGCCTTTGGTGCGTTCGCTCCGGTAGGTGCGGATGATCTCGATCAGCTGCTGCTGGACAAGCGAGGCGTCCCCGTTGGGTGGAATCTGAAGTCCCTTGATCCGAGCAGCGAGTGTGTAGAGACTTTGTGCCCGAAGCCAACGGGAGAACTCATTGCGCCTGCAGTGGAAGTCAAAGCTCTCGGATGGGATGAAGGGCAGAAGCCGCTGCAGGTCTCGCATGGTTTCGGCTCTGGCAATCTCCTCCAATGTATTGGGGTTTCGAAAAATGAAGGGGCCGAATCCATAATGGCTGGTCATGAACTTGTTGAGGTCAAAGAGCAGCGATGAGCTGTGTTTCCAGATGAAATACGCCCCGTTGTCCTCCACCTCATCGCGGGCATTGTTGTCACTGCTCTGTATCAGGATGGGAACTTCCGGGTCGAGGGTGAGCACTTCCTTGGTGAGGGTAAGCCCTGCCAACCTATCCTGTTCGCCGCCCTTGAGGTAGGACATGTCGGTGATGATGCCCAGAATGTTGTGCCGGTAGGTGCTGTACAGCTGCCAAGCTTCCTCATAGGTTCTTGCAAGGACAATTTTGGGCCGGCCGCGCATGCGCAGGGTTTTGCCCCAGTTGTTCAGTGCTTCCAGGATGGCAGAGCGGTTCTGCTGGATGAGACAGGTGTACATCATCGGCAGGTAGGAGGAGTAGAAGCGGATGGAATCCTCAACAAGGATGATGACCTGTACATCAGCTTCCTTTGTGTCGTGGTCGAGGTTCATCCTGTCCTCAACCAATTTGATCATGGCCAGAAAGATGGTGGGGTCGCCCTGCCAGTAGAAGAAGTAGTCTATCGCCTGGCAATCGGACCCTTTGATCAGCTTGTTCCGGCGGTGGCTTGAGGAGGGGGAGAGGGCGATGACCGGCATTTCCGGGTCGAGGCTCTTGATGGAGTCGGCAAGTTGCTCCACCGATTCCGGACCAAGGTCGAGCATGGTGATGACCAGTTCAAACTTTCGGGTTGCGATGAGTTTGAGTGCCTCTTCGCCGCTGTTTGTGTGGGTGATCTTCGGGGGGTTGTTCAGTCCCAGCTGGGTGTACTCGATGTACAGCTCTTCTTCAACCCGTCCGTCCTCTTCCAGGAGAAAGCGGTCGTATTCGTTGCAGATCAGCAGGACGTTGTAGATATGTCTCAGCATCAGGTTGCTGAAGGGCAACCAAGTAGGGTCTAGTGTGTACATACCGTGTAGTGTAGCATGAGCGATAACTTTTGGATAGAATTTCAAGAATTGCATAAATTTGACAAAAAATTCAAAAAATATACGATTTATTGAACAATCAAGTAATATAAAAATAAATACTCATGATTAACTCAATTTAAACATTGACAGAACCTATGCTCAGGTTTAGGCTTTTTGAACAGGCAACGTCTGCCTGTACTTGATCTGAAGGAGATAAATCTAGGTATGTATACCCTTGAAACGTTAATGGAAGATCTGGAGCGGAAGAATCCCGCCCAGCCGGAGTTCATTCAGGCTGTGCGCGAGGTCCTGGAGAGTGTCATCGATGTGGTGAATGATAATCCCGTCTATGAGAAGAACCGGATTCTGGAACGGATGACCGAACCCGATCGCGTGTACTCCTTTCGCGTGGAGTGGGAGGATGATGAGGGCAACCTGCAGGTCAACCGCGGGTATCGGGTGCAGTTCAACAATGCCATCGGTCCCTACAAGGGTGGGCTTCGGTTCCACTCAAGCGTCACCCTCGGCTCACTCAAGTTCCTCGGCTTTGAGCAGACACTGAAGAACAGCCTGACCACACTCCCCATGGGTGGCGGCAAGGGCGGCAGCGACTTCAATCCCCGCGGCAAGAGTGATGCCGAGATTCTTCGCTTCTGCCGCTCGTTCATGACCGAGCTCCAGAAGTACATCGGTCCTGACACCGACGTTCCCGCAGGGGACATCGGGGTGGGCGCAAGGGAAATCGGTTTCCTGTATGGACAGTACAAGCGCATCCGCGAAGAGAATACCGGTGTGCTCACCGGAAAAGGCCTGGGCTACGGCGGCTCGCTCGTCCGGCCTGAGGCTACCGGGTATGGAACAATGTACTTCGCCAAGGCGATGCTTGAGGCCCACAACGACAGTTTTGAGGGCAAGCGCGTCTCCATCAGCGGTTTCGGCAATGTAGCCTGGGGCGCTGCAGTGAAGGCAACCCAACTCGGGGCGAAGGTGGTGACCATCAGCGGACCCGATGGCTACATCTATGACGAGGAGGGTGTCGGGACTCCTGAGAAGTGGGCCTACATGAACTTCCTGCGCACCAGCAACAACGATGTGGTGGAGCCGTATGCAAAGAAGTTCGGGGCAACCTTTGTCCCGAAAAAGAAGCCTTGGGAGGTTCCCGTGGACCTTGCCTTCCCCTGTGCAATCCAGAACGAGCTGAATCTTGAGGATGCAAAGCTGCTGGTGGCCAACGGGGTGAAGTATGTGGTAGAGACCTCCAACATGGGTTGCCAGGCTGATGCGGTGACGTATCTGATCGGACAGCGCATTCCCTTCGCTCCGGGCAAAGCTGCAAATGCAGGCGGTGTGGCGGTCAGCGGCTTGGAAATGAGCCAGAATGCCATGCACCTTTCCTGGTCGGCTGAGGAAGTTGACGAGAAGCTCTTCTCCATCATGACCAAGATCCATGAGGCGTGTGTACGTGAGGGCAAGGAAGATGATGGGTACATCAACTACGTGAAGGGGGCGAACATCGCCGGCTTCAGGAAGGTTGCCGATACCATGGTCCAGCTCGGGTACTGATGATTGTTCCCCAAAAGGGTTTTATGTATCTGGGAGTCCTCTCGTTGGGAGGGCTCCCAATTTTTGACCACTAGGCTGCTGACAGAAAGGCCTGCTTGTACAGCCGCAGAAAATGGGGAGTTGGAGGATTTTGTCATCGGAAAACAGCGTTCCCGAATTGGTGTTCTCGTGCATCGCCTGCTTATAGCCAGCAAGGAATTGAAAGTTTTTTTTCCTGGGGGCTTTGACTCTTTCAGACCTTTCCAATACGCATTTTCTAAGAGTTGATACATGAGTGCTATGAAACCTATATAACACTATATATAGCGTTATTCAACTTTTAACTGCGCTATAAATACGGTAATCATGCCTTGCCAAGTTCGGTTCGCCATGCTATGGTTGATGAGGGTCGACAGCCGTCGACCCTCTTGCTTGCACAGCCGTTGGGGCTGACATCCAAGTCTTTTTCGACAGAAAAAATTATATATATAGAGGGATTACATGAGCTCTGTGAAGAATGAACTGAGTACGTTGGGACGCAAGATTTTTCTCGACCGATATGCACTGAAGGATGTGAAGAAAGAGTCTCTTTCGGTTGGGGATGTCGTGGTCGCCGTCAGCAATCCAAAGACTGGTCAGCGGGAGATTGGTGTTGTCACCGAGCTGCTCGCAAATGACTCCATCACGGTGAAACTGGACGACGGGATGATCTTGCACGTCAAGAGGGAAGATGTCGACAAGCCTCTTGAAACCAACCCCGCCCAGATGTTGGCTCGTGTAGCGAAAGGCATCGCTTCGCAAGAGAAGCCGGAGATTCAGAAATCATGGGAAAAAGAGTTCAATTGGCTCCTGGAGGATTGGAAGTTTGTCCCTGGAGGCAGGATTCTTACTGGCGCAGGAACAGATCAGAATCTGACCTATTTCAACTGTTACGTGATCCCCTCACCGAAGGACAGTCGTGGTGGCATCATTGCCTCTCTGGGGCAGATGACCGAGATTATGAGCCGCGGCGGCGGGGTGGGGATGAACATCTCCTCCCTCAGGCCCAGGCACAGCTACGTCAAGGGCGTAAACGGAAGATCCAGTGGTTCGGTAAGCTGGGGCGGGCTCTTCAGCTTCGTCACCGGCCTGATTGAGCAGGGTGGCTCACGACGCGGTGCGTTGATGCTGATCCTCAATGTCTGGCATCCGGACATCCTGGATTTCATCAATTCCAAGCGCGAGATGGGCAAGATCACCAATGCAAACATCAGTGTCGGCATCACCGATGACTTCATGGATGCCGTACGCAGTGACAGTGACTGGGAGACCTTCTTCCCCGATACCTCAGACCCTGCCTACAACAAGGAGTGGGATGGGGATATCACCAAGTGGAAGAACAACGGGCACAAGGTCTTCGTCTACCAGAAGGTGAAAGCCAGGAAAATCTGGGATGCCATCGTCGAAAGTGCATGGGCGAGTGCTGAGCCGGGCGTCTTCTTCATCGACCGGTACAACAAGATGTCCAACTCCTGGTACTACTCCACGATCCAGAGCACCAATCCCTGTGGGGAGCAAGGGCTTCCCCCCTGGGGCGTGTGCAATCTCGGTTCAATCAATCTGAGCCAGTTCGTGAAGAACAAGAAGGTCCTCTATGAGGATCTTGGAAGGGCAGTACGGGCAGCAGTCCGCTTCCTTGATGATGTCATCGATGACACTCCGTATTTCTTCGAGGAGAACAAGCAGCAGCAGCTCAGCGAACGGCGCATCGGACTCGGTACCATGGGTCTTGCCGACATGCTGATCAAGATGGAGCTCGGTTATGGCAGCGATGCCTCCCTGACCTTCATCGAGGAGCTGTACAAGTTCATCTGCATCGAGGCGTACAGCGAAAGCAGCGACCTTGCCAAGGAGAAGGGGAGTTTCCCCCTCTTTGATGCCGAGAAGCTGTTGATGAGCGGGTTCATGCAGCAAATGCCCGAATCCCTTCGTGAGAAGGTAAGGAGCCAAGGCCTGCGCAACGTCACCCTGCTCACCCAGGCTCCCACCGGTACCACCGGCACGATGGTGAATACCTCCACCGGCATCGAGCCCTACTACTTCTGGGAGTGGGAACGAACCGGAAGGATGGGCACGAACATCGAACGGGTGAAAGTGTATGAGGAGTGGGTGAAGGCCCATCCCGGACAGAAGAAGCCCGAATACTTCGTTTCCGCCATGGACCTTGCCCCCGAAGGGCATGTGAAGGTGCAGGCAGCCATCCAGAAGTGGGTCGACTCCTCCATCTCCAAGACCGGGAATACTCCCAAGGAGTACACCGTGGAGCAGACCGGCAAGCTCTACGAGTTGCTCTATGATCTGGGGTGCAAGGGTGGTACGACCTACCGTGATGGATCGCGCGATACCCAGGTGCTCACCGTAAAGAAAGAGGAGCCGAAGGTGGAGAAGCCGGTGGTATCCCGTTCTTCGGAGCCCAAGCCGCGTGTTCGTTCCACGGTGCTCAGGGGTACGACCTACCGCAAGGCAACCCCGATCGGAACTGCGTACATCACCGTCAACTGCGACGGGCCGGATCCCAGTGACATCTTTGAGGTATTCATCAATGTGGCCAAGGTCGGTTCGGATGTGGCTGCAGATGCAGAGGGTCTTGGCAGGCTCATCAGCCTGATGCTGCGCATGCCCAGCCCCCTGACTCCCGAGCTTCGTGCACAAGCCATCATCGGTCAGCTCTCGGGCATCGGCAGCGGTCGGTCCATGGGCTTCGGGAAAAATCGCGTCATGAGTCTTCCCGATGCAGTGGCCCAGGTACTGCAGGAGCATATCGGATCCTCCGACTCCCAGCGGGAGGCTTCCCGCCTTCCTGATGAGGAGGATGAGGTGGAGGATGCAGGTCAGCTTGATCTCGGACTTCCCTCGGTGACGGCAAGCGTGAAGCCTGATATCTGCCCGATCTGCGGAAATGTCACCTTCGTGAACATCGAAGGATGCAAAAAATGTTTCTCATGCGGTCATAGCGAGTGTTGACCAAAGAGATGGCAATCCGTACTCTCCATGTAGGGTAGGGATTCCGTGTTGACCAAACAGAAACCCCGTCAGTCCCTGGCGGGGTTTTCCCTGTACCGGGGTCTGGGGAAATCAATCTATGTACTTTTCATCATCCGGATCATCAACCGATTCGGTGATTTTGTACAGTTGCTGCTTGTCCTGATTCTGACCGGAAAACTCAATCTCAGCCCAGCCCAGGCTGGATTCTTCATATCGTTGAGCGTGGCGGCGACTATGCTCGGCCAGTTGCTCAGTGCACCGATTGCCGAGCGATGGGGACAGAAAAGGCCTTTGGTTCTTTTCCAGTCCATGGTGATCCTCTCCTATGCAGCCTGTGCTTTTTCCTATCACAGCCAGCCTGACCTCATTCCGTATCTCATCCTTCTGGGCAGCCCTTTCCGGGGTGGGACGTCCCCGTTGACCAACACCATGGTTGCAGAGTTCAGCAGCAAGGAACAGCTTTCCCAATCGTTCAGCCTGCTCTATCTGGGAACGAACGTAGGGGTTGCCCTCGGTCCTATGGCCGCCTCCTTCCTGTATGCCCGGTCCCTGTTTCTTCTCTTCAGCTTCTCGGCTCTCCTGCTCTCCCTTTCAACAATCCTGCTTGTCGTTGCCATTCCGTATGCCAAAGGGATCGGGATGCACAGAATGCCGGAGCCAGGCCAAAGTGGCGGGAAATTGCATCTATCCCCAGTTCTGGTTGTGTTCTTTCTTGGGTTTGCCCTCTACAGCCTTACCTATGGACAGAACTCCTTCACGTTGCCGCTGCAATTTGCATCGCTCTTCGGCGAGGTGGTGGGTTCCCGTTCATATGCCTTGTTGATGAGCATCAATGCCGTCACCGTTCTGGTGGCTACTGCCTTCCTCACCATCTGGACCCACAAGTTCGGCCAGCTGTATTCGATGGCGCTTGCAATGCTCTTCTATATTCTTGGCTATGGAATGTATGCCCTCTGTTCCAACTTTGTTCCCTTTCTGGTGGCAACCTGTATCTGGACCCTTGGTGAGATCCTGATGGCAACCAATGCGAATGTGTTCGTAAACGCCTATTCCCCACCTTCGCTTCGCTCGCGGGCGAACGCCTACCTCACGACCACTTCAAGTCTTGGACATGCCCTCAGTCCTTCCTATGGTGGGCTGTTGTTGCTGGTTTTGGACTATCGACAGCTCTGGCTCATCAATGCAGGGCTTTGTTTTATGCTTGGTTGCGGTTATATTGCACTAAATAAATACCTTAGGAAATGAAATGTGACTAAAGGTTTATCAATACAGGAAATCAGATTGGTGAAGGTTGCAATCGATTCCTTATTGGTTTATGATTGATTTCTGGGAAAATCTGTGAGGATTTTTTTTTGCACGCGCATAGGGTACCCCCTTCTGGGGTACATCAAATACTGTTTTATGGAGTGTCAAAATGGGTAACAAAAAAAGGGTTACTATTGACGGAAACACCGCTGCCGCGCATATTGCATATGCCTTCAGCGAGGTAGCCGCAATCTATCCGATCACCCCCTCGTCCCCGATGGGAGAGTTCGCAGATTCATGGTCCAGCACCGGCCGTAAGAACCTGTGGGGAAAGACGGTGGAGATCATGGAAATGCAGTCCGAGGCTGGCGCAGCCGGTGCCGTACATGGTGCCCTCTCTGCTGGTGCTTTGACCACCACGTTCACAGCTAGTCAGGGGTTGCTTCTGATGATCCCGAACATGCACAAGATTGCCGGTGAAATGATTCCTACTGTGTTTCATGTCTCCGCACGTTCTCTTGCAGCACAGTCGCTTTCGATCTTTGGTGACCATGCTGACGTCATGTCCTGCCGCAATACCGGCTTCGCCATGACCTGTGCGAGCAACGTACAGGAAACCATGGACATGTCCTTGGTAGCCCACCTTGCAACGCTTGAGGCCCAGGTTCCCTTCCTTAACTTCTTTGATGGTTTCAGGACCTCCCATGAACTGCAGAAGGTTGAGGATATCGCGTATGAGGATATCAAGCCGCTGGTGAACGAAGAGTATGTGCGCCGCTTCCGCGAGAGAGCCATGCGCCCCGAGCATCCGAGGCTGAAGGTTGCCGCCCAGAACGAAGACGTCTACTTCCAGGGTCGTGAGACCGTCAATCCGTACTACGAAGCCCTCCCCGAGATGGTGCAGAAGTACATGGATCAGGTTTCCGCACTTACCGGTCGTCCCTACCACCTTTTTGACTATGTCGGCGATCCCAATGCTACCGATATCGTCATCGTGATGGGCAGCGGTGCAGACACATTCGAATGGGCCAGCGATTACCTGAACAAGAAGGGTTCCAAGACCGGTGTCCTGAAGGTTCGTCTCTATCGCCCGTTCAGTGCCAAGCATTTCGTGCAGGCCATTCCCCAGTCAGTGAAGCGCATTGCAGTGCTCGACCGCACCAAGGAACCCGGTTCACTTGGTGAGCCCCTGTACCAGGATGTCATCACCGCGCTCAGCCAGATGGGCAGGACCGACATGCAGGTCATCGGCGGCCGTTTCGGTCTCTCCAGCAAGGACTTCACTCCCAGCCACGCAAAGGCTGTCTATGATCACCTTGCAGGCAAGGCTTTCAACAACTTCACCGTCGGTATCAACGACGATGTGACCGGTCGTTCCATCCCGGTGAACGAATCGATCAACGTTTCTCCTGCCGGCGTTGTTTCCTGCATGTTCTGGGGCCTTGGCTCTGACGGTACCGTCGGTGCAAACAAGAACTCCATCAAGATCATCGGCGACAACACCGATCTCAATGCACAGGCCTACTTCTCCTACGACTCCAAGAAGAGCGGCGGTATCACCGTCAGCCACCTTCGCTTCGGCAAGAGTTCGTTGGATATGCCTTGGCTCATCGACCATGCTGACTTCGTTGCTTGTCACAACCCCGCATACATCGGGCGCTATGACATGCTTGGCCCGCTCAAGAACGGCGGCGTCTTCCTGCTCAACAGCCAGATTCCTTCCGATGAGGTCTTTGAGCACCTGACCCGTGAGATGCAGGAGCAGATCATCGAGAAGAAGATCCGTTTCTACAACATCAATGCACTTGAGATTGCTGAGAATGCTGGCCTCGGAAGCCGCATCAACACGGTCATGCAGGCTGCATTCTTCAAGATCAGCGAAGTGCTTCCTGAGACGGAAGCCATTGACCTGATCAAGCAGTACATCAAGAAGACCTTCATCAAGAAGGGCGAGGAAATCGTCAAGAAGAACTGGGCGGCCGTTGACGGCGCAAGTGATGCCCTGCACCAGGTCGCCATTCCTGCCAAGATCACCAAGAGCTATGAACCTGCTCGCCTGATCCCAGCTGATGCCGACGACTTTGCAAAGGATATCATGGAACCCATCATGCACCTGAAGGGCAATGACATTCCTGTTTCCAAGATGTCATTTGATGGTACTTTGCCGACCGCTACCGCAAAGTTTGAGAAGCGTGGTGTTGCACCCTTCGTGCCTCACTGGGTTTCTGAGAACTGCATCCAGTGCAACCAGTGCGTACAGTCCTGTCCCCACGCTGCAATCCGCGCAAAGCAGATTGACCCGAAGGATCTGGAAGGCGCACCAGAGACGTTCAATGTTCTGAAGTCCAGCACCAAGAACGATCGCAATCTCCAGTTCAAGATTCAGATCTACACTGAGGACTGCCAGGGTTGTGGTGTTTGTGTTGAGACCTGTCCGTCCAAGGTGAAGTCTCTTGTGCTCAGCCCGATTGCGACCGAGCGCGAAGCTGGCGAAATCGCCAATGCCGAGTTCTTTGAAGCTCTTCCGTACGATGTGCTCGACGGAGCTCCCGAGACCTCCATCAAGGGCTTGCAGTTCAAGCAGCCGCTCTTTGAGTTCTCCGGTGCATGCGCCGGCTGTGGTGAGACCCCCTATGTGAAGATGGTCTCCCAGATCTGCGGTGATCGCATGATCGTAGCCAACGCAACCGGTTGTTCCTCCATCTACAGCGGTACTTTCCCGACCACTCCGTACACCGTACGCCAGAGTGATGGACAGGGTCCGGCATGGGGAAACAGCCTCTTCGAGGACAATGCTGAGTATGGTCTGGGTATGCGCCTTGCCGTAGATTCCAACCGTGAGCAGCTGCGCATCTACATCGATCAGCTTTTTGCTCTGGGCACCACCGATGCACTGAAGAGTGCCATCGAGAAGTCCCTTGAGCTGTGGGAAGAGTCCTCTGATGCCGCCAACGCTGCACAGAAGGCTGTCCAGGCTGCCCTTCCCGAGGCTATGGCCAGTGCCAACGCCGAGCAGAAGGCCGTGCTTGTCAAGATTGATGAGCTGAAGGACTATTTTGCCGACAAGGTTGTCTTCATCATCGGTGGTGACGGCTGGGCCTACGACATTGGCTACGGTGGTGTTGACCACGTTGTTGCCTCTGGTAGGAACGTCAACATCCTGGTGCTCGACACCGAGGTGTACTCCAACACCGGCGGACAGGCTTCCAAGTCAACTCCGATTGCAGCGGTTGCAAAGTTTGCAAGCGCAGGCAAGGAGATCGGCAAGAAGAACATGGGCTTCATGTGCATGACCTATGGACATGCGTATGTTGCTTCCATCGCACTCGGTTCCAACCGCCTGCATGCCCAGAAGGCTCTGCAGGAAGCAGTCGCATGGAAGGGCCCCTCGATCATCTTCTGTTACTCCCCGTGTATCAACCACGGCATGAACATGCGTTTCAGCCAGGTTGAGGAGAAGAAGGCAGTGGAAGCTGGTTACTGGCCGCTCTACCGCTTCAACCCCGCACTCGAGGAAGGCAAGAGATTCAGCTGGGATGCCAAGCCGGTTTCCGGTTCTTTCCAGGATTTCATCAAGGGTGAGGTTCGCTATACTTCGCTCTACAAGACGAATCCTGCAAATGCCGAAGACCTCTTTGTGAAGGCTGAGGAAGATGCAAAGAAGCGCTGGAGTTTCTTCGAGAAGCTCGGTCCTTTGATGTAAGACTCACTTGTTTGTGTGTTTTTGGGGCTGTCGCGATGCGGCAGCCCTTTTTCGTGTTCTTTCACAAAGGAAAGAGAGAAACATGTGTCGGTAAACTCCAAGCAAATGCGGCTATGATGGAATCATGCAGATACAGACAAGACTGGTGAAAATCGGAGAGAGCATCAATGAGGCGCTTGCTCATGCGGCGCAAGGGCCGCTGGTCATCCATCTGGAAGAGGGCGTGTATACCGAAAAGGTGTACATCAATCGACCTGATGTCACCCTGCTGGGCAGAGGACGGGACAAAACCATACTCACCTACGCAGATGCCGCTTTCATGGAGCGGGATGGCAGGATGATGGGCACCTTTGCAACGGCTTCACTGACCATAGGTGCACCGTTTTTCCATGCAGAGAACCTCACGATTGCAAACTCCTTCGAGTATGAAGCCCACCGGCAGCGGGTGGCGGAAAATCCGGGAAAGGTGAAAGGACTGCAGGCAGTTGCACTCAGAACCTGTGAAGGTGCGGAACACACCACCCTGACCGATTGCGCACTGCTTGGCTGGCAGGATACCCTGCTGCTCGATTGCGGCAGCCATCGGTTGCAGAACTGCCTGATTGCCGGCAACATCGATTTCATCTTTGGTGGGGGGATGGCACTTTTTGAGGAGTGTACCATTCTCTCCAAGGGCCCGGGATATCTTGTTGCTCCGTCCACCAAGGGAGGGAAGTTGGGTTTTGTGCTGTATCGATGCAATGTGGTCAGGGAAGCAGGCGTTGCAGATGGGAGTGTATTCTTGGGCAGGCCTTGGCATCCCGGAGCAGATCCTGCGGTCAACTCCTACTGCCTGTTGTATGAGTGTCATCTCAATGCTCACATCCACCCTGACGGGTGGACATGGATGCATGCCTTCCCCCCTGGGGGCGGAGAGGTGGTCTTCAAGGCTGAGGATTCACGCTTTTTCGAGTCCTCCTGCCATGGGCCAGGAGCATTGGCAAAGCGCGAGAACTGTGGAAAACCGCAGGCTCTTTCGACGATAGAGCAGGTTTTGGAATACATGCAACTTCTTGAGATGCGGTAGATAGCATAGGTTCTGGGTCTGGGTCCCTCTCTCCATTCTTACATGGAAGTTTTTCTCTGAAATCGAAAAAAAACCAAGATTGTGCAAAAAAATTTGCATGTACGGCTTGCATGGGCCATGCAAGACTGAATACAGAGAAAATCCATTAGGAGGGATCTATGAAAAAGATTACCGCAGTTGTGTGCTTGGCACTTGCCTTGGCAACACCCATGTTCGCTCAGGGTCAGTCTGACAGCAAGGCCATCGAAATTGGATGCGCCATCTACAAGTTTGATGACACCTTCATGACCGGCGTCCGCAACGCAATCATCGCTGCAGCAGCAGAGACCGATGCAAAAGTTGAGGTTGTCGACTCCATGAACATCCAGGCCACCCAGAATGAGAAAGTTGACCTGTTCATCACCAAGGGCATGAAAGCCATGCAAATCAACCCTGTCGACCGCACCGCAGCCGGTGTCATCATCGACAAGGCCAAGAAGGCAAACATCCCCGTAGTGTTCTTCAACCGCGAACCGCTTGCTGAAGACATGGCAAAGTGGGACAAGATCTACTACGTTGGTGCGCGTGCTGAAGAGTCCGGTACCATGAGTGGTCAGATCATTGCCGACTACTGGAAGGCCAACAAGTCCATGGACAAGAATGGCGACGGCGTGTTGCAGTATGTCATGCTCAAGGGCGAGCCCGGACACCAGGACGCAGAGCTCCGCACCGAGTACTCCATCAAGAATCTGCAGGACAACGGAATCAAGGTGCAGAAGCTTGCTGAAGACACCGGCATGTGGGACCGCGTAAAGGGCCAGGAGAAAATGGCTGCTTTCATCGCCAGCCAGGGCGACAAGATCGAGGCAGTGTTCGCAAACAATGACGACATGGCCCTCGGTGCAATCGAAGCCCTCAAGGCTGCCGGTTACTTCAAGGACGGAAAGTTCATGCCCGTCGTCGGTGTTGATGCAACCGCTCCCGCTCTGCAGGCTCTCGAGGAAGGCACCCTGCTCGGAACCGTCCTCAATGACGCTGTCAACCAGGGCCGTGCAACCTTCATGCTCTCCTACGACTTGGCTCGTGGAATCAACCCCACCAGCGACTCCATCGGCTACAAGATCACTGATGGCAAGTACGTATGGGTTCCCTACCAGAAGGTTACCAAAGAGAACTACAAGCAGTTCAAATAAGAACTGATCAAGTGTGATTCCCCCTCCGGGTTAGCTCGTTAATCCGGAGGGTTTTTTCAAGGAACTACACCCCGGAATCTCCGGGGAGACGGGGGAAGTCATGTATGTATTAGAAATGGACCATGTCTCCAAGGCATTTCCCGGCGTCAAGGCATTGGACGACGTAACACTGAAGGTGAGACCGGGAACGGTACACGCTCTCATGGGGGAAAACGGGGCAGGGAAGTCCACTTTGATGAAATGCCTCTTCGGCTTGTATTCCATGGATGAGGGGCAGATTTCCTTCAATGGACAGCCGGTGAACATCTCCAGTGTCAAGGAAGCCCTTTCGTTGGGAATCTCGATGATCCACCAGGAACTTCATCTGATTCCCTATCGCTCGGTCATGGAGAACATCTGGTTGGGCAGGTATCCACGCATCGGTGGATCGAAGAGTCCGGTCATTGACCACAAGGCCATGTATGAGATGACAGCCGCCTTGCTGAAGGATCTCAATCTCACCACCATCCAGCCAACCGATCTTTTGCGAACACTCTCGGTGTCAAAGGCACAGAGCGTAGAGATTGCGAAAGCAGTCTCCTATGAATCAAAAATCATCATTATGGATGAGCCAAGCTCCTCGTTGACGGAGAATGAGGTGGAGCACCTGTTCACCATCATCCGTTCCCTCAAGGCACGGGGTGTGGCCATCATCTATATTTCCCATAAGATGGAAGAGATCCTGAAGATCAGCGATGATGTCACCATCATGCGTGACGGCAAGTACGTAGGCACATGGCCTGCCAACGAGCTGACGACAGCGACCATCATCAAGCGTATGGTCGGTCGGGACCTTACCCACCGGTTTCCCTCCGGGGAGAGTGTCATCGGCAGTGAGTTGCTCAGGATTGAGGACTATACCTCCCCGAATCCCAGAAGCTTCAAGGATGTTTCGCTGACACTGCACAAGGGCGAGATCCTGGGTATCGGCGGACTTGTCGGTGCACAGCGAACCGAAGTCATGGAAGCCGTGTTCGGCTTGAGGCTTCATAGCGTCGGCAAGCTATTCATCGATGGAAAGGAGAAAGTCTGCAACAGCGCCTATGATGCCAAGCGCCTGGGTATGGCACTGTTGACCGAGGAACGGCGTGCCACCGGCATTTTCCCTGTCCTTTCGGTGCAGGAGAATCTGGTCATCGCAAATATCAATGCCTACAAGAACAAGAACGGCCTGCTCAATGCCGCAAAGATGGCAGCAGATACGAAGAAGAGCATCAAGGACCTGGATATCAAGACCCCCTCGGCACGAACGCTGATCAAGAGCCTGAGCGGAGGGAACCAGCAGAAAGTGCTCTTCGCCCGATGGCTGCTCACGGTTCCCGATATTCTCATTCTGGATGAGCCGACACGAGGTATCGACGTCGGGGCAAAGTATGAGATCTATGTGATCATGCGCGAGCTTGCCGCCCAAGGCAAGGGTGTGATCATGATCAGCAGCGAGATGCCCGAGCTGCTGGGTATGACCGACAGGATTGTGGTCATGAGTGAGGGCAGGGTTGCCGGTACGGTAACCAGTAAAGAGACCAACCAGGAAGAGATTATGGAACTGGCGACAAAGTACGTCGGGTAGGAGGGTGAACCATATGGGTACGCTGAATGCAAAAAGAGTAAAACAGTTCGTCATGGACAAGGCAATCTTCTTGGTCTTGCTCCTGCTCGTCATTGTCATCGCTGTCATCAATCCCAGGATTTTGCGTCTGCAGGTTCTCAGGGATATCCTGATGATGAGCTCCACAAAGATCATCATGGCACTGGGCATGATGTTCGTCATTCTCACCGGAGGTGTTGACCTTGGTGGCGGCCGGTTGGTAGGAATGGCTGCGGTCATCTCAGCCTCCATGCTGCAGACTGCTGACTATGTCAGGCGCTTCTATCCCGATCTGGGTCAGGTGCCTGTCATCATTCCGATTCTGCTTGCTGTTGCAGTGGGTACGTTGTTTGGCATGATGAACGGCCTCATCGTGGCAAAGTTCAAGGTGCCTGCCTTCATCGCAACCCTCAGCTCCATGCTGATCATCTACGGCATCAACTCCATCTATTTCAACATGCCCCCGAACAACAGCCAGCCCATCGGCGGCCTCAGGGCGGAATTCACCTTCCTCGGTTCGGGGTCTGTCGGCTTTGTTCCTGTCATCGTGGTGTTTGCGGCCATTGTCTCCATCATTGTCTGGTTTGTCCTGAACAAGACGGTGTTCGGAAAGAATGTCTATGCAGTGGGTGGCAATCCTGAGGCAGCAGCTGTTTCGGGCATCAACATCACAAAAACCCTCGTGGGACTCTTCGGAGTATGTGGTTTTCTCATCTCTCTCTCTGGTGTGCTTGAAGCAGCCCGTACCGGTGGCGCAACCAACAACTATGGCAACGGCTATGAGCTCGATGCCATCGCCAGCTGTGTCGTTGGTGGTGTCTCAACCACCGGTGGTGTGGGTACGGTAAGCGGTGTCATCGCTGGTGTCATCATCTTCAGCTTCATCAACTATGGTCTGACCTTCATCGGTGTCAATCCGTACTGGCAGAACATCATCAAAGGCGTCATCATTGTTGCGGCCGTCTCGTTTGACATCCGCAAATATGTCCAGAAGAAGTAGTTGTCCCTTCCTACGCTACTTGAGGCAGGGGAAACCCTGCCTCTTTCTATTGCAGCGTCTGGAAGAGCAAGCGCTGATGTTCTTCGCTGAACATCGATTCCTTGGTCACGAGATCAAAGTCGACCAGCTTCTCCACCGGCTTGTTGCCATTGAGCAGGTCTATGGCAGCCATCACCGCACGATAGCCGAGGTTGAAGGAGTTGACTACCACCAGAGCATCAATGACTCCCTGCTCGAGCAGTTGGATTTCGTACTGTGTGGTTCCGAACGCTATGAAATGTACCTTCTGCCACTCTTCAAGGGCATTTGCCACCCCATGGGCGGTGTACTCCTCCAAGGCAAAGATCATATTGATCGAGGGATCGTTCGCCAGAGCGTTTGCTGTAATTTCCGTTGCTATCGCCGCATCGGTGAAGGAGTAGGTGGCATTGACGATGGTTGCACCACTTCGCTGGGAGAAGGTGGCCACCAGCGCTTCCACGATTGCCGTCATGCTGGTGGTATTCGGCATTGAGCCAAGTACCAGCGCTTTGATCGGTTCATCCTTCTGGAAATGCGAGAAAGCATGCTCTGCCATTGCCCTTCCTATGGCATGGTAGTCTGCGGTGATCAGGAAATCCGGATGAACGTCCAGGAGCGAGGTGTCTGCAAATACTACCTTGATCCCTTGGTTCCTGGCCTTCGCCACTACAGTCTCAAGACGGGTATAGTGGCTTGGGGAGAGAACAATCGCATCAAACTTCTGGTCTATGGCATACTGGACGGCACTGATCTGTCCCTCATAGTCGGATTCATTGACAGGTGCGAGGAACTCCAAGACAGAACTGGTTGCGCTTCGGGCACTTCTTGCACCATTTTTCAGCGCCCCCCAGAACTCCCCGCCCTGCATCATGGTTATGACGGCAATACGATACGTCTGGTTTTGGTCTTGTTGCCTGTTCGAGCAACCGAGAAGGAGTGTGGTGATGAGTAGGATGAGAAGTGCTCGTTTCATGATGAAACCACCTTGATGGGATGAATTGGCGCCTGCTCAGGTATCACGAGCCTGACCAAGGTGCCTTCATCCAGTTCGCTGGAGAGTTCGAGGCCAAAATCGGAACCATAATAAAGTTGGATTCTCTGATGGACGTTCCTCACCCCGATGCCCGTACCGCCCTTGTGGTGGGGACCCTCATAACTGAGGATGTTGGAGAGCTTCTGCTCATCCATGCCCACTCCGTTGTCACGGACCTCAATGACGACAGCACCGGGTTTGCGCCTGAATACCTTGATGTCGATATGCCCCATCTCCTGCAGATACTTGATGCCGTGATAGATGGCGTTTTCGACGATGGGTTGCACGATGAGCTTGATGGTAGGCAGGTTTTCGATACCCTCTTCCAGGGAGATGGAAAACTCGAACTTGTCACGGTATCGGATCTGCTGGATGATCAGGTAGTTGCGCACATGCTCCAGTTCCTCGCTGAGGGTGATGATGTCCCGGCCCTTGCTGATGGAAATCCTGAAGAGCTTGGCGAGGGCGGTGATCATGGTGATGACCCCTTCGGTATTATTCTGTTCCGCCATCCAGACGACCGAATCGAGGGTGTTGTACAAGAAGTGCGGATTGATCTTTGCTTGCAGGGCATCGAGCTCGAACTTGCGTTTCATCTCCTGGCTCTTGACGATGTCATCCATGAGCTGGCGGATGCGCCCGACCATCAGGGCAAAGGTCTGCGATAAGGCTGCAACCTCTTGGTTTCCTCCTACGGTGGGAGGAGCGGAGAAGTCGCCGCGCTCCACGCTGTTCATCAACCGTTCCAGCTCCCTGATGGGACGGCTGATGTACGCTGATACGACCCGGGAAAGCAGGATGGTGATGACGATGCAGAAGGCGAGCACCAGGAACATGACCGAGGTGTATTGGTCCAAGCCCGACATCAGCTCGTCCATGTAGGCAACTCCCACAATTCTCCAGCGGGCGTTGTTGACCGTATCGACGATTACCAGCCGTTCCCTTCCCTCAAAGGTGTTGGTGAAGGTCCCGAAGATGTGTTCTTGTACTGCATCCAGATCCTCGTTGAAGAGGTCGGAATTGATCAGCTGTTGGTAGGGGTGGTAGACGACCTTCCCATTGTTGTCGATGAAGTAGACATAGCCTGTGGATCCCAGTCGTGCGTTCTGGCAGAGCTCACTCACCGCCCAGAAGTTCATGTCGATCGCCAACAGCCCATGCTTGGTTTCTCCTGCCTCATCGAGGTAGCTGATCTGCTGGCTGTAGGTGATGACCCAGGGGTAGCTGGAGGTGAAGAGCTGTTGGACATGCGGACCGGTGAAGTAGAAATTCCCTTCTCCTCCGAGGGCTCTGGTGAACCAGGTCTGGTCTTTGATCTCATCGGCACTTCGCAGTTTTGCATCACTGGTGGAAAGCACCGCCTTGCCCTCCAGATCGAAAAGGACCAGACAGACGATGTCCTGTCTGCTGTCTACGATGGAACGCAGGCGTTGCTCGATCTCATCGCGAGGCAGGTCATTGGTCTGCTTGGAAAGATCCCGTGCATAGCCGGCAATGGTGAGGATGTCGTTGGTGTAGAAATTCAGGTTTGCATTCACCTGTCGCACAATCTCACGGGTGGAGACGGTCGCATTCTCCCTGATGGTTGAACTGAACTGGGTATAGAGGATTGCAGAGACAAGCAGGGTGAAGGAGATGGAGACCACAGCGATGGCGATGGAGAGGATGGTCTTGATGGAGTGGGGACCTCGGATGCTTTTCATCGGTTGGCCTGTCGGTACTGTGAGGGTGAGAGTCCCACATGTCGCTTGAAGCAGAAGCTGAAGTAGTTCGGTTCGGCAAACCCTACCGCTTGTGCTATCTCATAGGTTTTGCCCTCGGTTTTCAGCAAGAGTTCCTTTGCCCTGTCCATCCGCATTCCTGTAAGGTACTGTACAAAGCTTGCTCCCACCTCCCGCTTGAAGGTGGAGCTGAAGTAAGAAGGGCTCACCCCTATCATTTCGCAGATCTGCTCAAGACCGAATCCGCTTTCGGTAAAGTGCTTTGCTATCAAGGTCTTTGCCTGTCCTATGAATTGGATGTGGCTGTTCTCCCGTTGGCCTGCAATCATCTCCCTGAGGTTCAGGCAGAGGCGGGTGTACCATCTTCTTGCCTTGCCCAGGGTGGTGAGGCTGGCCAGTTCGGAGAAGAGGTTGCGTCCCTCCTCCTCTCCGATGGTGAAGAGGGAGTGCCCATAGGAGTGGGCAAGGTCTTGCAAGGAGGAAGAGAGTTCCAGAAGGAGTGCCTGCATCTCCTGCAATCCGAGAGAAGCCAGATGTTCTCCAAGCAACTGGTTCACTCCCTCGACGACCTGCTCCTCACTGCCGATTTTCACCGCAATGAGGATGTTTGACTTCATCTCCTGCAGTTTCCCGACGCTTTCCTCGGAGCTGCTATGCTCCAGATCGCTGATGAAAAAGAGGGATTGCTCCGGATAACAGGTGCTGTAGTTGAGTGCCGTGAGTGCCTGATGGTAGGAAACGGTGATGGCAGAAGGAGTGTGGACCAAGCTGCCCACTCCCATGATTGCATCGAAGGAGTACTTCTCGAGGTAGGTTTTCAGATGCTCTGCCTTGCGGTAGGTTTGCTTTCGGAAGACTGCATCATACTGGTTCTGTGCATGACTGTGTGCACTGAAGATGATTACGATCTGGTTCTCGAACTGGAAGGCGAGGCCTCCTCCTTCCTTCTTGAGTGCCTCCTCGATGACTTCCAGCATGGCCATAGCCTGCAAGGGATCGTCCTGGTAGTGGTTTGTCTCGATGAGCGCCACCATGAACTCATCCTTGTTGAGGTCGAACCCATACTCCTGGGCCTTGCTGACCAAGAGAGAATCGGAGAGGGGCTGGGCTGTGGTGAGCAAGGAGACCAGAAACTTCTCCCTGATCAGGGGGAGCGCCTGCAGATAGGATTGCCGGAGGCGATCTTGGTCCTGGGTGCGCTTGATCTCTTCGTCCAGACGCTTGCCCAGTCGTTCGAGCAGCTTGCTCAGGTCCTCAACGGACACAGGCTTCAGCACGTACTCGCTTACCTCGTACCGCATCGCCTGCTGGGCGTAGGTGAACTCATCATAGCCGCTGAGAATGACAAGTGTCGTGGCAGGATGGGAGTTGCGGATCTGCTGGATCAGCTCCATCCCATCCAGATATGGCATGCGGATGTCGGTGATGACAACGTCAGGACGCAACTCCTCAACGAGTTCCAATGCCTCGATGCCGTTTCCGGCCTCTGCTATGACCTCAAAATTATAGGTTTCCCATGGGGTACGGGAGCGGATTCCGTCGCGTACCGCCGTCTCATCATCTACCAGGAGTATCGTGTAAGCCATAGCTGTATGGTAGTGGGAAAGCAGAGTTGACGCAAGAAATTTAGCCGTTGCACCACCAATCAAACATGACCGAAGTCGATCGGTTCATCTCTTCCATGAAGGCACTGGTATGCTTGCGCAGGTAGTAGTAGTCGGCAAGGGTCCCTGTGTTTTCATAGGGGAGGGAGTTGGTGGCTCTGCGCTGTTGTTCATGCAGTGCAAACGCCTCCTCCAGTTGCTTCAGATGTGGTTCCTGATATGAATCCTGCATGAAGATGGAGTCTTCAGGGCATCGTGGGGTGAGCTTGACCGGCTTCTTCCCCTTCGGATAGCCGAAGATGAGCATACAGGCAGGGATGGTGTACTGCTTCAGGTCGAGAAGAGTTCTCAAAGCCTCGAAGTTCTCGATCACATCACCGATGTAGCACGACCCGATGCCCAGAGCTTCTGCTGCGACCACTGCATTCTGTGCCGCAATGATGGCATCCTGCATGCAAAGGTGCAGGTCTCCAAGACCGGGCTTCCGATAGGAAGCGAGGTTGTCCTTCCCGGCCTTTTCGACTGCCAGGCTTTCGTGGAAGTAGTTCACCCATTTCTGCATGTCAGCAAGGAAGACCCAGACAAGCGGGGCTTGGTTGATCATCTCCTGATTGTCGCAAATTTCACTGAGTTTCTGCTTCTTCTGCGCATCGTGGACCTCCACGATGGAGTAGAGTGCCATATTCCCCGCCGTAGGGGCGCGCAGGGTTGCTGTCTTGAGCAGCTTAAGCTGTTCATCCTCGATGGTTCGCTTCTCAAAGGAACGAACCGAACGTCGTGAAAGCAGTAGGTTGATGGTATCTTGCATACCCGGAGTATAGGCGATTTGTCCTCTCTTAGCCAGTGAAGATATACAAGTGACACGCTATGCTGTATGCTGTATCTCATGAAAAGTGTGAAGGCGTATCGCTATCGGTATCTTATCCTGCTCTCCTTGGTACTCCTCATGTTTTCGGTGGAGGTCCAGTGGCTCAACCTGGCCCCGGTGGGGAGGGTGGCGAATCACTATTACCAAGGCCAGCTTCCCCTACGGTATGCCAGTCCGGTTGATCTTCTTTCGCTGACTTACCTGCTGGTCTTTGTTGTTGCCAGTATTCCTTCTTCCTATCTGTTGCACCGTCTCGGGATCCGATGGGCGACGTGGATTGCAAGTGGCCTGATCATCTTCGGGTCCATGACCAAGTGGCTCTATCTTTCCAGCTTTCTTGCGGTTCTCTTCGGTCAGTTCATCCTTGCTTTGGGACAAGCTTTGGTTTTGACCAGCATTACCGAGATTGTCTCACGCTGGTTTCCCATCCGGGAGCGCGGAATGGCGGTGGGCATCACCTCGGCAAGCCAGTATCTGAGTCTTGCCCTGGTCATGATCATCACCCCGCTGATGGTTGTCACCCGCGCAAACGATCCTGCATGGGGAAATGGCTTTGATCGGATGATGCAGTTCTATGCACTTTTCAGTTCCATCCTGGCCATTATTCCTGCTTTCCTGATCAGGGAGAATCCTCCCACACCTTCCTCTTCCCTCTGCGGCAAGAAAAACGAAGGTTTCTTGGCTTCGTTCCGTGCATTGAACGCAAATACCTCGCTGAGGGGTCTCACGATCATTTTCTCCGTTGGCTGGGGAGTCTTGATGGTCCTTTTCATCAAGGTCGATGAGATCAGCGCATTACTCGGATTTGCCGATTCAAACGGCCTGCTTGGCATTGCAATGCTGGCAGGGGGTATGGTGGGGGCGGTGTTGATTCCTGCTCTTTCGGATCGGTTCCGTAGGAGAAAGCTGTTTTTCGTGTTCTGCAATGTCTGTTCGATTCCCGGAATCCTGCTGTTGGTGTTTTGCCAACAGATTGGTCAGGTCTTCCTTGGCAGTGAGGCGATCGCATTGATTGGGGCCTCGATTGTCGGATTGAGTTTGTTGGCCTCCGTTCCTCTTGGCAGCCAGTATGCTGCAGAGCTGGGGCAAGGTATCCATGAGGAGATCATCCAAGGCATGCTTTTGCTCTTCAGCCAGGCTGGATGTGCGTGTATCCTGATCATCAGCTTGGTGACGACCGAGCAATACTCGGTAATGCTGCTCTCCTCGCTGGGAGGACTCTTGGTCGCCGCCATGATAGGAAGCTCCTTCCTCAGGGAGAGTTCAATGATCATCACCGAGGAAGAGCGTCTGAACGATGTCATCAATCAGGAAATCGTACACCTACAGTAACCTCGTAGGTGTACCCAACTTCCCATCATCCTTACTTGGGTTGCGGTCTGATCTGGTCGGTGAAGGAGTCGAAGGTGTGGATCTTCTCAAGCGGAAGTCGGATTCTCTTGCCCTTCTCACTCTCCAGATGTTTTTCATTCAACGATGAGCTGTCCCCAGGATACCCAACCACCAGCATGATCATGAGCGTATCCTCATCTGCGATATTGAGGATCTTTTTCGCCTCATCCGCGTTGAAACCGGCAATGGGGTGGACGTACAGGCCCTCAGCGACTGCTTGGGTCTGATAGGCCATAGCCGCCATGCCCAGTTCAAATGGGGCGAAATCACGGTTGCCCAACGTCATGCCCCATGACTTGTTGGTGACAACTGCCGTGATGGCTGGCGCCTTCAATGCCCAATAGTTGCCTGGTGAAAGCGTCTTTCTCAGCTTTTCGAGCACCTCACTGTCAGTGACCGTCACAAAGCGCCACGGTTGGTTGTTCATGGATGAGGGGGCGGTATGTGCTGATTCGACCAAGCGCACAAGGATATCCTTTTCTACAGGCTTGGCATCAAGTGCACGATAGGCTCTTCTGTCATTGATTGCTTGCAATACTGGCATAGTCTTCCTCCATTGATGGTTTCAAGATACTACAATTTGGCTTTCCTGTGTGCGAATGAAAGAGTGAATGAATCAAGTTGACATGTTCTTCGGGGGCAAGGGGTTGTGTTGTTTTGTATTGGGTGAAAAAATGAATACAATCATACAGAGGGGGAAGCGTGATGAAGGCGTTGGTGGTATATGACTCTGCATACGGGAATACTGAGGCAATAGCAAAGGCAATCGGAGGGGCATGCAAGGCGATCGTGCTCCGAGTGGGGGAGGTGAAACCTGATCATCTCGAGGGGTTGGATTTTCTGATCGTCGGTTCTCCGACCCAAGCCTTCCAGAGCCTGCCGTCGGTCAAGGCTTTTCTGAAGAACCTTCCGGCTGGAAGTATCAAGGGAGTGAAGGTTGCCTCCTTTGATACCCGGGTGGATGTGAAGCAAGTCGGCAACCGATTTCTGACCTTCCTGGTGAGACTGTTCGGGTATGCTGCCGAACCGATCATGAGCGCTTTGGTGAAAAAGGGAGGGGTACGCGCTGGAGAGCCCATCGGATTCATCGTCAGCGACAAGGAAGGACCTTTGCTGGATGGTGAGATCGAGCGTGCCATCCAATGGGCCACCGCATTGGTCGGATGAAACAGCAAGGGTATTTTCGCAGTGGGTTGGCCTCATTGCCTTTCTGCTTTCACTCCATCATCCGGAGGACCCAACCGATCTGGTGGTGACCGTCGAGGCGGATGACTATTTCTACAGTCCCGAACTATTCAGGGAGACTGCCTCCGGCATTCCGAATGCCAGGCTTTGCCTGTATGCACGCATGGCCCACCCAGCTGGGGGGAAGCGGTTCAGGGAGGATGTCTTGCAGTTTCTCAGGGAAGGAGTGTGAGGATACAAAAAAACGGGGAAGGCTTTGCCTACCCCGTCTGTAAAAACCCACAACCTTAGTCGCGGGGAGAGAAGTCAGACTTAGGAGCTCCGCAGAGAGGGCATACCCAATCCTCGGGAAGGTCTTCAAAGGCTGTTCCGGGTTTGATTCCGTTGTCGGGATCACCTACAGTCGGGTCGTACACATACCCGCAAAGATCGCATTCATACTCTTTCATGGTCGTTTCCTCCTGCTATTCAGCATAGCGATTTTCGTGATGGGGGGCAAGAAAAATATTATTGGTACAAGGCCAGGATCTTGTTCAGCATTTTGCAAAACTTCTTGCGGAAGGAGTCTGGACCAAGTATTTCCACAGAGTCTCCGCACTGGATGATCCTCAGGTAAAGCTCGATTGAGTTCTCCACATCCATATTGCAGATGAGTGAACCGTCACTCTGTTTCTCAAACACCGGAGTTCCGTGCACCACGGAGCGGAAGACGTTCATTGCCGACCGTTCCTTGAGTCTGAGGCTCAGCGGTATCATGTCGATGCTCTCATAACGCTCCTCGCTCTCGGGGAACTTGAAGGGTTTGAGGTTGTCGGGAATCGTATAGGTCTCATCCAGGATGGTGGCGCTGGTGATCGTACTGATGTCGATGGTAACAATCTCCGTGGTGTGGCGCAATCTTCCGGTGACACTGATGGGGTGTCTTCCCCCGGTGTCCTCCTCACGGAACCCGATGAAGTAGGGGGCGAGCTCGGTCTCGATCGGGTCAAAGCCTTTCAGGCTCTGTACGATCCGTACGATGCGTCCCGAGACCCAGCTGTCGATCAGGACTTCCAGGATGGCATTGAATTTGCTGCTCTCCTTTCTCTCCTGCAACTGCTTGTCGATCTGCTCGGCAAGATTCACCACATTCTCACTGATTTTCGGGGCATAGGAACGCATGTTCATGGCGATCTTGCGAAGACCTGAGGCCAGATGGGGGTTCTGGAACTCGGTGCTGCTTGCCAGCATCTCTGCTGAGAGGTTGAAGGCAAGGCTTTCATAGACGCTCAAGGCGATGTTCTCATCTTCTTCCCGATTCTTGATCTTGATGAGATTGTTCTCTTCATAGATGTCGATATAGAGCTTCAGTTCATCAACATATCTGCTGATGGTAGAGCGGTGTACTCCCAATCTCCGTGCAATTTCGGCTCGTCTCAAGCCTTCCGGATGGGAATGCAGCAACAATTCAAGTTGTGCAACTCGTTCGCCTTTCATGTCTTTTCCTTTATTTGCACCATTCTGCAACAAAACTCATGTCAGTATAGCACGTTCAGCCCATCTGGCAAGCCAAAATTGCACAAACCTCATTTGTGTTGCAACATGCCCTGCATTGCCCTCCTCTGCACTCCATGCTAGGATGGGGGTGAGAAGGAGCGACTACTATGGAAGAACGTCTGACCAAGCTGGAAGTGAAACTTGCGTATGCGGAGGAGACGATAGTCACCCTTGACTCGGTGGTGACGGAACAAGCCAAGGAAATCGCACTTTTGCAAAGCCGTCTCGAGAAGTTGGAGAAACGGGTCACCGATATGGTGGAAGAGAGCGGGGATGGCCTGCTCGGAGAGCAACGGCCACCCCACTATTGAGATGCAGTCTAGATGAAAAGATTGATCTTGCTTTCGGAAGCTGCTCCCATGTAGGTTGCAACCCCTCCGATTTCAACGCCGTCATGCAGCTCTTCTTTGGTGATGCCCATGATGTCCATGGACATCTGGCATGCGACCATGCGAACCCCTGCTTTCTTGGCTTCCTCGAACATCTGCTCGACCTGGTCGACATGCTTTTTCCTCATGCGGCCTTTCATCATCTTTGCGCCCATTCCTCCCATGTTCATGGATGAGAGCGCAAGCTGTTCCATGCCCTTGGGCAGCATGGCACCGAACATCTTCCCCATGAAGTCTTTCTTCACCTTGGGTGCATCCTTCTTGCGAAGAACCGAAAGGCCCCAGAAGGTGAAGAACATCGTCACCGGCTTACCCGTGGCAGCAGCCCCGTTGGCGAGTACGAATGAGGCCAATGCCTTGTCAAGGTCGTTGGAGAAGACAATCATGGTTGCCCCGTTGTCCGGGTCGCAGATTGCCGGTTTTTCCCCAGCAGAGGCGGGCATGGCGCATACAGCAGGATTACCTTTTCCGATGATCGCCTCGATGATGCCATTGGTAGTGGTGACACTCACCAACTCATTGCCGGTAAGCTTGCACCAGGATTGCACATCGACGCCGAAACCGGGGTCGGAAGCCTTGATGACGATACGGTCACCTTGCTCGAGGTTGTCGATTTCCTTCTTCAGGCGGATGATCGGTCCCGGGCACTGCAAGCCGCAGGCATCAACCTTGAAAATCTTGTTCTCGGAGCGCTTGCGGAAGGATCCATCCTCATTGAGATGGTTGATGAGTCCAGCCTCATCCTTGACCGATACCTTCTGACGATTCTCCAAGAGCTCCCGTTCGCGCACTGCACTGTCGTAAGTCTTGAATCCACCGGTGAGGTTCCTCACCTTGGTGTAGCCGTTCTGCCTCAGGATGCGCTCGGCCAGATAACCGCGCAACCCCATGGCACAATTGACGATGATCTCACGGTCCTTGGGAACCTGGGAGAGACGATCCCTGAGCACGGTATTGGGAATGTTTACAGCCCCTTCAATGGCACCCAGCTCGAACTCCTCTTCAGTACGGACATCCAGCATGAAAGCACCACTCTTGCGTGCTGTTTCTGCTTCTTCCCAGCTGATGGTGTCACTGAATCCTTCCAGAACGTTGACGGCAACGAAGCCGACCATGTTCACCGGATCCTTGGCACTGGAGAACGGGGGTGCATAGGCCTGCTCAAACTCTGCGAGGTCTTGGACAGTCCCCTCCTTGCCGATGAAGGCGGAGATGACATCGATTCGCTTGTCCACACCATCATATCCGACACCCTGCGCACCCCAGATCTTGCCTGTCTTGGGATGGTAGAGGACCTTGAGGGTCAATTGCAGTGAGTTGGGATAGTAGCCGGCATGATTGCCTGCATGGGTGACTGCACAGCGGTAGGGAAGCTTTGCTGCTTTCAGGCCTTTCTCAGTCAGCCCGGTTGAGGCCACCGTCATGTCAAAGATCTTGGCAATGCTGGTGGCGATGGTGCCTTCATAAGGCTTCTTGTTCCCGTCGATGATGGCATCTGCACAGAGGCGTGCCTGTTTGTTGGCAGGTCCTGCCAGCGGCACGGTGATGGGACTCTTGGTCAGGGGACTGGTGAACTCAATGGCATCACCGACTGCACGGATGTCCTTGTCATTGGTGGTGAAGTAGGGGTCGACCTTGATCGCCCCGTTCTTTGCCAGTTCGATTCCTGCTTCCTTGAGAAAAGCAGTGTCGGGTCGTACCCCAATGGAAAGAATGACCAGGTCCGCATCGATGAGTGTTCCTGACGCAAGGCGGACGCTGACAATGCTCTCATGTCCCTCAAATGCGGCAACCCCATCCTTGAGATACAGGTTCACTCCCTTGGCCCTCAGGTGTTGCTGCACTTCGGCTGCCAGATCGTAGTCGATGATGTTCATCACCTGTTCCAGAGCTTCCACCACTGAGACTTCCAGACCGCGTTCCTTCAGATTCTCTGCCATCTCCAAGCCGATGAATCCGCCGCCAACCACGACTGCGCGTTTGGTGGTGGTTTTGTCGACTTTCTCCTTGATCCGGTCAATGTCGGATACTGAGCGCAGTGAGAGGATGGCCGGATGGTCGATGCCGGGGATGGGAGGACGGACAGGACTGGCACCGGGTGAGAGGATGAGGGTGTCATACCGCTCGTCATACTCGGTATTGTTCTTCAGGTCCCTGACATGGATGGTCTTTGCTTCGCGGTTGATGGAGACCACCTCACTGAGAACACGCGCCTCAACGTTCAGACTCTCTGCGAACCGCTCGGGTGTCATGACAAAGAGTCGGGAGCGCTCGGTGATGACATTTCCGGCATAGTAGGGCAGCCCACAGTTGGCGTAACTGATGTACTCTCCGCGCTCGAACATGATGATTTGGGCGTTTTCATCCCTTCTCCTGAGCCTGGCGGCGGTTCCTGCGCCTCCTGCGACTCCTCCGACAATGAGATATTTTGCCATAGGTCCTCCTAAGTAGTGGCTTGGGTGAATGCAAGATCCTCAGGGAGACAGATCTCCGAGCAACTGTACGTCTGTACCATGGCCGAGCCTTGCTCGGTCAGGCTTACCGTAAGGCTCCTGCGATCTGCGCTGCTGAGGCTGCGTTTGATGAGCGAACGGCCTTCCAAGCTGTCCAGGATTCTGGTCAGTCGGGAAGGAGAGAGCTCCAGCTCCTTTGCCAGGGCTCCGGGTTCTTGGATGCCTTTGTTGACTGCACACAATAGGAGTGCGTCATTGAATGAAAGGCCGGTTTGGCGTTTGAGTTCTTCTTCGAAGGTGCGTAGTGATGTCTGCAATCTCCGAATGGCACATAAGTCAAGCATACTGGTCTCCAATTGATTCTTGTAGGCAATAATTGCCAATGACAACTATAGTCTGTCCCCATTGATTCGTCAATATGTAGATAAAAAAAGAGTGAATACTTGGTTGTGACAGGAAAGAAGATATAATTGGACCTGATCGGAAGAAAACTGCCAAAATTCAACTAAATTAAGCAAATGTTCTGACACAAGAAAATTAGAAAAGCAGGATTAACGATATAATGCTAAAATCATTCGATAATTTTATATATGATAATGCTATAATAGTAGCTCTATTGACAATATACCACTTTTACACATATCCTAGTGTTAGGAAGGGACATGAAACGGAGGAGAACAGTGGGATAGCCAATTGGGAAATTGGTCCCCCGTTCCTGCCGATGATTCTACTTCAATCGGTGCTGCTTGCCGGTAGGTGTTTTTCTCCCTCGCTGTTGCAGAGCTTCCTACTTCTCGATGGACATCAGTGTTTATTTGCAACACAAATCCCTTGGGCCAGTGATTCTCCCGATCACTGGCCTTTTCTATTTCATCGGCCTGTATCAGGGAATATACACATCTTGTCTGATGACTAGGATAACCTACTGATTCAAAACAGCAGACAAATCAACAGAAAATTTGTTGACAGCATCACTTTTTCGGTCATATACTGCAAAAGTCATCAGATGACTTATTCGTTTACCTATAGAATATCAACATTATTTCAATGAACTGCCAAAATATGTCTGATGATTTGGGGATAGTATGGAAAAGCAAAATACAAGCGAGATGGTGTTCGAGATGATTGAGCAAAAATTACTCAGTCAAGAATGGAAACCAGGAATGCGAATAGATTCCGAAACAAAAATTGCCTCAGATCTTAATGTTGGAAGATCTTCTGTCCGCGAATCCATAGATCGGATGATAGTACTTGGAATTTTGACAAGAAAGCAGGGTGGCGGTACGTATGTAAATCAACTTTCTACTGCCACTTATCTTAACGATCTTATACCAATTATCCTCTTGGATCATCCTAACATTTTAGATGTTATAGAGTTACGGGAAATTCTTGAAACTGCATGCATTCGAATGTTCGTAGAACGAGCAACCCCAGAAATGATAGATCAATTGGAGACAACCTATCAGATTATGGCGGAGCATCGTTCGGATGCGGATGGGGCAGTATTCGCTGAAGCTGATAATACATTCCATGTGATTATTGGAAAAGGCACTAAAAATGCTATGTTTACCAAATTGACAGATATTCTAACCAAATTATTGATTTTCTATCAAAAGGAAACCTTCCGAAATATCGGCGTCAAGAAATCTCCTGAAGAGCACAGAGCAATCATTGATGCTATTAAGGCTGGCGATAGCGAGATGGCGGTACTTCTCATGAAACGCCATATTCAGAATTCACGCAAACATATTATCGAAGCAATGAAAAAGTCGGAACAGGCTACATAGTTCGTGTCAATTCCCAGTAATGGGATAATTATACAAATTTAGGAGTGTTGTATGAAAGGAAACAAACGTAGGAATTTCTTTGTCTTTTTGCTTGTGATTTCTTTGGTTGGATCGCTTGCATTTGCGAATGGAACGTCGGAAAAGGCGTCGCAAGGTCCTGTAAAGATTATTGCAGCACATGTGAATTCGCTTGAATCTTCTTATCAATCTGGAATGGTAGCGTTCAAAGAAGAGCTCGAACGTATTTCCAATGGAACCATGACCGTTGAAGTGCATGCAAATGGAGCTCTTGGTGGTGGAGAAGAAGAATTGGTGCAAAAAATGGCTACTGGTACGGTTGACGTGATAGTTGCCTCCCCAAATTTTCTTGCACAAGTTGAGCCGAGGGCTGACATTTTCTCTTTACCCTATCTGTTCGCTGACACGGAGCACTGGCTAAAAACAACAAATGGAGAACCTGGTAGAGAAATTGCAGAATTAATCGATAATAATACTGATTTTAAGGTTCTTGGGTATTGGATGTGTGGAGTACGTTCATATTTTGGTACCAGACCAGTAACATCCAAAGCAGATTTCGAAGGAGTTAAAATTCGTGTCCACAGCAGTCCTGTTGTGCAGAAATCTTGGCAAGCACTTGGAGCTCAACCTGCCAATGTTGCCTACAACGAATTGTATCAGGGACTGCAGAATAAGGTCATCGATGCCGCTGAGCAGGATCTTGGAAACATATATCTTCAGAAGTTCTACGAAGCTGGCAAATACATTTCTCTGACTGAGCACGATATTGCTACTCGATTCTTCCTGATTGGAGGAAAGAAATTCAAGGCAATGACTGATGAGCAGCAGAAGTGGGTTCTGGAGGCTGGCGCATATGCTTCCAAAATTGAACATGAGGCAGACCTCGCTCTTTCTGCAGATTCTCGTGCAAAACTGGAGAAAGCTGGGGCTATTTTCAACACAGTTGATAAAGAAACTTTCATTGCATTGACAGAGCCTGTTAGACAGGAAGCTGCAAAATCAATGAAAGCAGAAGCTCTGCTTTCCACGATCAGCTCACTGCAGTAAGTCTCAATATTACCCCAAGATAGGTTTGCCTTCTTGGGGTATATTCTATCAACTCTGAAGGATAATTAATTGTTATGAAAAAACTTGTTGATATTGTCGAGAAGGTCCAGACTAAACTCGGAATTTTCTTCTTGTCTCTTTATCTTTTTTGCGCTCTTTTGCAAATTATTGGTAGGTATTTTCATTGGAGTGTGCCTTGGACGGAGGAAGTTTCCAATTATAGTTTCATATGGGCAGCATTTATGGGTAGCTCCATAATGCTTCGGCAAGAGGGTGGTCATTTCAGCCTGACAGCACTCAAAGATAAGCTAATTGCCTCTAATCGTTCTACAAAACTTTTGGATATTGTCATTTACTCTTTGCTTTTGTTGTTTAGCATATTGGTATTTTTTTATGGTATTCAGTTGGTTATGCAATTCAAGAACTGGCGATTGAGTTCACTGCCAAATGTCAAACAATGGATAATCTGGCTTTGCATGCCTATTGCAGGAGCCTCCACATGCTTGTATAGCCTAGAAGGGCTTGTCAACGCGATTAGAAAATAGAAAGGAACAAAGAATGTTGCTCTTGGTGATTTGCTTTATCATACTCCTGTTCATTGGAGTTCCTATAGCCTATGGATTGGGAATTACTGCATTTCTTGGAATTGCACTACTCCCAGGCGTTTCCATGATTACTGTTGTTCACCGCATGTTCAGTGGACTCAATTCATTTATCTTGTTGGCAGTACCACTTTTTATGCTGGCTGCTAACCTTATGAACAAGGGACGGATATCAGAAAAACTCATTGAGTTTTCTTTATCGATAGTCGGACATATTCGAGGTGGGCTTGGTCAAGCCAATGTATTGGTGTCGATGCTCTTTGCCGGCATTTCAGGATCCTCTCAGGCCGATGTAGGTGGTATTGGTAAGATTCTCATCCCAAGTATGATTGATGAGGGATACAGTAAGGAGACTTCTGTAGGAGTTACTGCATGCTCATCGGTAATTGGAATTATCATTCCCCCAAGTATTCCGATGGTTGTTTTTGGAGCTATCACGAATGCTTCAGTTGGGGCGATGTTTCTTGGTGGTTTGATCCCTGGTGTTCTCATTGGAGTAGGTCAGATGTTGGTAGTATATTTTGTTGCCAAGAAATATAACTACCCGCGTCATGAAAGACCAACCCTTCGCCAATTTATGAGAACTTTTATTCAATCTGTACCAGCTTTAATAACGCCACTCATACTGGTTGGAGGTGTAATCTCTGGTTTGGCAACTCCTACTGAGGCTGCCGCATTAGCATGTATTTATGCCTTAGTTTTGGGTATGGGAGTTTTCAAAACCATTAAGCCCAAGGACATTCCTCCCATCATTCTGGAGACACTCAAACTTAGTTCAGTCTCATTGTTTGCATTGGCAACAGCCAATGCTCTCGGGCAACTTCTGAGTTACTACCATGTGTCTGAAGCAATTTTGTCGTTCTTTGGGGATCAGGTAAACTCTTCTGCTATGTTTATTATTTTCTCATTGGCTCTCTTTCTCTTCCTAGGGACTTTTATGGATGCAATTCCTGCGATTGTCTTATTTGTACCGGTGATTATGCCATCGGCGATGCAATTCGGAATCAGTAGCATCCAACTTGGTCTGATGATTGTAATTACCATGGCAATTGGGCAGATCACCCCTCCTTACGGATTGTGTCTGTTGCTGGCTGGTAAGATTGGAAATCTATCAGTAGGAAGGTCCTTCAAAGCTGCATTGCCCTATCTTGGAGTTGTCCTCATCGTGTTGTTGTTGGTCTCATTTTTCCCCTCAATAACACTAGCAGTCCCTAAGCTCATAAAACCAGAGTGGTTTGTTTGATGCGTTTCGTTTTTCATATCTAATTCAGGGAGTTATCATGAGTAAGCCATTGGTTGCATGCGTCACATTGGGTGATGCACGAAGGGATTTTTACGCCCAGAGGGCACACATCGTAGAAGAGGAATCGGGGAAACTCAGGACATATCTAGCTACCCAAAGTCAGTTATATATGCCGGATCCTGTGTTCAGCGCAGAAGAAGCCAGAGCTATTGCTGATGAAATTCGTGCGCGTCATATTGGTTGTGTTCTCGTATATGTTCCAATTTGGGGAACCCCAAATCTTGCTACACAGCTTGCCTATTCAACGGATTTGCCTGTTTTTGTAGTAGGAAACCTTAGGCCTGATACTTCCAGTCTTGTTGCATTACTTGCTACTGCAGGAATGTTGGAACAAGGAGGAAAGCAGGTTATCAGGATTATTGGGGACTGTGCAGATGAGTTATTTCAAAAACAGCTATCTACCAATATTAGGGCTTTACATGTTGTAGAAAACATTCAAGCTTCCCAATTCTGTCTTATAGGTGGTCAGAGCATTGGTATTGGTACTACAATTGCTGATTTTGCTCAATGGAGGAAATTGTGGCAATTGGATACAGAGCACGCTGATCAGTATGAAGTTGTGAAGCGTGCCGAAGCAATTGACGATAAACGAGTTTTACTGCATCAGAGTTGGTTGGAGACAAAGTTAGGTGCAATAGAATTTGGGAAACTATTTACCAAGGAAAGTTTGAATCGTCAAATTCGGAGTTATCTTGCACTAAAGGATATGGTTTCAGATGGAGGGTTTGACTTCATTGCGTTGAAATGTCAGCGTGAACTCAGTGATCATTATGCCGTTCAGTGCTTAGCCATTGCTCTGTTGAATAATCCATTTGATGCAGAAGGAAATAAACCTGTGATTCCCTGTGCTTGCGAAGGAGATTGTGATGGTGCACTGACAATGCATTTGTTGCATCAGTGTGACAAGGAACAACCTTCTTGTTTGGTAGATATCAGAAGCTATGATGTAGCCAAGAAGGAATTTACTTTTGCAAACTGTGGAGGAATGGCCTTTGCGTATGCAGCATTGAATAATGTTGATGAAGCGATGACTAGTGCAAAGATGATGCCTCATGTGTTTGGAGAAGCTGGTGGTGGTACCACTCAGTTTATGGCACAACCAGGAATCATTACAGCTGCCAGATTGTTCCGGAAAGATGGGAATTATTGTATGGGAGCCTTCAAGGGTGAAGTGATGCATAGGTCAAGAGAGTCATTGGTTGCAAATTATATCTACCCTCATGCCTTTATCAAGGCAGATATTGACTTTGATTCGTTTGTTCAATCGATAGGTTCAAATCATATGCATTATGTGTATGGTGATTATATCGATGAATTGGAAAAGTTCTGTGAAATTCAAGGAGTCCAGATGTATAACTATACAAACGAATAAATCGTTCGATTAAATCCCTTGGGCCAGTGATTCTCCCGATCACTGGCCTTT
This sequence comes from uncultured Sphaerochaeta sp., assembly GCF_963667405.1. Lineage (NCBI taxonomy): Bacteria > Pseudomonadati > Spirochaetota > Spirochaetia > Spirochaetales > Sphaerochaetaceae > Sphaerochaeta > uncultured Sphaerochaeta sp. Next base: position 2,838,176 of record NZ_OY763408.1, on the reverse strand, counting down.
TATTTAGGGGAATCTCTTGTTACACTCATCCTATGCATACGATACTCTGTTTCGGTGATTCCAATACGTTCGGCACCAACCCAAGCGGTGGGAGATGGTCCTATGAGGATCGTTGGACCGGCATTCTCTCTGGTCTGCTCGGCCCTTCCTACCACATCATCGAGGAAGGAATGGGTGGGCGTACCACCGTCTTTGACGACCCCCTTGAACCCAACCGGTGCGGAAAGCAGTTCCTCCCGGTAGCCCTGCAGAGCCACCGGCCCATCGATCTGGTCATCGTCAGTCTGGGAACCAACGACTGCAAGGTTTTCTTCAAAGCCAGTGAGCGAATCATCGCCAAGGCTTTGGAGCAATTGATTGCCCTGATTCGGACCTACCCCTATGGGGAAGGGTACCCCATCCCCAAGGTGCTCGTTGTCTCTCCGATCCACATCGGCCTGGAGATAGAGAAGGCTCCGTTTGTCAGCTATGATGCATCCTCATCCACGTTGAGCAGAACGCTTGCCCCCGCGATCAGGCAGATGGCAAAAGAGCAGGATGTGTTGTTTCTTGATGCTTCCCAGGTTGCACAGCCATCAGAAATCGATCAGTTGCACATGGATAGGGAGGGCCATCTGGCCCTCGCCCATGCACTTTTTCCTATGATCAGCTCCCTGTTCTAGAGATCGAGGACGGCCGCTACCGGCCAATGGTCGGATAGGGCACCCCCTACCGTCATGAATTGAGGACTGGTTGCCAGAACCGGCCGAATAGGTCCTTTGATCATGATCTTGTCGATTGCCTCCACCAGGAAGCGTTCGCTGCTGAGATAGGGGCAGGGGAAGGTGACAGGAGCTGCCAAACCGAGCAAGGTGAACACATCAGAGAATCCTGCTTGCTCGTGGAAGATCCAGCTTGGATGCACCGGGTCATTGAAATCCCCGCAGATGAGCGCAGCATCGTCCGCTGCCAGCTCATTCAGCGCTTTTGCAGCAAGGTGAGCTTCTGCATGACGGTAGCCGATTCCGGTCCGCAGCTCATCTGCATTGAGCTGATGGGTCAGATGCATCGTGCCGATGAGAAACGGTGTTCCTTCTGTGGTACGCACCTTGGTCCAGAACAGTCCACGATGTATTTCCGGCATCTTAAGGTCGACTCTTCCGAATGAGTCCACCTCGAAGGTTTCTTTCTTGAGATAGATGCTGTTTTCACACCGCCATCCCTCTTCCTCCCCTTCGATACGTACATATCCGTGCAAGGCGTCATCCAGGAATGCCAGGGTCTGTGGCCGTACTTCCTGGAAGCAGTAGACATCGGCAGCATAGGTCTGTACAAATGATGCCACACAGTCCTTGCGCTCTTCCCAGTACTCGGTATTCCAAAGATTCAGACTCACCACACTGATTCGTTGCATTCCTTACTCCTCCAAGGCCTCGGGAAAATCAGTCCTGATCTGCTCATAGGAGCCCAAGGTCAGCACCGTCACCCAGGCGATATCAATGGCATAGTGCCCATGCATCAACTCAGGACGATCAAAATACTCCCACGCAGTATGGTTCAGCTGCTCAGGCTGCCACCCTATGAAGGAAGCATCCCTTCCCAACAGATTCTCTTCGGTTGCAACCAGCTGCCTGCACGCTTGGATCATCAGGTGTGCCTGTTGCCTGAAGAAGGAGTCGCCGGAAAAGGATGCATAGCGGAGGAACTCGTAGGCAATCGCCATCCCATAGAAATCGAGATGATGGTGGGCAACCGATACGCTGGTCATGCCGCGGGTGCAGAACTGTTGCTGTGCAAGCGGACTTTCCGGCGGCAGGTAGGAGTCTCTCTGCCAGATCCATTGCACGATGAACTGTGCACACAAGCGAGCGCTCTCAAGCTGGCGCTTGTCCTTCTCCAAAGTGTAGAGATCGAGGAAGAAGGAGAGCAAGGCGACCCCGGCTTCCTTGTCACAGGAGTCCGCATCAAGCGTATCCCCATAGAACAAGCCCTCGTAGGCAAGTTCGCTGTAAAAGCTGTATGCCTGGTGCACTGCACTGAGCAAATCATTTCTCAGCGGATCCTCATCGTTGAGGTACGGGATGAGGGCACAGAAGAACGATCCAACGTACGCCCCGTTGGTCCCTTGGATGTCGCCGGGTTTTCCCTTCTCCGTCCACCAGCGACCGAAAGAGCCCGAGGAGAGCTGTGCCTCGCAGTAGAACCGGGCCACCCTGCGGGCAAGCGAGAGGTACGATCCCTCCTCATAGCCAAGATGGTGGAGCGTTCTGGCAAGCAGCACATAGTGCTTCATCGCCTCCCCGTTGCAGCGGCTGTTCACCATCGAGCGGAATTCGGGATGTTCCCCGATACCCAGGTATCCTCCCCAGATATGGTTGTTCAGGTCATAGTTGTCCTGGAACACCCCTTCGCTGATCTCAGCCTGCAGAAAAAAGTCTGCAATCCGTTTTGCCACCTGTGCAAGCAGCAGCCCATCATCCTGAAGGCCAAACGTACAAGCGAGGTTCTTTCTGGCTTGCTTGAGGCACGCAAGCTTGGGCTGGTAGGAACTCAGGTTTGCCAGTTCGTATGCGCCTTGGAGGCTCTTGACCAGAAAGGAGGCTGCGGTGAAGGCATAGACATCCTGCACCTCATCATTTCCCTCACCCATTGCCAGGTAGGCCAGATTGTTCTCTGTTTTCTTGACCAGGTTGATCAGACGGGCAAGCTTGTACTCGAACCAGTCCTGCCATGCCGGCATGCGAGGGGACTTTTTCCTGTCCGGCTCCGGGAGAGCGGCCACAAAGGAGCAATACCCTCCCCGGCTGTCACTGGTTTTCTGGTTTGCAAGATAGAAGGTCCGTTCATAGACCAGACCTTCCGCCCCTACCTCCAAGGTGGGAAGACTATCTTGGGACGTGTCGACCAATGATTGCTTGCCACGGTAACTGTAGGGCCATTCACTGCCGGGAATGGAGATGATAAGGCCATGCCGTTCGGCAGCAACCGAGGAAAGGAAGCGCTCTTCCTGCGCCGGCTCGGTGGCACAGCTGAAGAGCTGTTGTCCGTTGGAGAGCTGGGCGCAGCAAGGGATGGCCATCCTGGTTTCCAGAAAGGACCAGCTGGTGCTGCGTTCGGGAGAGGGAAAGCAGCCTTTGCCCTTGAGGTTGTCCTGGTACCAGACTGCTGGGATGAAGAGCGAGTTCTCTTTCTCCCCATCCTGATAGGAGAAGGCTGCCTGCAAGCGATAGGAACCACATTGCATGATATGCCACTTCCGCTTCAGGATGATCAAATCACCGGCAAGGGTGAAGGAGTCCTCTATGACAGCGATGCCGGGGAACTCGGCTCGCAACTGTGTGCCTTTGATGGCCAAGGCAGCACTTGTGCGTCGCTTTCCCTCGTAGGTGAGCGTGTAGGAGAGGATGCACAGCGAATCGGCTGCGAAAAGCTCAACCTTCTGCTCGGAGAGTTCTTGTAGTATCACGTCCTTATCCTTTCATTCCACTGGTGGCTATTCCTGCAATGATCTTCTTTCTGAAGAAAATGTAGAAAAAGATCTGCGGGATCGAAGCTACCGCCGCCCCTGCCATGATCAGGGAGTATTGGGTTCCATGGGTGCCCTGGAAGTTGGCGATACCCACCGTAATCGTGTACTTGATGGTGTCGTTGATCACGATCAAGGGCCAGAGGAAGTCGTTCCATGCATTGATGAAGGAGAGGATGATCACCGTTGCCATCGCCGACTGTCCCAACGGCAGGATGATCTGCGCAAATATCCTGTAGCGGGAAGCCCCATCGATGAAGGCTGCTTCCTCCAGGTCGGAGGGGATGCCCTCATAGAACTGCTTGAGGATGAAGATGCCGATGGGCAGGGCAATTCTTGGCAGGTATGCGGCAGCAAGGGTGTTGATCAGGCCGAATGAATTGAACTGCAGGTAGAGGGGAACGATGAGGACTTGGAAAGGAACCATCATGCCGCCCATCACCGCCCAGAAGAGGATGTTTCTTCCTTTGAAGCGGATCTTTGCAAAGGCATAGGCTATGGGAGCGTCGATGATGAGGGTGAGCAGCATTGCCATCAGCGAAACGATGAAGGAGTTGCCCATCCAGTTGACGATGTAGGTCGAGGTGAAAGCCTTGATGTAGTTGGCAAAAGTGGGATGGGATGGCCAGAAGGAGAAGGTCCTGGTGATGACTTCCTCTTCCAGCTTGAGGCTGGTGATCACCATCCACAGGAGGGGGAAGACCCAGATGAGGATGAACAGCAGTTCTATGCAGCGGATGAGCAGCTGTTTCTTGGAGAAGGTGAGCTTTTTCATGCGTTCTCCTTCCTTCCCAGCAGGGTGTACTGGAGAATGCTGACCACCAGGATGATGAGAAAGAGGATGTAGCTCATTGCTGCGCTGTAGCCCATCTTGAAGAACTTGAAACCAGTCTCGTAGATGTACTGTACCAATACGCGTGTGGTGCCATGGGGGCCGCCACCGGTCATGACATAGACTTGTCCAAAGACATTGAAGGAAGCGATGATCTGGAGGATCAGGCAGAGAACGGTGGTGGAACTGACCAAGGGGATGGTGATGTGCCTGACACTCTGGATATACGTGGCTCCGTCGATGGCCGCCGATTCATAAATTTCCTTGGGGATTTGCTTGATGCCTGCACCGAAGAGCACCATGTTGAAGCCTGCCGTCCACCACAAGGTGGTGAGTGCAACCGACCACATGGCCAGCCTCTCATTGGTAAGCCAGCTGACAGGATTCTGACCGATGTTGATCAGGACCTGGTTGAAGATACCCCAGTCCTTCTGCATCAGCCACGCCCACAGGGTACTGACCACCGTCATGGAAAAGATGTAGGGAAAGAAGAAGACGTTCTCCATGAGTCCCTTCCAGGGGGAGCTGCCGGTGATGGCCAAGGCCATGAGAAAACCGGCAACCAAGAGCGTCGGGGTGGTCATGAGCACAAACTGCAGGGTGTGCCAGAGTGAGGAGTAGAACTTCTCGTCGGAGAAGAGGGTGCGATAGTTGTCCAGCCCGACGAAAGAGGCTGTGGAAAGGATGTCCCACTTGAAGAAGCTGATGTAGAGCCCCGACAGCAGTGGATAGATCATGAAGGCGAGGTAAACCACCAGAAACGGAAGGGAAAAGATGATTCCGTCACGGGTGTCCTTGTTTCCAGGTATCATAGGAGGGCCCTCCATCGAGAGATTCCCCCCTCATACGAGGGGGGAGAAGGAAAAACGCTTAGTACGATGCAATGATATTCTTCACCGTTTGTTCCATATCGGCAAGAGCTGCCTTCGGATTCTGGTTCTTGGTCACTGCGAACTCAAGCTTGTCGCTCAAGGTTCCGTAGATCTCTTCCCAGGCTGCGGTGCGCGGGGTCGGAAGGGCGAAGGCTGCTGCCGCTGCATAGTCTGCACGGTAGGGAAGTGCCTTCATTTCGCTCTTCTGGGCAACACTCTTGCGGGTGGGGATGTGTCCGGCTTTCGCCCACATCTCACCATGGGAGGTCATCCAGTTGATGAAGGTCATCGCTGCCTCAACCCGCTTGGGATCCTGGTTCTTCTGAACGGGAATGGCCAAGGTGTGCGAGCCAGCCCAAGCGGCCTCTCCACCCATGATGGCCGGAAGCGGTGCAGCACCGAAATTCAATCCAGCTGTCTGCTCCAGGGTGCCGGTTGCCCAGACTCCGTTGAAGTAGAAGGCTGCTTCCCCAAGCTTGAAGGTGTTCATGGCTGCATCGTAGTCCAGTTCGGTGGGGTTCACCTTGTAGACATGCACCAGATCCTGCAACCACTTCAGGGCTGCTTCACCGTAAGCATTGTTGAAGGCGGGAGCAGTGGCATCGGCATTCAGAAGCGAGCCGCCCTGCTGTGCGATCATTGACATGAAGAGGCGGGCCAGGGTGTAGGCCTTGTACACACCGGTGGTGTTGTCGATGGCCGTGCCCCACTTGCCGGTAGCCTGCTTCACTTTTTGCGATGCTTCGATGAACTCCTGGGCACTCTGGGGCACCTTGGTGATGCCGGCTTTTGCCATCAGGTCCTTGTTGTAGTACATCACGATCGGATGGACATCAAACGGCAGGGAGAAGAGCTTGCCATCGAAGCGGCATGCATCGAGCGGAGCCTGCTGGAAGTCAGCAAGGGTTGTGGCATCAACATAGGAGTCGAGTGCCAGAAGAGAACCGCTGGGAACGTAGTTCAACAGGTTTCCCTGATGGACGACGACCACATCCGGAGCGGTCTTTGCAGCGAGTGCGGTAGTGAGCTTGGTGTAGTAGTTGTCAAACTTCACCATGTCATTCTTCATGACGATCTCACTCTGTGAAGCGTTGAACTCTTTGACCATTGCATCAAAGAACTCGCCGTCTCCGCCGGTGAACAGCGACCAGAAGGTGATCTCGATCGGTCCTTCCGCTTTTGTTTCCGGGGCGGCTTGTGCGAAGAGCATGCCGGATGCCAAGATGGCTGCCAACGCTACCAAAAGAATCTGCTTTTTCATGTGAACCTCCTTATTGGAACACAAGGTAATGGGTTATTCCTAACGAGATGTTTCCCGAAAGACCAATCTCGTGGGGAAATCCTTGGTGCAATACTCCAGATCTGGGTCCTGGATGTGGGACAGCAGGGTCTCCATCGCTACATACCCAAGCCGGTATTTCGGTACATCGACCGTACTGAGGCTGGGCTGCATGAACTGACTCATATAGAGGTTGTCGTAGCCGAACACCTCAATGTCATGCGGGACGGAGAGATTGTTCTCATACAGGCTCTTGAGTACTCCCATGGCGAGCATGTCATTGAAACAGGCTACGGCAGTGAAGCCCAAGCCCCGGTTGAGCGCTTGGTTGGTCAGGTAGTATCCATCCTCGATGTGGCCTGAGGCCTCAACGATGTAATCGGGATCCACCTCGAGAGCATTGTTTGCATACGCTTCCCCGACTCCAGTCAACCGATCGATGGTGTTGCTCACTTTTTTCGGTCCAGCTATGTAGAGGATTTTTCGATGTCCATTGGCAAGCAGATGTTCCAGTACCTTCCTCTGTCCATCTCGGTCGCTGTGAAGAATGCTATGCGAAACAAGACCCTCGAGGCGTCTCCCGGGAAATATGAAAGGGACTTTCAGATTACGATACAGGTCAAGATGTGCACTGCTGTTGTCGAAGACCGGCATCGCAATGATGCCGTCCACTTTGCGGCAGAGGAACATCTTCACCAGATCGGCTTCCTTTTTCACCGATTCCTCGGTACTGGCCAGAAGGATGTGGTAATCGGCTTTGGTGGCAGCTTCCTCGATGCCGCGCACCACTTCACTGAAGAAGGGGTTGGCTGAATCGGCACTGATGATGCCCACCATCTTGGAGTGGTTGGAGCGCATGCTTGCAGCCACCGAGTTGGGGATATACCCCATTTCGTGAGCTTTTTCCTTGATGAGGCGGGTGGTTTCTGTAGAGATTTTCGGGTCTGAGCGCATGGCGCGGGAGACCGTGTTGATGGAGAAACCTGTAACCTGGGCAATATCTTTGAGGAGGATGCTCATGGGTTAAGGTTAACACGCATATGTGCTTTAACAAGGAAAACCCCATGATTAACCCATGATTAATCCATAAAAATTGGATTAACGTTAATCTAACCCAGCTGTGCATCCACAAAATGCTTGCTTTGCTTCCTGATGTTTCTCAGCTCGCGTTGCTCAGCTTTTTTCCACTCCTTGCGGCTGATGAGGGCCACCTGCTCCACCGGTCTTCCCCCGATGAACTGGATGATGGCACTCTCGGTCTCTTCGGTTCCGGTGGCCTTGGGATAGTTGATGAACCCGTGTACGGTCTTCTTGACTTCCAGATACTTGACCGGGGTGTCGGCTGATGCGAGCGCGTCGGCATAGAGCATGCCGTCGTCGTGCAGGGGATCAAACTCGGCCCCGATGATCAGGGTCTGGGGAAGACGGCTGTGGTCCTTGCCCAAAAGCGGACTGAAGCTGGGACTGAGGATGTCCTTCGGTTCGCGCTGGTAGTTGTTGATGAAGAAGGCCATCTGCTTGTCGGTCAGGGTGGGAGAGTCCTTGTACTTCTCATAGCTGGTGGTGCGCATCCTGCCGTCGGTGACCGGATAGAGCAACACCTGTCCCGCTATGGACGGACCCTTGCGGTCGCGGGCAAGGCGGCTGACCACGGCAGCAAGATTGCCGCCGGCACTGTCCCCGACCAGATAGATGCGATCGGGGTCGGTCTTCCAGTATCGGCAACCCGCAGCAGCCCAGACGAGCGTGTCATAGCAGTCCTCCACCGCGGTGGGGAACTTGTACTTGGGAGCAAGGCGATAGTCGACCGAGAGCACCGATGCCCCGGTGATGTCAGCAAGGTGGGCGCACAGGAAGTTGTACAGGTCCATGTTGCCCCAGACCCAGCCACCCCCGTGGTAGAAGATGATCAGGGGGGTGAGGTCGCTGATACCCCGGGAACCCTGCTTCTCGAAGTAGTATCCGCTGACCATCCCGTCGGTCACCGGGATGATGAAGGTTTTGGTCACGATGTTCCGCGCACTCTTGCCAAGAAGTTTGCGGATGAGCAGGTTGTTGGGAATCGATATATCGTTCAGCTCCTCGATGCGTTTGGGAGTCAGCCCTTCAGGATCGGTAATGGCGATCTTGTTTATCAGGGTGACCAAACGTTTCATCTTGGGAGACAAATCATAGTCAGCCATAGTGGTCACATGGTAGTATATCCCTCAAGACGGCGCAAGTCGCAAAGCTATGCAGTTTTGCATTCCGGATGGGTATGTATGCAGGATGCCTTTCAGGAAATACATCCTGCTTGGCCGTATTTTCTTGAAAAACAAGGAAACAAGGCAGCCCCAGGGAATCCGAGCACCGATACCGGTGTGCATACGGGTTGCATAGAGGCCCAAAAATCTGCAGGAAAGTGCGATTCAGAGGCCACCTCCCACAATTGTGCACACCCTTGTGCGTTGCTATACTGAATCCATGAATGACAACGTGAAAACCCTAGACCGGGACAGATTCGGGTATGATTTTATTGTTGCTCCCTTCCTCGCAGAAGGTGAGGACGAATATGTGCTCCGCAACAAACAGGCAGGGTGTGACAACAGCAGCTTCAGAACCCTGACCAGCTATGAGATCGCCGCATTGGAGGAGAACCTCAATTCCAGTCCTTGCTGGGGTGATGTCCTGGTAAGCGACCCCTTCGACCCTACGCTGATCCGCAACACCGAGTTCTACGGCTTGGTGAGGTTGGGCAGGATGGAAAAGTCCATCGTCTCCTTCCATGACTTCAGTGTCCCGGTAGGGATTTCCAACAGCCGCATTGTCAGCTGCGATATCGGTGACAGCTGTGCGGTCATGGATTGCTCCTACCTCAGCCACTACATCGTAGAGGACCATGTCATCCTCTATCGGCTTGGGGAGATGCAGACCACCAATCATGCAAAGTTCGGAAACGGAACCCTCAAGGATGGTGAGGATGAGGATGTGCGTGTCACCATCGACATCATGAATGAGGCTGGGGGAAGGGCTGTCCGCCCGTTCAACGGCATGCTTACCAGCGATGCCTTCCTGTGGGGAACCTATCGCGATGACACGGCCTTGATGCGCGCCTTCGAGGCATTGACCGACCGGACGATGGATACCAAGCGAGGCCGCTACGGCTTTGTGGGCAGACAGTCGGTGGTCAAATCCTGCGACACCGTCAAGGATGTCTGGATTGGTCCGGGGTGCTACATCAAGGGTGCGAACAAGCTGAAAAATCTTACCCTGCGTTCCACGATAGAGGAGCCGGTGCAGATCGGGGAAGGGGTGGAGCTGGTCAACGGCATCATCGGCAGCGGATCGCGCGTCTTCTACGGCTGCAAGGCGATCAGGTTCATCATGGGAGACAACTGCAATCTCAAGTATGGTGCGCGCCTGATCCACTCTATACTGGGTGACAACTCCACGGTGAGTTGCTGCGAACTGCTGAGCAACCTCATTTTCGGCGGCCATGAGCAGCACCACAACAACTCCTTTCTGATCGCAAGCCTCATCAAGGGCCAGTCGAATATGGCTGCCGGGGCAAACATCGGCTCGAACCACAACAGCCGCGGCAATGATGGGGAGATGGTGGCAGGCAGAGGGTTCTGGCCTGCACTTTCCAGCACCCTCAAGTACGATTGCAAGTTCGCCAGCTATGTCCTGATCGCCAAGGGTAACTACCCTCATGAGCTGAACATCCCCCTTCCGTTCAGCCTCCTTTCCAGCGATCCCAACGAAGGGCGGCGGGTGGTCATGCCCGCTTACTGGTGGATGTACAACCTCTATGCATTGGAACGCAACAGCTACAAATACCGCAAACGTGACAAGCGCAAGGTCATCCGCCAGCAGATTGAGACGGACTATCTTGCTCCCGATACCGTGAACGAGATCTTTGAGGCCTGCGATCTGCTCTGCCTCTGGGTGGCACAGAACTACAACCGTGCCCATGCGTCTTCCAAGGACGAACAGAACCTCATCCGCCAAGGCAGGGAGCTCCTGCTTGCAAAACCCGCTGAGCTGTACTCGCTGCATGTCTATGCCTGGGGGTTGGAAAACAGCAACGAGCCGGTGGAAATCCTGAAGGTTGTGGAGGCCTACCAGGCCTACCAGGAGATGCTGCTCTACTATGCAGTGAAGACGATTGCTTCTGCCTGCCTGAAGGAGAACGTGAGTGTAGCAACGCTGCAGGAGACAGCGCAGATGGTCATCCATCCTTGGCTCAATGTTGGGGGCCAGCTGGTTCCCCAGTTCCGTGTTGAGGCATTGAAAGATGCGCTCAAGAGCGGGGAGATATCCACCTGGGATGAGGTGCACGCCACCTACGCCTCCTGGTTTACACGGTACGAGCAGGATCGCAGCAACCATGCTGTGGCAACGCTTTGCCGTGCTCTGGGTGTTGAGCGGTTGCAAGCCGGGATATGGGAGAAGGCGGTTGAGGAAGTGAGCAGGATCCGGATACAGATTGAGACACAGGTATTCAAGACCAAGGAAAAGGATTTCAACAACCGTTTCCGTGAGAGTACCTACCGCAATCTTGCAGAGCGTGATGCCGTGCTGGGAAGCCTGGATGACAATCCCTTCATCCAGGAGTCACACCAGATTACCGTCGAGGTGCTGGAGCAGCTTCGTCGGGTCTCGTTTTCCTGAACACGGTATAGGCGTCATCGCCATTGCCGATCAACGTAAGGATCAGCAGGACAACCGAAGCTGCCTTGATGATGATCTGCCACCGGGTCATTGAGCCCGGGAAAATCGTCAGGAATGCAGGATTGTAGAGCTGCCATCTGGTCACCACAAAGATGAAGTAGACAATGCCCAACAGGTCTGCCGAAGCGCTCAGGACAAAGAGGGTGGGTGTCCACCTGCCTTTGAACCACTTGAGTGCGGAGACGATGAAGGAGAGGATGGTGGCTGCCATCCATCCGATGATGAAGGGCTGCAGCGCAGAACCGACAAAGAGGGGTACTGCAGCGGCATCCTTGCGGTAGATGGCGATGAGTTCGGGCTTGCTGAGCAGGACGGCAAGCAAGAGGAAGAAGACCGACAGGCCGACCATGTCGGCTATGCTGTCACTCTTCTTGATGATGCGCGTGGGAGCTTCCTCCAAGCTGTGCAGAGCCTTTGCATCCCAACGCTCGGATGTGGCGTTTACCTGATAGTGGTCCATGATCGCAAAGCTGATGGTGACCCAGAGAAAGGCTGAGGCCAATGCGCTGAACAGCGAGCCGATCGGTTTGGCAATCATTGTTCCCAGATTCATGGGAGTGGCGGAGAAAAAGAGGCTGATGAGGGAGATGACCACGGTCACGATGCCCACCACCAGGGAGACCAATTTCAATACCATCCAGTAGAAATCAAAGGTGTCAGGGCCTATGAGATACCGGGCTTTGCCCCGATACTGCTTGGCGAGGTCGGAAGGGGAGCCCAGGTCAAGCAACACCTGCTCGATGTGCTCCTCACTGCCATCCTCCCCAACCATATCCTGGATATTTGCCTCAAGCTCCCGTGACACGTCAATTCTTTCGGATGCGCTCAGATGGCGCACCGTTTCCGCTACATACCTGCCTATGAGATCACTCATGGTCTTCCTCCGCCAACAGCGCACCAACGCGCTGGTATTGTTCCTGCCACTCCTTGGTCAAGGCACAGAGCAAGGCTTTCCCCTTTTCGCTGAGCACATAGAACTTCCTGGGACGGGCCTCGGTTGTATCCCACGTACTGGAGAGCAACTCCTGGGTTTCCAATCGTCTGAGCAAGGGGTAGAGGGTGTTTGCCTCGATCGGGATGTGCTTGTCCGCCAGCAATTGCAGCAGGGAGTACCCATATTGGGGTTGATTGAGTTGGCTGAGTACACACAATGTCAACGTTCCCCGCTTCAGTTCAGTGATCATCGTGGTCAGAATCGGATCGTCCTTCATGAATTAACATTAATGTGTGACATACAGTATTGTCAAGAACAAAGCATGCCCGGCACAAAGAAAAAATTGACGGTTTCCCGCTTCGATGCTACGATAGGGTTGTGGTGGCGAAGAGGGGGAATAACCGAAGGAAATAACCCCGAGTAGCCAAAGAACCCTCCAGGGCGGAGGGTTTTATTATGCCCATCCACAAACCCCTCTCCCGGCCAAGGTTCTTGCGAAAATCCTTACAAAATTACTATACTGTCAAATATTAGTGTATTTGTAGGAGATTGCATGGTACGGATTGGAAAACGATGGGTGGTCCTGTTGGCAGCGCTTTGCATGCAGACCATCCTTGGTGGGGTGTATGCATGGAGCACCCTGTCGGTCTGGATCAAGGAGGAGATGGGGATCAGCAGTGCCCAGGCGGGGCTGGTCTTTGGCATGACCATCATGGTTTTCACCATTGTCATGGTCTTTTCAGGCAGAATTCTCCCTCAGTTCGGGCCAAGGAAGACCGCATCGATCGGTGCGCTGTTCTTCTTCCTAGGCTATCTGTTGGCTGCATACAGCCATGCTTCCTTCGCCTTGCTGTTGCTCGGCATCAGCGTGCTCTCGGGGATAGGGATCGGATTCTCCTATGTGGTTCCCCTTTCGGTCTGCCTGAAGTGGTTTCCCACCCAAAAGGGATTGGTGACCGGACTCTCGGTAGGAGGCTTCGGCGGTGGGGCGATTCTCCTGTCGGCCATCATTGAGGAGGCTTACCTCTCCTCGCTCTCCCTCTCCTCGTTCCTGTTGTGGTACAGCATCATCTCCTTCGTCCTGTTGTTCCTTTGCGCACAGCTGTTGGCCGTACCGGAGGCGTCTTCCTCCGTGCAGGAGCGGCCTCCCCGCTCAGCCTATCGCAATTCGGTCATGATTCTCTCTTCGATGGGAATGTTTGCAGGGACCTTTGCAGGGCTCTTGGTGGTGGGAAATCTCTCGCCTTTGGTGCAGGAGTGGGGACTATCGGAAGTGCAGGCAGTGCTTGCCGTCATGCTCTTTTCCGTAGGCAATGCATCGGCCAGGATCGTCTGGGGGTATATCTTCGACAGGATCGGGGCGGTGAGCATCCCGCTTTCGCTCCTTCTTTTCTCGCTTGCAACCCTGATGCTGCTGGCAAGCGGGCCGAACATCCCGCTCATCCTGGTTCTGGTGGCTCTGCTGGGGTTTTCCTTCGGTGCCAATTTTGTGCTCTATGCCGCAGTCATCGCCCATGCATACCCACTTCACTTCTTCTCTTCGCTCTATCCGCTCTGCTTTCTCTTTTACGGCATTGCAGGCCTTCTGGGCCCGGGCATCGGTGGGTGGCTTCGCGATGCAACAGGCTCGTATATGACATCCCTGGTGCTTTGCTTGCTCATTGTGTTCTTCTCCGCTCTGCTCCTGTTCATCAAGCGCAGGCGCCTGCAACCATGAAAAAACCCGCTCTTCCTGAAAGGAAAAACGGGCTGTGTTGCTTGGAGCCAAAGGGACTCGAACCCTCTACCTACTGATTGCGAACCAGTCGCTCTACCAGATGAGCTATGGCCCCAAATTGCATACACAAAACTACCCTAGAGCGGCAAAACTGTCAACTCATCCGACCCAATGCTGAGGCAATGAACCTCAGGAAGAGTGGGTGGGGACGGTTGGGGCGGCTCTTGAACTCCGGATGGTACTGAACCCCCACGAAGAAGGGGTGGTCAGCAAGCTCCACAGCCTCCACCAGTGATCCGTCGGGGCTGGTGCCGCTGATGACCAACCCCGCATCCGCGAGTGCTTCGCGGAAGGAGTTGTTGAACTCATAGCGGTGGCGATGACGCTCTGCGATCAGCAGTTCTCCCCGGTAGGCTTCGCTCATCTGAGAGGGAGCGCTCACCACACACGGGTAGGTGCCGAGGCGCATGGTTCCCCCCTTGGGAATGTTTCCCCTCTGGTCGGGCATCAGGGCGATGACCGGATGCTTTGAGCCAGGATTGAACTCACTTGAGTGGGCATCGGTATACCCGAGTACGTGCCGGGCGTATTCGATGACGGCAATCTGCATGCCAAGGCAGATGCCGAGATAGGGAATCTTGTGTTCCCGTGCATACTGGGCTGCCAGAATCTTGCCTTCGATGCCACGGTCTCCGAAGCCTCCGGGTACCAGGATGCCGTCGGCCTTTGCCAGCAAGGCTTCCCTGCTTTGCTCAGTCACCAGTTCCGAGTCGACCCAGTCGATTGTTACCTGGGCCCCTTGGGCCCAACTTGCGTGCTTGAGCGCTTCCATGACTGACAGGTATGCATCGTGGAGTTGGATGTATTTGCCTACCAGTGCAATGCGTACCGGCTTGTCCGCCTTGGTGATGCGGTCGAGCATCGCTTCCCACTCGGTGAGGTCGGGTTGGTTTGTATCAAGCTGCAGTTCCCTGACCACAATCTCATCCAGCTTTTCGGCATGCAGCATCATCGGAGCCTCATAGAGGACACCGACTGTTTTGTTCTCAATGACACAGTCGCGCTTCACATTGCAAAAGAGGGCGATCTTATCCTTGATGTCGGCTTCGAGAATCTCATCAGAGCGGGTGACGATGATATCGGGGAAGATTCCCGAGGCCATCAACTCCTTGACTGAGTGCTGGGTGGGTTTGCTCTTGTGCTCGCCGCTGCTCTTCAGGTAGGGGACCAGCGTCACATGGATGAAGAGGCAGTTGTGTCTGCCGACCTCGTGACCTATCTGGCGGATTGCCTCCAGAAACGGCTGGCTTTCGATGTCACCGGTGGTTCCCCCGATCTCAGTGACCACCACATCGGCCGCAGTCTTTTTTGCAAGCGAGTAGATTGCTTCCTTGATCTCCGTGGTCACGTGGGGGATGATCTGCACCGTCGAGCCGAGGTAGGCGCCACTGCGCTCCTTGGTCAGCACGTTCCAGTAGACCCTGCCGCTGGTGAGGTTGGAAAACTTGTTCAGATCCTCATCTATGAACCGCTCGTAGTGCCCAAGGTCGAGGTCGGTCTCCGAACCGTCCTCGGTCACGAACACCTCCCCATGCTGGTAGGGGCTCATTGTGCCGGGATCCACGTTCATATAAGGATCGAGCTTCTGCGCGGCGATCTTCAGGCCGCGTGCCTTGAGCAATCTTCCGAGTGAAGCTGCCGTAATGCCTTTGCCAAGGCCTGATACGACCCCGCCGGTAACAAAAATATGTTTGGCCATCTCTGGTTCTCCTGTTACATCTGATACGTTTTCAAAATGGAAGAAGCGACATCATAGCGGCTTTTGCGCAGATCCATCGCCATCTTCTCGATATGTCGGTGTGCTTGGCCTTCGTCCATGCCGAGGCGCTCGATCAAGGCCCACTTGGCCCGGTCGATGAGCTTGATCTCCTCGATCTTGCGGTGCAGTTTCTCATTCTCGTTGTGCATCGCCCCGAGTCGGGAACGCAACGAAATGCCCAGGCTCAGGGCCTGGAAGAACATCTGCCGGATTACCGGTTTTGAGACCACCAGGATACCTCGGCTGCTGAACATAGTCTGGGATTGTTCAAAATATTCGGTTTTCACCACCAGGATGGAAGTGGCAAGACTTTGCTCGGTGACCATGAGGGCAAGCTCCTCTCCTGATTCATCGGCAAGGGGGGCATTCACCACAACCAGGTCGATTTCACTATCAAGGACAATCCTGCGTGCTTCGCTTGCGCTGGTCGCATGGGTGATGCTGACACTTCCCTCATACTCTCGGATGAGGGAACAAAGGGATTCACACCCCTTTTGTGTCGAAGAAACCACCAAAGCACGCACCGTTGGCCCTCCTAGGTCGTGAAAAAGACGTTTTTGCGACTCGCCTCGCTCTTATCGACAGCCTCCTCGTAGGCAAGCCAATCGGCTTTCTTTGCCTCGAGGAAATAGCTGAACAAACGCTGGGGGATGATTGACTGTACGAAGCTGCTGTTCTGGGCAAGCTCCATCGCTTCTGCCAAGGATGAGGGAAGGGTGGTGCCCTTCTGCATCTGATAGGCCGAGCCCACATACTCCTCGGGCGGGGTAAGCCCCTCCCTGATACCTTCCAAGGCGGCGTTGAGCAACAGGGTGATCGCGAGGTAGGGATTGCAGGAAGGGTCGGCTGAGCGGACCTCGATGCGCCGGTACTCCCCGCTGGTCTGCGGAATGCGGATCAGAAGTGAGCGGTTGGCCTGTCCCCACCCGATATAGCGCGGAGCTTCGAACGAACCAAGCCGTTCGTAGGAGTTCACCAAGGGGTTGAGGAAGAGGGAGATTTCCTTGATGCGGTTGAGGATACCGGCTGTCATCTGCTGTTCAAGCAGCCGGCTCTGTTCCCCCTCCCGGGTAATGGAGAGGTTGATGTGCAGCCCGCTGCCGCTCTCGGTGGGCAGGGGCTTGGGAAGGAATGAGGCGAAGAGTCCGCTTCGGTCTGCGATGGTCTTCACCACCGATCTGAAGGTAATGAAGTTGTCTGCAGCCTCAAGCGGAGAGCTGTACTTGAAATCAATCTCATGCTGCCCCGGTCCTGACTCATGGTGGCTGCGTTCGGTATAGAAGCCCATCTGCTCCAGGTTCAGGCAGATCTCACGCCTTACATTCTCCCCTTTGTCCAGGGGAGCCACATCCAGATAGGTTCCCCGGTCAATGGGAGTGTAGGTGGGCTGTCCTTCGTCATTGAGCTTGAAAAGGTAGAATTCACACTCAGGACCTACGCCGAACTGGTAGCCTTGCAGTGCGGCTTTCTGGACAGTCTCCTCCAGAAGTGAGCGTCCGTCGCCCTCAAAACGGGAGCCGTCGGGGCGTCTGATCGAGCAGAAGAAGCGCACCACCCGACCTTGGGCCGGGCGCCAGGGGAGGATGGAGAGGGTTGCGGGATCGGGAAAGAGCAACAAATCACTCTCATCAACCTGCAGAAAGCCCTTTACGGCAGACGCATCGAAGGAGATGCCGCTTGCAAAGGCTCTTCCCAGCTCATCCGCTGAGATGGAGATGTTCTTGATCTGTCCGAAAATATCGCAGAAGACGAGACGGACAAAGCGTACATCCTGCTCCTTGATGAACTGCATCACCTCAACCTGGGTATTGGTCATCCTGTTCCTCCCTCTCTCAAACATGGGTATATAGCATCTTATAAGGTGTTGCGGAGTTGGGTTGGAGCACAAAGAAATGTGAAGCGAGCAACTCCGTCTTGTCAAAGGCAAACAACGAGCAATACTCCTCGAGAAGACCACCCAAAACCTGCATATCCGCCTCATCGGCATCCCTGACTGCTACTTGGGGCGGCAAGCTCACCGGAAGTGTATCACAGCGAAGATAGATTGTACCACCATGCATACCCGTTCCACAGAAATACCCGACAGGGGATTTGCCTGCTTGGTTGCGTCCCAGCACGATGATGGTTCCGCCGGCTTGGTACTCACCCAAGAAACTTCCCGCCCGCTCGCCGATGATCAGAAGGGGTTGCTTGTCCTCATAGGCCTTCATATGGATGCCCGAGCGGTACCCTGAGCTGTCACGGATGTAGATGGCCCCCCCGCGCATGGCAAGTCCGGTCCCGTCGCCGCAGCTCCCGTGGATGACAATCTTTCCGTCGTTCATCGTATCACCGGTGGCGTCCTGGGCATTGCCATGGACGGTGATGATGCCCCCGTCAAGGAAGCAGCCCAAGGCATTGCCTGCCGTTCCCTCGATGGTGAGCTCCCGGTCCTTGAGGGAGGAGCCCAGATACCGCTGGCCAAAGACTTCCGAGAGCACAATGTTCTTGTCCTTTGTGGAGCGAATCTCCTGATTCACCTCTTGGTAGTCGCGACTCTTCACTACGATATGCTTCATACGCTTCCTCCCAGCTGCTGCTGTCGTACCGACTTGGCAAAGGCCATCAGGGCCGGTTGTCGACTGATGAGATCGAAATCGATGGTATCCAGAGCTGTCTGGTTCCTGATCAGGGCAGTATAGATCCCAGCCCGCTCAACAGCCTTCCCAATGAGGATATAGCCGATGAGATGATTGTCCCTGACAAAGAGTCGCTTGTACGACCCCTCTTCCGCAAACAGCTTCTCCTCTCCCTCGTAGAGGCCGGCAGTGATGACATGCAGACCGAAAAAGGAGATTGCATTCATGGCAATTGCTTGGTTGAATGGCTCTGTCAGTCCTGCCATATCCTTGCCGGCAGTCTCTCCCTGCAGGTAGGCATTGCACAAAAGCGGCAATACCTTGTGCTGACCGCTTACCAGCTCCTCAGCCTCCGCACAGTCGCCGGCTGCCCAGATGTCCTTGCCCGAGGTTCTCATGGAGGTGTCGACCACGATGCCCCGGTTGACCGCAAGGCCCGCCTCTTTTGCCAAGCTGGTATTCGGCTTCACCCCTACGGCAACAACCAGCATGTCAAAGCCGACGATGGTTCCGCTCTCCAGGAGGGCCTCGTTGGCGGTGAACTCCTTCACCCGGTCAGAAAGATGGAAGGTGAGGCCTTTCTGCTGCAAATGCTCCTGTACCTGGGCCGATCCTTTCTCATCGAGGATGCTTGCAAGGATCCGTGGGGCAAGATCGACCACGGTGATGGAGCGGACTTGTCCGAAAAGGCCCTCTGCACATTTCAGTCCGATGAGGCCGGCGCCAAGGATCAGGACACGGCTATCACCTTTTACCACCTGTTGCAGTGCAAGGGCATCATCCAGGGTGAGAAAGGTGAAACGATGCTTCACCTGCCCAAGCCCCTCCATGGGAGGGATGAACGGGGAGGAGCCGGTGGCAAGCACCAGCTTGTCGTAGGTGAGGGTGGTCCCGTCATCCAAGGCAACGGTCTTTGTCCCTGCATCCAGGTGACTGGCACGTGTTTCGCAAAGGACGGTGACCTTGTGTTTGTCAAAGAACGCTTGGTCGCGATAGCGCATCTTCTCTTCGTCCGTCTTGCCTTGCAGCAAGTAGGAGATGAGTGGGCGGGCATAGCAGGCCTGCCTCTCCTCCCCGACGACGGTGATCGCCCCTTCCGGATCCTGGCTTCGGATCCCTTCGATGACTGCAGCCGCTGCAATGGAGTTGCCGATGATAAGGTAGTGCATCCTAACGCTCCTCATAGACGATGGCCTTGTTGGGACAGCCTTGTACACAGACCGGTTGGCCGTGGGAGTTGGTTGCACACAGTTCGCACTTCTGCATCACCTGCTCCTCGCTAGGCATGAGGGCGCCATACGGGCAGGCCATGATGCAGGAGTAGCAGTTCACGCACTTGCTCTGGTCAATGACGATCAGGCCGTCCTTGCAGGAGATGGCCCCAGCGATGCAGCTTTTCATGCACAGCGGCTCGGTGCAGTGCCTGCAGCTGACGGCAAAGCTGATGGTGCCCTCCTGCTCGATGGTAAGGCGCGGCCTGATCACCTTGTCCTTCAGTGCCTTGACCATATCGGTCAGGCCGGAGTTTGCGTAGGCACAGTAGTACTCACACAGGTGGCACCCGAGGCACCACGTTTCATTCACATAGACTCGTTTCATGGTTGCCTCCTATGCCCCGGCATGGCTGATGCCCAGGATCTTGAGCTCCGCATCGCACAACCCGATGCCCCTGAGCATCAGGCGGTTTCCCTTCAACGCCTCGATGGAGTTGATGCCCATGCCTCCCATCATCTCCTTGATCTCGTGATTCCATGCTGTCAGCAGGTTCACCAGATGCTCGCTGCCGATCTCGGGATTGAGGCGTTTGACGAGCTCAGGATTCTGGGTTGCAATGCCCCAGTTGCACTTGCCGCTGTGACAGGTGCGGCAGAGATGGCAACCAAGGGCTATCAGGGCGCTGGTTGCGATGTAGATGGCATCTGCTCCCAAGGCGATGGCCTTGATGACATCGGCACTGCTGCGGATCGAGCCTCCCACGACCAGGCTGACCTGGTTGCGGATCCCTTCTGCGCGCAGCCGCTCATCGACACTGGCGAGGGCCAGTTCGATGGGGATGCCCACATTGTCCCGGATGCGGGCGGGAGCTGCACCCGTGCCTCCGCGGAAACCGTCTATGGCGATGATGTCCGCACCACTGCGGGCGATGCCACTGGCGATGGCGGAGATGTTGTGCACCGCAGCAACCTTGACGATGACCGGCTTGGTGTAGTTGGTGGCTTCCTTGAGGGCGTAGACCAGCTGCCGGAGATCTTCAATGGAGTAGATGTCATGGTGGGGAGCCGGACTGATTGCATCGCTGTGCAACGGTATCATGCGGGTTTTTGAGATGTCCTGCCCGATCTTGGAACCGGGAAGGTGTCCCCCGATACCGGGTTTCGCCCCCTGTCCCATCTTGATCTCGATGGCTGCTCCCGCATTCAGATAGCCTGGGTGTACCCCGAACCGTCCGGATGCCACCTGCACAATGGTATTCTTGCCATGCCGGTAGAAGTCCTCATGCAGTCCGCCTTCGCCGGTGTTGTAGAAGGTTCCCAACTGCTCGGCAGCCAAGGCAAGGCTCTTGTGTGCGTTGTAGGAGATCGAGCCGTAGGACATTGCACTGAACATGATGGGAATGGCCAGTTTCAGCTGCGGAGTGGTATCGGTGATGAGCTTTCCTTGTTCGTCCCGTCGGATGGTGGTGCTCTTCTTGCCCAGGAAGGTGGTGGTCTCCATCGGTTCGCGCAGCGGGTCGATGGAGGGATTGGTCACCTGGCTTGCGTTGATCAGCATCTTGTCCCAGTAGACGGGGTAGGGCTTGGGGGTTCCCATGGAAGCGAGCAGAACACCGCCGGTCTCTGCCTGGCGGTAGATATCCTGAATGACCTCTCCCCTCCAGTTGGCGTTTTCCTTGAAGACATGGTCGGTTTTCACAATCTTCAGGGCCCGGGTGGGGCAGAGGGAGACACAGCGGTGGCAGTTGACGCACAGGCTTTCGTCGCTGGTCATGCGGCCGGTCTCCGCATCGTAGTGGTGCACCAGGTTGGCACACTGCCGCTCACAGACACGGCAGGTGATGCATCGGCTTTCGTTGCGTTGGACCTCAAAGTCCGGATACAGGTAGTTGATGGCCATGTGCCCCTCCTTGTCCAGTGGTGTAGAGCTCGGCGATGACGGGCTTTCCCCCGATGGGGTACCACAGCCGGTCAGGGTTCGGTTCGATGATGCGGATGGCGGCCTCTTCACTTGCGATGAACACCTTGTCTCCCTTCTCTGCAGCCACCATGGAACGAAGCTTCAGGCGGTCGTTGAGCGCCATCAACCCCCCGTTGTAGCCGAGGATGATGGAGAAGGGGCCGGTGATGAGCATGCTGGCAAAGGTGTTGCGCAGGTAGGTGAGTGCGTTTCTCTCCTCCTCATCCTTGCGTTCGATGGTCGACCAGAAGGGAGCGGCGATGACACTGCTCACTTCCTCGAGGGTCAGTCCTTGGCGCCGGTGCAGGTAGTCGATCATATAGGTGATGACTTCGGTGTCGGTCTTCAGGGTGCAGGCATAGCCGTACATCTCGATGAAACGGCGGTTGGCGTCGTAGCTGGAGATCTCCCCGTTGTGCACCACCGAGTAACTGAGGAGGCTGAACGGGTGTGCTCCGCCCCACCAGCCCGGAGTGTTGGTGGGATAGCGGCCATGCACCGTCCAGCTGTAGCCCTTGTAGTCATCGAGGCGGTAGAAGGCACCGACATCCTCCGGATAGCCTACTGCCTTGAAGACACCCATGTTCTTGCCGGAGGAGAAGACATAGGAACCGTCGATCTCCTTGTTGATCCGGATGACGCAACGGGCGGTGTACTCATCCTCATCCAGCTGGCTGGATGCGAGTTTGGTCGGAAGGGGCATGACGAAGTAGCGCCAGATCAACGGCTCATCGGTGATGGCCCTGTGTTTTTCGGTCGGAATCTTGGAGAGGTTGATGAGATCGAAATGCTCTTCAAGGAACTCCTCGGTCTTTCGTTTTGCCTCGCTTCCATAATAGAAGATGTGCAGGGCGGTGAAATCCTCGTATTCGGGATAGATCCCGTAGCCTGCAAAACCGCCACCCAGCCCGTTGGACCTGTCGTGCATGACGGAGATGGAGGTGATGGCATCGGAGCCTGAGAAGCGTTTTCCGCTTCGGTCGATGATGCCGCTGATGGCGCATCCGCTGGGTATGCGGACCTCTCCTTCCAGATACTGGTGTTGGTGATAACCGTCCATAGGGTACACTCCCTGGGAATGAAAAAAGGCGACCACCAAGGATAGCTTGCATAACAAGCTGTCTTTGGTGGACGCCTTTGTCCTTCCCGTTCTTTTGGCCCATCATACCCAAGAAGGGAGAGTTTGTCACGAGGGATGCGTATATTTATTCAAAAACTATACCGACGGTATTGTTGCTGTTGCTTCCATGTTCTTCTTTCATAAAGAGAAAGAGCCGGTTATCGTAGGGTATGGTTTTTGGTGAAAGTCGTACATTCTGCAAATCCTTTGCGGGAGGGAGTTGACAGAAAGCCTTCGGTAGGTGTACAACGAGCCATCAGCAAAGGCGCTGTAGTCCAGTTTGGGCTACAGCGCCTTTCTCTTTTTCCCCAGCATCGACTGCGGAATTGGGTAGGAGGGTACAGAAAGATACAGCGGCCGCAAGGTGCCAAGGTTGGTCTTTCTGTGCCGAACACCCACGTAAACCATGAGGCGGAGGCGAGTATGACAGAACGTGTGGATCAGTATTTCGGTAGCTCAGTATTCAATGATGAGGCAATGCGCGAGTATCTTGCCAAGGATACCTATCGGCAGCTCAAGGAGACCATCAGAGAGGGAAAGGAACTCAATCTTGCCATCGCCAACCAAGTTGCCCATGCCATGAAAGAGTGGGCCCTTTCCAAGGGGGTGACCCATTTCACCCACTGGTTCCAGCCGATGACCGGAATCACTGCAGAGAAGCACGAGAGTTTCATCTCTCCTGCCAAGGATGGACATGCTGTCATGGAGTTCAGCGGCAAGGAACTCATCAAGGGCGAACCCGATGCCTCCTCCTTCCCCTCCGGTGGACTCAGGGCCACCTTCGAAGCCAGGGGCTATACCGCCTGGGACCCTTCCAGCTATGCCTTCATCAAGGAGAATACGCTGTGCATCCCCACCGCCTTCTGCTCCTACAGCGGAGAAGTCCTGGACAAGAAGACGCCGCTGCTTCGTTCCATGGAGGTGATCAGCCGCGAAGCGCTGAGGATCCTCAAGCTCTTCGGCAAGACCGAGGTACGGCGTGTGCTGACCACCGTAGGACCTGAGCAGGAGTACTTTCTCATTGACAAGTCCCTTTATCTGAAGCGCAAGGACCTCATCCATACCGGTCGTACGCTGCTCGGTTCACGCCCCCCGAAAGGGCAGGAGATGGAGGACCACTACTTCGGCAACCTGAAGGGAAGGGTCTCCGCATTCATGCGCGAGCTCGATGAGGAGCTGTGGAAGCTCGGCATCCTGGCAAAGACCGAGCACAACGAGGTCGCTCCCTCCCAGCATGAGCTTGCACCCATTTTCACCACCAGCAATCTGGCGGTTGACCACAACCAGCTGACCATGGAGATGATGAAGAAGGTTGCAGACCGTCACGGTCTTGTCTGCCTCTTGCACGAGAAGCCGTTTGCCGGGGTGAACGGTTCGGGCAAGCACAACAACTGGTCCATCTCCACCGATACAGGCATCAACCTGCTTGAACCGGGTGACAACCCGAAGGACAACGCCCAGTTCCTGCTTTTTCTGGTGGCGGTCATCGCTGCTGTGGATGAGTATCAGGATCTTCTGCGTGTTTCGGTTGCAAGTGCAGGCAACGACCATCGTCTTGGAGCAAATGAGGCTCCTCCTGCCATCGTTTCGATGTTCCTCGGCGAAGAGCTCACCAGCATCCTCGATGCCCTTGCCGACGGGGTGGATTGCCCCTCGAAGGCGCGCACCTCGATGCTGCTGGGGGTGAATCTCTTGCCCTCCTTCCCCAAGGACACCACCGACCGCAACCGTACCAGCCCCTTTGCTTTTACCGGCAACAAGTTTGAGTTCAGGATGCTCGGTTCCTCTTTCTCCGTATCCGGTCCGAACTTTGTGCTCAACACAATCATCGCTGACAAGCTTTCGCTTTTTGCCGATGAGCTTGAGAAGGCCAAGGATTTCCCGTGTGCACTGTCGGCCTTGGTCAAGGAGACCTACCAGAAGCACCGAAGGATTGTCTTCAATGGGAACAACTACGCCCAGGCATGGGTTGAGGAAGCCCAGAAACGTGGCCTTTCGAATCACAAGTCCACCCCTGATGCCTTGCCTGCCTTCATTTCGGGCAAGTCCATCGCTCTCTTCGAGAAGTTCGGGGTGCTCAATGAGACCGAGATCCACAGCCGGTATGAGATTGTGCTGGAGAACTACTGCAAGACAATCAATATCGAGGCTCTGACGATGGTTGACATGGTGCGCAGGCAGATCTTGCCGGCACTGAGCAAGTTCGCAGGAGACCTTGCCCATTCTGCCAATGAGAAGCTTGCCCTGCTCAAGGGATCTTCCCTCTCGTATGAGAAATCGCTGGTCCAGCAGCTTTGCATGCTCACCGATACGCTTGATGATCATGTCGGGGCATTGGAGAATCTCGTACTTGAGGCCCGCATGGTCACCGATGTGACCAAAGCCAGCCGCTTCTACCATGAAAAGGTCCTGCCTGCCATGGCACAAGTACGAGCGGTCAGCGATGAGGCAGAGCTCTTGTGCGACGCTTCCTATTGGCCGATACCGACCTATGATGAACTACTGTACTCTGTTTGATTTGGAATCCGGCAACCTCCTTGAACCTCCCTGCGAAAGCGGGGAGGTTCTCTGTTGAAGTTCAGCCAAAACATGCTAGTATCTACAAAGTACCCAACCCAAGAGAGGGAGTGTGAGGATGTATCAGGACCATCTGGAAGATCTGACCTATTCACTGTTCAATACGATTCCCGATCCCTTCATGGTCATTGGCGAGGATGGAACCTATCTTGAGGTATTCGGTGGTACCGAGCGCTCTCTCTATGATGACGGCAAGCCCATGAAGGGCAAGAACATCTATGAGTTCATGCCCAAGGAGTTTGCCGATTTCTACATGGAGCAGGTTCGCCTCACTCTTGAGAAAGGGACCCTGAATACCTTCGACTACAAGCTTGAGACCGACAAGGTGGTGTTGCCTGAGCTCAACGGCCCGGGAGGAACCCAGTGGTTTGAGACACGCATGCATCCGCTGGCAAACCCGTACATGGGCCAGCGTGCAGTGACGGCGATGATCATCAACATCACCGAGCGGCGCAACCTGCACAAACGGCTTCGTGAGCTCTCCTACCTCGACCCACTGACCGGATTGTACAATCGGCGCTACTTTCTGGAACGAATCAATCTTCATCTGTTGCAGAAGGGTACGGCCCATATCATGCTGTGTGATCTGGACCATTTCAAGCACATCAATGATACCTATGGGCATCTCGCCGGCGATGCTGTGCTCAAGGAGTTCGCCCAGATAGCACGTTCTGTGCTGAAGCATACCCCTGCCATTGCGCGCTTTGGAGGCGATGAGTTTGTCATAGCCCTGACCCAGAAGAGTGACCTGGAGGCGTTGGAGATTGCCGAACACTTGCGTACTGCAGTGGACCAGCATGTGTTCCACTACCAATCTGAGGAACTGAGAGTCAGCATCAGCATCGGGGTAGCAGTTCTTTCGAAGAAGGATATTGATGGCAGCGCTCTCATCGCCGATGCGGATCGTGCGCTCTACCAAGCAAAGGAAGCAGGAAGAAATCTTGTGAAGCTCATGAATAAGGGTGAAGGAGGGGATGTGTGATAAACGTACTGTTCAACATTGCCTTGCTGCTTGCCATGAGTGTTTTCTTTGCCACGTATCCATTCAAGAACCTGAAGAAGATCACCAGCCATCGCATTCTTTCGGGACTGGTCATCGGGGTGATCGGGATTCTGGTCATGCTCAGTCCCTTTGTCCTGTTGGAGGGGGTCGTTTTCGATTCGCGCACCATCCTGTTGGTGGTTTCGGGCATGATTTTCGGCTGGTTGCCGACCTCCATTGCAAGCCTTTGCATGGCAAGCTACCGTTTGTACCTTGGTGGAACAGGGGTTTTGCCGGGATTGGCAACCATCATCAGCAGTGCTTCCATCGGCATCCTGTGGCATCACAAGCGGTATAAGTCGGTATTGGAGGAGAAGCAGGGACTGGGGATTGAGTTCTACCTGGTAGGGGTGGTCACCCACATCGTCATGCTCCTGTGCATGCTGCTCATGCCTGCCTCGTTACGGATGCAGGTCATCTCCTCCATGTCCTTCCCCATTCTGGTATTTTATCCGTTGGGAACCTATCTGCTCAGCCTCCTGTTGTTCGGTCAGGCTCACCGCATCCAGGCGATTGCAAATCTGGAGAAGAGCGAACGCCTTTTCAAGATGATGTTCGAGCAAGCTCCCATCGGCATGTCCCTGACCGACCTCAAGACCGGTGCGATCGAGAATGTCAATCACAGCTATCTTGCGATGCTCGGGTACTCCAAGGAGGAGCTGATGAGCAGGAGCTGGGCTGACATCACCCACCCCGAGGATATTTCGAAAAGCCGCTCGATCACCGATGCCATGGCTCAGGGCAATCCCGGTCCGTTCAACTTTGACAAGCGGTTCATCCGCAAGGACGGTACGGTCTTGTGGGCAAATCTCTCCTTGTCGGAGTTCACCACCAGTGATATGGGCAAGGATGAGTCGTTGTGCATGACTGTCGATATCACCGACCGCAAGATGTATGAGCAAAAGATTCTCTTTGCATCCAATCACGATGCCCTGACAGGTCTGTACAATCGTGTGCACTTTGAAGCATATGTACGTGACCTACGGCTGGATGAGCATCAGGCAGTAACGGTTGCCTTTGGCGATGTGAACGGGCTGAGGATCCTCAATGAGGCTTTCGGACGTGAGGAAGGGGATCGCCTGCTCAGACGTATTGCCCAGATCATGCTCAAGAGCCTGAGGCGGGAAGACTATGTGAGCAGGGTGGGTGGTGATGAGTTTGCCCTCATCCTGTTCGATCGGACCGAAGAGGAAATCTCCTCCTTGCTCTCTTCCCTCATGGCAGAGATATCCAGTATGGAGATGATGGGATCGGTCAAGCCAACCATAAGCTTCGGCGTATCCCCTCTTTCGCGAGAGAAGGACAATATCAACGAGGCAATCAAGCGGGCAGAGAAGGATGTGGCGACTCGCAAGCTGGTGGACTCTCCCCAACTGCGTGGCCAGGCCGTGTATGCCATCATCAACACGTTGCATGAGAAAAACAAGCGGGAGGAGTCCCACTCAGTACGAGTCAGCGAGTTGTGCGAGAAACTGGCCAAAGCGTATGGAATGGGTACGATGGCAGCAGCAGAGATGCGGCTGGTGGGCCTTCTGCATGATATCGGCAAGATTGCCATCCATGAGTCGATTCTCAACAAGGAAGGCAAGCTGAGCACCGATGAGTGGAAGGAGATGCAACGGCATGCTGAGATCGGCTATCGCATTCTCAATTCGGTTGAGGATATGGCCTCGCTTGCCCATTATGTCCTTGCCCATCATGAGCGTTTCGATGGGAAAGGGTACCCAAAAGGACTCAAGGCAGAAGCCATACCCCTCCAAGCCAGGATCATCACCATTGTCGATGCCTACGATGCAATGACGGCTCCCCGTACCTATCGGGAGGTGGTGAGCATGCAAGATGCCGCACGGGAAATCAAGCGATGCAGCGGAAAACAGTTTGACCCTGATCTGGCAAGGCTCTTTGTACTCGAGGTGCTTGGGCTATCCTGGGATGAGCTGTAGAAAGCCCCTTTCTTGACTTCTGATAAGTGGTGACTTACCATAAAGATACCAGTAGGAGGTGCCTATGGGAGTCATTACCATTTCCCGTCAGATAGGCAGTGAGGGGACCCTCATCGCCAAACATGTCGCCGAACAATTGGGCTTGTCCTTTGTGGACAAGGAGGACATTGAGAAGGTCATGCATGCCTACGGCTTCAGTGCCTTCGAAGAGGTCTATGACGCAAAACCCAGCTTTTGGGAACGCTTTGACCAAAGCCGCTATCATACGGTGGATTTTCTTCTGACCGTCATGAGAGCCTTTGCGAAAGTTGGCAATGTTGTCTTGCTTGGAAGGGGAGGCTTCGGTCTTTTCCAAGGGTATACGGACATTCTCAATGTGCGCATCAAGGCTCCGCTTGAGGTACGCATCGAGCGGAAGCAGAAAGAGTATGGTGGCACCGATGAAGTTGCAAAGCGGGCTCTTTTCGAACGCGAGTTGGTCAGGACATCCTTTGTACAGTCTGATCTGCAGTACAACCAGAATGATGCATCGCTCTTCGATCTGGTCATCGACACCGGCATTGTTCCCCCGGACACAGCAACCTTGTGGGTGGCAGACGCCTATCAGCAGCTGATGAAACATCCTCGTATGGATGCAAAGCGCATACGGGCTGATCTGGAGGTCGATGACATATTGTTGAAACTGGTGAAGAATCTGTTGGGAGCGGAGGAGTCTTGACCAGAACAACTCTTAGCCGGATATGTCTGGTGTTTGCAGCGGTGTTTTTGCTGATATTGGTCGCCTTGCCGCCACTTTTCTCGTTCCTTTTTCTGATACGCACAGGTGAGTTCCGTTTCGATTATCTGCTTACCGCTGAGCTTGGTTGGTTTGCCCTCATCTCTGCGCTGCTGCTGATGGTGGGAGCCTTCCTGCAGGGGCGTCGCCAGGGTTTTCTTGCCACTTCGCTTGGTTTGCTGGCGTTGCTTCTGCTCATTCTGCTCATGACGTTGCACAATCCGCCGTATGCCCTCGCCATCGTGTTGATTATCCTCTATAACCTTACATTACTCGCTCTTTTGGTCGTTGCATACCGCTTTCTGCACTGACAGACTTCCCGCAATTGGGTACACTTTTCCTATGAACATTGAAGCATTGCTGTGTGAGAAAGGTGAAATCACCTATGCCAATTTTCTGGTAAGTATCGAAGAAAAGACAGCCAAGGTCCTGATCGCAGATGAGGATGGGGTGCTCGTTTCGGTATCCGACGCCACATCCATGGTGGCTCTCTTCAACGACGAGGCATATCTTCGCTTTGCAAACGAGCTGGTGGGTTTGCCCTCGCCCATAGCGGTGCATGACGGGAAATTGGTGGGCTACCTGCTCGAACAGGGGATGAAGCGCTCCCTCTCGTGCATCCAGGCCGTATATCCGGGAACAGAACGTTTTGCCTTGAATGACGAGGTGGTCATCCGTCCCCTGGTCATGGGAGACCTGGAGATTGTGCTTGCAAACTACCATCATCTTGCTGATGAGCCGTATATCCGTGAGCGTCTGGCAAAGGGTGTCATGATCGGGGCCGAAGTGGGCGGACAGCTGGCTGGCTTTATGGGCCGTCACAGCGAGGGAGCGATGGGAATGCTGGAAATCCTTCCTGCGTTCCGTCGAAGAAGTCTGGGAAGTGAGCTTGAGAAAGCGTATATCAACCGTCTTCTTGATGCATCCCTCATCCCGTATTGTCACGTTGTGCACACCAATGAGGCCAGTTTGAGGCTCCAGAAAAAGCTTGGATTGGTCTTTTCTGAGGAGATGGTTCACTGGTTTAATTAATATTTATACAAAATTTACGAAAAAATATGCATAGATACTGGTCAAGGCCCACAATTATTGTATAATTATACCACAATTGAAAAGGAGAATGGTATGATACACGTAGGAGTCATCGGGGCCACAGGCTATGCAGGGTCGCAGCTTGTCGCTCTTCTTGCAAATCACCCACTGGTTGAAATCACCTTTCTCGCTTCCCACTCCTATGCGGGAAAGCGCTTCTCTGATATCTATCCCTCGCTCTTCTCCAGTTGTGACCTGACGCTTGAGGAAGAGGATATCGAAGAAGCGAGCAAGCGTTGTTCGGTTCTCTTTCTTGCCCTTCCTCATGCTTTGGCAAGCAAGTTGGTTACCCCTGTCATCCTTGAGCGTTGCATCATCATCGACCTTGGTGCCGATTACCGCCTCAGCGATGCATCGGTGTACGAAAGCTGGTACAAGACCACCCATCTCAGCAAGGATCTTTTGGACCAGGCCGTGTACGGTCTCTGTGAGCTCAAGCGCGAGCAGATTGCCAAGGCAAACCTCATAGCCAACCCAGGCTGCTATACCACAGCAAGCATTCTTACCCTAGCTCCCTTGGTTGCACACAAGCTCGTCGATGCGACCAGCCTGATCATCGATGCTGCCAGCGGAGTGACCGGGGCAGGCAGAAGCGAGAAGATCGACTCGCTCTTTTGCGAGTGCAATGAGTCCTACAAGGCCTATGGGGTGACCAACCATCGTCATACCCCGGAGATCGAGCAGGAGCTGGGTCTGCTCAACCAGGCTCCGCTGGTGGTGCAGTTCACCCCCCACCTGGTTCCCATGAACCGGGGCATCCTTGCCACCTGCTATGCGAACCTGAAGGAAGGAGTTGGTGAAGAGGATATTTCCAAAGCATACCAAGACTTCTATGCAGATGAGCATTTTGTCCGCCTGCTCGGTACAACACTGCCTGAGACACGATTCGTGCGAAATACCAATACCTGTGCCATAGGATGGAAGGTGGACAAGCGTACGAATCGGGTGATTGCCATCGGGGCAATCGACAACCTGATCAAGGGTGCTGCCGGTCAGGCAGTACAGAACATGAATATTCGGTGCAACCTCGGCGAGACCACAGGTCTTCCCACCACGGTTGCCTGTCCCCTCTAGGAGGAGTATATGCAGATGATTGACGGCGGAGTAACCGCCAGCATCGGGTTTTCAGCCAACGGGGTTGCCTGTGGCATCAAGAAGCGCAAGAAGGATTTGGCCTTGGTCGTGAGTGAGAGCCCCTGTACGTTTGCAGGCAGCTTCACCACCAACCTGGTCAAGGCGGCCCCGGTGCTCTGGGACCAGAAGCTGGTGGCTTCCTCAACGTTCGTGAAGGCGTTGGTGGTCAACAGCGGCAATGCCAATGCCTGTACCGCCTTGCAGGGTGAGCAGGATACCCAGACCATGGCAGCCCTTGCTGCCAAAGAGTTGGGGTGCACTGAGGAGGAAGTCCTTGTCTGCTCGACCGGGGTCATTGGTGTCCCGCTTCCGATGGACAGGATTGAGGCAGGCATCAAGAGTTGTGCTTCTGTGCTCTCTTCCACGCGTGAGGCTGCCTTGGAGGCTGCACTGGCCATCTGCACCACCGACACATTCACCAAGGAAGTGGCGCTCGAGCTGACCATTGAAGGAAAGAGCGTGCATATCGGCGGCATGGCCAAGGGCTCGGGAATGATCCATCCGAACATGGCCACCATGCTCAGTTTCATCACCACCGATGCCGCCATCTCCAAGGATGTGCTGCAAACATTGCTCGGATCCTCGATCCAGGACAGCTACAACATGATCAGTGTCGATGGCGATACCTCCACCAACGATACGGTCCTGGTGCTGGCCAATGGGATGAGCGGTACTTCCCCCCTCTCTCCCAGCCACCCTGAGTGGGAAGCCTTTTGCGAGGCTTTCACCGAAGTGCATACAGCCCTTGCCAAGGCCATCGTGCGTGATGGGGAAGGGGCTGGGAAGTTCCTGGAGGTTCAGGTCAAAGGCGCGAAGGACAAAGCAACCGCCCAAACCCTGGCACGCTCGGTCATCACCAGCAATCTGGTCAAGACTGCCTTTTTCGGCAGCGATGCCAACTGGGGTAGGATCCTCTGTGCCATGGGCTACAGTGGTGCAGCTTTCGATCCTTCCGGTCTCGATCTCTTCTTTTCCTCTGCGAAGGGAATGATCCAGGTGGTGAAGGGCGGAACTCCGCTTCCCTTCGATGAGCATCAGGCAAAGAGCATTCTCCTGGAGAAGGAGATCGTCACGCTGGCACAGCTTTCCGATGGGAATGGGGAGGGGACAGCCTGGGGTTGTGACCTCTCCTACGAGTATGTCAGGATCAATGGAGATTACAGAAGTTGAACAACCATAGGATGGAAACGGAGATTCTGAAGGCTGAGGTGCTCATCGAGGCAATCCCCTACATCAGGAGGTTTGCCGGCAGCACGGTGGTCGTGAAGTACGGTGGTTCGGCAATGGTGGATGAGAAGCTCAAGCGTTCGGTCATCCAGGACATCGCCATGCTCAAGTACATCGGCCTCAAGCCGGTGGTTGTGCACGGTGGCGGCAAGGAGATCACCAGCTTGCTGGAGCGGCTGGGCAAGCAGAGCCAGTTTCTGGATGGACTTCGTGTCACTGATGAGGAGACTGCCAAGGTGGCAGAGATGGTGCTCTCGGGCTCCATCGGAAAGGCTTTGGTCGATGAGCTCCAGATGGTAGGCATCAGCTCGGTGGGTATCAGCGGCAAGGACGGAAGAAGCCTGCTCTGTTCCAGGAAACTGGATGAGAAAGGCAGGGATCTTGGCTTTGTCGGACAGATCGACCATGTGGATACCACGTTGCTGGAAACGCTGCTTGCCAACAACTTTGTTCCGGTTGTCTCCCCGGTCGGGGTTGATGCAGCGGGCAATACCTACAATATCAACGCAGACTACGCAGCGAGCGCGGTTGCCGGCTCGCTTTCAGCCCAGAAGCTGATTTTCCTCACCGATGTGGAGGGGATTCTCAAGGACAAGGACGATCCGTCCACCATCCTCAGGACGCTCAGCGAACAGGAAGCCCTTGGGTATATTGCCGATGGGACGATCAAGGGGGGGATGATCCCCAAGGTCCAGTGCTGTCTGGATGGTCTGGACAAGGGAGTGGAGAGCGTGCACGTCCTCGACGGACGGGTGCCGCACGCAATCCTGTTGGAAATCTTCACCACCAAGGGCGTGGGAACCATGGTCACCAAGGAGAAACAGGCATGAGTATGCAAACGACGATACAGAAAGGAAAACACTATCTGCTGGATACCTACAGCCAGGTACCGGTGGTCTTCAAGGGCGGGGAGGGGATGTACCTCATCGACGAGGAGGACAAACGCTATCTCGACTTTGTCGGTGGCATTGCCGTCAATGCCCTGGGGTACCACGACAATGGACTGACCACAGCCTTGCAGAAGGTGCTGGACCAAGGGTTGCTGCACTGTTCAAACCTCTACTTCAATACAGAGGCGGTAACAGCGGCCGAGAACCTTTGCAACCTTGCACAGATGGACCGGGTCTTCTTCTGCAACAGTGGGGCCGAGGCCAATGAGGCTGCCCTGAAGCTTGCCCGCAAATTCGGCCACAAGAGCAGCCCCATCCGTACCGGCATCATCTCAATGGTCCATTCCTTCCATGGAAGGACCTATGCTGCGATCACGGCAACAGGACAAGAGAAATACCACAAGCACTTCGATCCACTGCCCCAAGGCTTCTCGTATGCCACCTTCAATGACCTGGAGAGTGTCAGATCCATGATTGATGAGACCACCTGCGCCATCATTGTTGAGCCGATCCAAGGGGAAGGGGGCATCGTCCCTGCCACCAAAGAGTTCCTGCAAGGTCTGCGCGCCTTGTGTGACCAACACAACCTCCTGCTCATCTATGATGAGGTGCAGTGCGGTATGGGGCGCAGCGGAAAACCGTTTGCCTACCAGGCGTATGAGGTTCAGCCCGATGTGCTGACCACAGCCAAAGCCTTGGCCGGCGGGGTGCCTGCCGGAGCCATGATGACGGTGGGCAAGGCAAACCGCGTTTTTGAACCTGCAGACCATGCATCCACCTTCGGGGGCAATGCCTTGGCCATGGCGGGGGTCAACGAGATGACCCGTCGTCTCTCAGATCCCGCCTTCCTTGCACATGTCGAGGAGATGGGAGCCTACTTGCGCAATGAGCTTGAAACATTGGTGGTGAGCTATCCCACCCTCTGTACTTCCGTGAGGGGGATGGGCCTTATCAACGGGTTGGTCCTGACGGTCAGTCCACGCACGGTGGTGGATGCTTGCTTTGCGCAAGGCTTGCTGGTAGCCAGTGCCGGGTATGACGTGCTTCGCTTCGTCCCTCCCTTGGTGGTGCAGAAGCAGGATATCGACCTGGCGTTGGGAATCGTGAAGAAGGCTCTTGCATCTTTGCTCTGAAGCAGATACCATCCTCCCAAGAACAAAGGTGTTCCAAACCCAGATGGGTGAGGAACGCCTTTTTTATTTGTGGAGGTAGCGCATGTGTGGATTTGTAGGGATGTTTGACATGCAAGCAAAGGCGATGAGTCAGCGTTCGACCCTGTTGGCGATGTCCAGAAAGATTCGTCACCGCGGTCCTGACTGGTCCGGTGTCTTTGCATCAGAGAAGGCGATCATTTGCCATGAGCGTCTTGCCATCGTCGACCCGTTGTCCGG
This sequence comes from uncultured Sphaerochaeta sp., assembly GCF_963667405.1. Taxonomy (NCBI): domain Bacteria; kingdom Pseudomonadati; phylum Spirochaetota; class Spirochaetia; order Spirochaetales; family Sphaerochaetaceae; genus Sphaerochaeta; species uncultured Sphaerochaeta sp. The sequence continues at coordinate 2,803,522 of NZ_OY763408.1, read as the reverse complement.
AGGTCAACCGCTGTACAGCAAAGATGGTAATCTGGTGCTGGCAGTCAACGGGGAGATCTACAACCACAAGGAAATCCGAAAGCGCTATGAGGGCACGTATGAGTTTCTGACCCAGAGTGACTGCGAGGTCATCCTCGCCCTCTATCAGGACAAGGGTCCCGATTTCCTGGAAGAGCTGAACGGAATCTTTGCTTTTGCCTTGTATGACCGAGCCAAGGAGACCTTCCTTATCGCCCGTGACCATATCGGCATCATCCCGCTCTATCAGGGGTGGGATGCAGAGGGCCGCTACTATGTGGCCAGTGAGCTGAAAGCCTTGGAAGGGGTCTGCAGTGCCATCGAGCTCTTTCTGCCCGGCCAGTACTACTACAGCCAAGATGGACAACCCAAGCAGTGGTACTCCCGCTCCTGGACCAGCTACGACGTGGTGAAGGACAATGGCGGCAGCATAGAGGAAGTACGCACAGCCTTGGAGGCTGCGGTCAAGCGCCAGCTCATGAGCGATGTTCCCTATGGGGTATTGCTCTCCGGAGGTCTGGACAGTTCCATCATTGCCGCGGTGACGGCACGCTACGCCCAGAAGCGGGTGGAGAGTGATGACCAGGAGACGGCCTGGTGGCCGCGCCTGCACTCCTTTGCCATCGGGTTGGAAGGTTCACCGGACCTCAAGGCAGCCAAGATTGCCAGTGAGTACCTTGGTACGGTCCATCACGAGGTGCACTTTACCATCCAGGAAGCCCTGGATGCCCTCAGCGATGTCATCTATCATCTGGAGACCAGTGATATCACCACGGTACGGGCGGCAACGCCGATGTATCTCCTGGGGCGGGTGATCAAGTCGATGGGCATCAAGATGGTGCTCAGTGGGGAGGGCAGTGATGAGCTCTTCGGAGGCTATCTCTACTTCCACAAGGCTCCCGATGCCCGCGAATTTCATGAGGAGACGGTGCGCAAGCTGAGCAAGCTCCACTTGTATGACTGTCTTCGCGCGAACAAATCACTCGCCGCGTGGGGTGTTGAGGGGCGCGTCCCCTTCCTGGACAAGGTCTTCATGGATGTGGCGATGAACCTCAACCCGGATCTCAAGCTCTGCCCGATCAGCGGTGAGCACAAGCGCATCGAGAAGTGGATCCTGCGGGAGGCGTTCAAGGAGTATCTTCCCCCTGAAATCGTCTGGAGGCAGAAAGAGCAGTTCAGCGATGGGGTTGGGTACAACTGGATCGATACGCTCAAGAGCATGACGGCAAACCTGGTCAGTGATGAGCAGTTTGCCCTTGCTGCCAAGCGCTTCCCGATCCATACGCCTGCCACCAAGGAAGAGTACTACTACCGCTGTCTCTTTGCTTCACACTTCCCCAGTGAGAGTGCAGCGCGCTGTGTTCCCCGGGAGGACTCGGTTGCCTGTTCCACGGCAAAGGCTTTGGAATGGGATCTTGCGTTCCGCAAGATGAACGAGCCCAGTGGCCGTGCAGTCGCCGGTGTGCATGATGATGCCTACACTCAGAAAGCCTGAAACAGGGCTTTGAAGGTTCCTTGCTCACTGAGGATCGAAAGTCCGAGGAAGATGAAAACGACCGGTACCAGGACTGAGGAGAATCGTGTGAGCAGGAGCCGTACCTGAGGGAGGCCTGCCAGCAGGGCAGAGAGTGCGAAGAAGAGCAGGATCATGAGGGCGAAGACTCCGAGGGCAAGATACAGGTCGCCTCTCTCCAAGAGTGTAAACCAGGGGATGTAGATGCCCAGATTGTCCGCCCCGCTGGCAATGGTCACGACCGAGACGGTTGCCAGCAGGCTCTTTTTCCGGTTTTTCTGTGATGTTTCTTCCCCGTCCTTGCTGACCAGACTCCTGATGCCCAGAAAGAGGGGCAGCAACCCGAGCAATCCTATTGCCCACCCTTGCAGCAGCCTGGTGGCAAAATAGGCGCCAAACAAGCTGATGATCACCAAGATCCCGATTCCCACGAACTGTCCTCCCAAAATGGAGAGGCGCTCACTCTTCTTCCCAGCTTGTGCCTGAAAGAGCATAAGGAGCACCAGATCGTCGATGCTGGTTGAGATGAAGATGACCGACGCAGTCACGAGTATCGATTGCATGATGTGTGCATACTCTTCTTCGCAAGAGAAAAGGTCAAGCTGTCTTGACAAAGAGTAACCTATTACCTAATATACGTAACCAGTTACCTAAAGGAGACGTGATGGATACCCAAACGATGCAAGCACACCTTTTCGGCTCTGTATTCCTGCTTGCCAACCACCTGCAACTGGTAGGGGACCGGCTGGATGAAGCGATTACCACCAAGCAGTGGTTGCTGCTTGCGGTCCTGTTCAAGCAGCCGAATGCTACTGCCACTCTTTCCGAGCTTGCTTCCCACTTGGGCAGCAGCAGGCAGAATGTGAAAAAGATGGCCTCAATCCTGGAAGAGAAGGGCTTTCTGAGTCTCAGGCAGTCCGAGCAGGACAGGCGGGTTGTGGAAGTACATCCAACCCAGGCATGTCTTGATCATCTGAAGGGAAGGGAACATGCAGAGCATCAGTTTCTCACGGCATTCTACCAAGGGTTCTCTGATGAGGATCTGGCTTTTCTGGTGCAATTGTTTCATCGGTGGCAGAAGAATCTGAAAAAGTTGGAGTTGCAGTATGGGAAGGAGGAGTAAGGTCATGGTTGCGTTTGTGGTTTTGGTCGTAGTGGTACTGCTTGGATTCTTTCTTGTTCCTTCAACGGTAACGCGGAGGTTCTCTCGTATTGAGCAGGATTTTTTGGCAACCCTGGCTCCTTCCCAAGGCCTCTTCACCTTGGAGGACCTGGCTGATAAGCCACAGGCGGTGAGAAACTTCTTCATCAAGGGGGGGTATATCGGAAAGCCGAAGATGAGCGGTCTGAAGGCGGTTTTTGAGAAAGCCGACTTCTCCCTCGGGCAGGGCAAGGATTGGGTGGTCATCACCTATACCCAGCTCAATGGCGCCGAACAACCACTGCGATATGCCCAGATTCTCTCCTCCATCCATCACCTTCCCTTCGAAGGCTTGGACTCCTATGCACAGGGGGTGGGGGCAATGGAAGGCTATCTTGCCAAGTTCTTCCGTCTCTTCAACCAGAAGGGTGAGCACATGGACAGAGCCTGTTTGGTCACCTACCTTGCCGAGGCTTTCTTTCTTCCTTCGGTCGCCTTGAGTCCGCTCATTGAGTGGGAGGAGCTGTCTGCACTGGAGGTCAAGGCAACCATCCGTGCATTTGGCATGGAAGGAAGCGGGGTGTTCACTTTCGCCGAGACGGGAGAGATGCTGAGCTTCACTACTGATGATCGGATGGCGGCTGGGTTTGACGGCTCGCTGCAGAAGGTACGCTGGACGGCAGCGTGTTCCGACTACCGCAGTGTCGAAGGACTCTCTGTTCCCTCTACGCTGAAGGCAACCTGGCACTATCCTGAGGGGGACCTGACCTACTTTGATGGGAAGGATGTGAAGATCAGCTATCTGTATTGAGAAATACTCAAGTGACAAACAATGAGTACCTGTTCCACATTCCTGCGCGCAATACCCACTAGCACCTCAAGCTGGTGGGTGTTCGGGTGTATGCAGGAAATCGTGTTTTGCATAGAAAGAACAGGTGGTATGGAAACGGTTTTCACTGCATCAGCTTGGCTGCAATGAGGCCCTCGATGAGGTGGCGGTTTTCGCTGAGTACCAGATTGTGTTCCAGCTTGAGATCAGCTATGGCGTACTTCCCCTTTGATTCAACAATCCGCTCCAGTGCCATGACGGTATAGGACCCCTGCAAGGTGGGACTCTGGTCGATGACTGCAGAGAGCAGGCGCGTCTTCAGGTGCCTGATCGCCGAGTTGTCAAGATCGTGGAGAATGGTGACGAAGTCGTGGTTGGGTAGGCACTCCAAGGCGTGAAGAAAGTCGGTGTTGAAGGCCGAGATCATGTAGATGGCCTGTACTTGGTCCTGATACTGCTTGATGAGTTCCAGGATCTGGTTGTCCTGATACCCCACCTGGAGTTTGGTGCTGAAATATTCAGTATGGATGGTGATGGCTGGAAAATTTTCTTCCATGAAGGAGAGAAACCCGTCGAGGCGCAGTTTGTTGATATCCGGTCCGCGTCCCTGCAGTTGGCCTTCCTCATCACACAACAGTACCAAGACCTCCTTCTTTGCAGACAACTGGAGGGTGTGGGCGATGAAATCGGCAGCCAAGCGTCCTCCACTGCGGTAGTCGCAACCGATGAAGGTCCTCCGGTTGCTTGTCTGGTTGTCCACGTTGAAGGTCACATAGGGGATGTTTGCCTGTTCGATGCGTGCAAGGATGGCCTGCATATCATACTTTCGCTGATACACAAGTCCGATGGCATCCAAGCCCTTTTTAAGCTCCGTCTCCAACACTTCCAAATATGCCTGGGTATCCTGTTCAGGGATTCGGTGATAGGTTGTTTCGTAGTTGAAGGCTTTGAGTTGCTGGGCCGCTACCTGTACCCCTTTCTCGATCTCATCCCAGAAGTAGTGGGGAAGGGAGGATGAGAAGAGAGCCAGGCGATGGGTGGTATTGCGAACCAGTACTTGGCTCGCCCTGTGGGGCTCATACCCGTTCTCCTTGGCATAGGTAAGGATGCGCATCTTCAAGGATTCGGACACATAGCCACTCCCGTTGAGAGCCCGGCTTACACTCATGTATGAGACTCCGAGTTGTTTGGCTATCTCTTTCTGTGTCATTCCCATAAAGTCTCTGCTATCTCCTGCAATACCAAGTATCTTCTCACAACAATCATTTCGTTGACAACCATATATTCGTGTGTTATACGTATAACATACCAGAGTATTTTGAATCTTGGTACAAAAAAAGGAGAAACGTTATGAAAAAGATGCTGTTCGTAGTAATGGCCGTCCTGTTGGCCTTCAGTCCGCTGTTTGCAGCTGGACAGCAGGAACAGGCAGCCGGTCCTGTTACCTTGAACGTGTTGTTCTACAGCCCCGAGCTCGCTGAGCAGTACAATGATATGGTAGCAGCCTATAAGGCAGAGACTGGGGTCACCCTTGACATCACCGTCCTGCAGACCGACTACCGCTCGGTGCTCACCAGCCGCCTGAACTCCGGCGATGTCCCTGACATCTTCATGAGCAGCGCATATGCAGACAACTCCACCTACAAGGATTATGTCTATGACCTGACCAACGAGGACTTCATCAAGAAGATTGAGCCCTCCGCCCTCCAGGGTGTAACGGTTGACGGCAAGGTCCTTGGCTATCCGTTCCTCGTACAGTCCCACTCCTTCATCTACAACAAGAAGGTGTTCGCTGACAACGGCATCACCACCCTTCCCAAGACCCTTGCTGACTTCGAGGCTGTTTCCAAGAAATTGCAGGCCAATGGGGTACAGCCCTTCGCCACCGGTTTCAAGGAGTTCTGGGTACTGCCGCAGACTGCCTGGCAGGCCATTGCGAACGTTCCTGCAGAGAACTACGGTGGGTATGAGAACTTTGTCGCCAAGCTCAATGCAGGCGAGCTGAAGTTCAAGGATATTCCCCAGATGAGCCAGGTATTCGATCTGCTCGACCTGATCAAAAAGTACGGCGGACCGAAGCCCAATGAATCTGACTTCAATGACCAGACCTCCTCGCTCGCAACCGGCAAGGTTGCCATGATCCATCAGGGCAACTGGGCAGAGGACTCCATCCGCAAGACCAACCCTGAAGTTGAGATTGGCTTCCTCGTAGGTCCGACCGGCAACAATGCAGCAACCGCCGGCATCATGTTCGACTCCAACCAGACCATCCGTATCGCCAAGGACGGCAAGAACCTTGATGCAGCCCTTGATTGGCTGAGATGGCTGACCACCAGCGAGTATGGCAGAAACTGGATTCCCGGCAAGGTCAAGCAGCTCTCCCCGATCATCGGTGCAGCAGCTCCCGACTCCCAGATTGCAAAGGAAACCTCTGCACTTCTGGCTTCCGGCACCCCAGGGTATCCCTGGTTCTACCAAATGTTCCCCACCGGAACCGAGCAGCAGTTGGGAGCAATCCTCCAGGGCTATTGCGCCGGTATCACCAACAGGGCACAGACGCTCGATGCTCTTGACTCCGCCTATGCAAAGATTGCAAAGGCTGCCCAGTAACTGATTCTCACCTTCGATTGTGGCCGGAAGTCTCTCTTCCGGCCACTGGATGGAAAGCATGACACCACTGAAACGAAAACAATGGGACAGGGCCCTGACCTTTGCACTGTTCACCCTGCCTGCACTCGCGGCCATCCTCATCTCTGTGGAAATACCTTTTCTCATGAGCGTATTTTCCTCCTTCACCAAGTGGAATGGCTTGGATCGCGCGCAGACCTTCATCGGCCTTGAAAACTACAAGGAACTCTTCCTTGATGACCTTGATATGTGGAAAGCCTTCGGCTTCACCCTTCGTCTGACCTTGGGCAGCGTACTAGTCGTCAACCTGTGCGCACTGCTGCTGGCAGTCCTGCTGGACAGTGATATCCGAGGCAAGAATGCATTGCGCGCCGCCTTCTATGTGCCGAACATCGTCAGCCTGATCATCATCGGTTACATCTGGCGCTTCATCTTCTCCGCCGGCTTTGAGTCCTTCTTCCAGACAACCGGCATGGACTTCTTCATGTTCAGTTGGCTGGGTGATGTGAACCTGGTCTACTTCAGCGTCCTCATGGTCTCAGTCTGGCACTCTCTGGGTTTCTACCTGGTCATTTACATAGCAGGGCTGCAGACGGTTCCCAGAGACCTCATAGAAGCATCCATGATCGATGGGGCGGGAAGAGTGGTACGCTTCTTCCGCATCACCCTTCCGCTCATCATGAGCGCGATCACGGTAAGTGTATTCCACTCACTCTCCAACGGCTTGAAGGCCTTCGATGTCATCTTCAGTCTTACCAACGGGGGGCCGGGGAACTCCACAACCACCATAGCCCTGGATATCTACCGTACCGCCTTTGTGATCAACCGCTTCGGCTACGGGACGGCCAAGTCGGTCGTACTCTTCCTGATGATCCTCATCCTCTCAATCTTCCAGGTACGCCTGTTCAAGAGCCGGGAGGTGGAAGTATGAAAAAGTACACTCCCGCTTCCACCTTCACCACGCTCATCCTCTCCGTGGTGGCGCTCTTCTACCTCTATCCGCTGTTCTTGGTGGTGATCAACTCATTCAAGACCTTCAGTGAGATCACAAGCAATGTGCTTGCATTGCCAAAAAGTCTCGTGTTCGAAAACTTTTCCAACGCGTTCCGCATCATGAACTACCCCCAGTACTTCCTCAACACCTTGTTGGCGACAGCAGTGGGGGTGAGTGGGGTGGTACTGGTAAGCTCCATGGCCGGCTACAAGCTCTCCCGGACAAAAACCCGCTACAGCTTTGTCATGTTCATGGTCCTCATTGCACCCATGATGATACCGTTCCACTCCTTCATGATCAGCTTGGTGAAGGTAGCCAAGGAGTTGCACCTCATCGGTTCTCCCTTGGGCCTTGGTGTCCTCTACTGGGGATTGGGAGCCTCCCTGGCTCTCTTCATGTACCATGGAGCGGTGAAGTCGGTTCCCCAAGAGCTGGATGACTGCGCGCTCATCGATGGGGCAGGCCCGCTTCGAGCCTTCTTTCAGATCATCTTCCCCTTGCTGCAGCCGGTGACCGTCTCGGTCATCGTCATCAACACGATGTGGATGTGGAATGACTTTCTCCTGCCGCTCTTGGTACTCAGTGGGTCGAAGAAATCACTGACACTCCAGCTTGCAGCCTACAACTTTTTCGGTCTCTACAAGGTCGATTGGAACTTCGCCATGGCCGGCGTCCTGTTGACCATACTCCCTGCGGTTATCTTCTACTTGAGTCTGCAACGCTACATCATCAAGGGAATGGTCGCAGGAGCTGTGAAAACATAAGGGAGCACATCATGAAATTCAGAGATGGGTATTGGAATATCCGAAAGAACGTTCACACCCTGAACAAGGTTGCCACCGTTGATGTCCGAAGCGAAGCGGGAAAACTCTCTGCCTTTGCAGCGGTCAAGAAGATTGAGCATCGGGGGTCGACACTCAATACGGCACTGCTTACCACTGAGGTTACCAGTCCGCTGCCAGATGTGTTGCATATCAGGTCCTATCACTTCAAGGGAGCACACAACAAAGGTCCTCATTTCGACCTTATCCCCGATACGAAGGGTGCCTTGGCCATAGAGCAGCTCGATGCCTCATACACCGCTCGAAGCGGGAAGCTTTCGGTGGAAGTGGGAACGAGTGGTCCGATGGACCTCACCTTCCGTTACCAGGAGAAGCTTCTCACCGTTTCCCCCGGCCTTCTGGGTGGTCATGCGGTGGTTGATGAGACTGATGCCTATCAGTTTGAGTATCTCAATCTTTCGGTGGGAGAGACCCTGTACGGTCTTGGCGAGCGATTCACCCCATTTGTGAAGAACGGGCAAGTGGTGGATATCTGGAACGAGGATGGGGGGACAAGCAGCGAACAAGCCTACAAGAACATCCCCTTCTACCTCTCCTCGAAAGGGTACGGGGTGTTGGTGAACAACCCTGGAAAGGTCTCCTTCGAGCTCTGCTCCGAGGTGGTCACCTCAGTCCAGTTCTCTGTTCCCGGCCAGTGTCTCGACTACTTTCTCATCGCAGGGGATACCCTCAAGGATGTGCTCTCCTCCTACGCCCTGCTCAGCGGACGCCCTGCCTTGGTGCCGCCATGGTCGTTCGGTCTGTGGCTTACCACCTCGTTTGTCACCAACTATGATGAACAGACGGTGAACAGCTTCATCGATGGAATGGCTGAGCGTAAGATTCCCTTGCAGGTCTTCCACTTCGACTGCTTCTGGATGCAGGAGTTCCAGTGGTGTGACTTCCTGTGGGACAGGAACATGTTCCCCCAGCCTGAAGCGATGCTGAGGCGCTTGCATGACAAGGGCCTCAAGGTCTGTGTCTGGATCAACCCCTATATTGCCCAGAAGTCAGTCATGTTCGACGAGGGGATGGAGAACGGCTATCTGGTCAAGCTGGCAGACGGGGGCGTCTGGCAGTGGGACCGCTGGCAGGCCGGCATGGGCTTGGTCGACTTCACCAATCCTGAGGCGGTTGCCTGGTACCAGGGAAAGCTCAAGCTCCTGCTGGATATGGGAGTTGATACCTTCAAGACCGATTTCGGTGAGCGCATTCCCACCAACGTGGTCTACCACGACCACAGCGACCCGGACAAGATGCACAACTACTACACGTATCTCTACAACCAGACGGTTTTCGAGCTCCTGGAGAAGGAGCGTGGGAAAGGGGATGCCTTGGTCTTTGCACGTTCAGCAACCGTAGGTGGACAAAAGTTTCCTGTGCACTGGGGCGGGGATTGCTCAGCCACCTATGAGTCGATGGCAGAGAGCATCAGGGGTGGCTTGTCCCTCAGCCTGTCAGGGTTTGGGTACTGGAGCCACGATATCGGAGGCTTTGAGAAGACTGCAACGGCAGACCTCTTCAAGCGTTGGGTTGCCTTTGGACTGCTCTCAAGCCACAGCAGGCTCCATGGCAACGAATCCTATCGTGTTCCTTGGAACTATGATGAAGAGGCCAGTGATGTACTCAGGCACTTTGTCAGGCTGAAGTGTTCCCTCATGCCCTACCTCTACGCCCAGGCATGCAAGACCCATACCCAAGGATTGCCCATGATGCGGGCCATGGTGCTTGAGTATCCACACGACCCTGTTTGTGCTCATCTCGATCGCCAGTATCTGCTCGGCGACTCTCTGCTGGTTGCCCCGATCTTCAGTGAGGAAGGAAAAACCCAGTTCTACCTGCCCGAAGGCAGATGGACGCACCTTTTGGAGAATGAGGAACTTGTGGGAAGTCGCTACTATGAGCGCTCCTATGACTATTTCAGTCTTCCCCTCTATGTGCGCGAAGGCAGCCTCATAGCCATAGGACGGGAGATGGAGAGCACCGACTACGATTTCTCCGACCAAGTCAGTTTTCATCTGTTCGCCCTTGAGGAAGGGAAAGAGGCCTCTTGTTCGATTCATCGCCACGACGGATCGGTACAGGCACAGATCACCGTCACCCATGCAAGGAAAGAGTACACGGTTGCGGTATCCGGGGAACTTGGAAGATGGTCGGTATGCCTGCGCAACGTGAAGGGCATCGAAACCACATCGGCTGGCAGTGTCATGGAGACGGAGATGGGTGCTGTGATAGCTTTCCAAGCCTCCGATCGGGCAGGAATAATTCGCGTGAAATGAGCGAAGGAAAACGTACTATGTGGGGCTTGGGATTTTCCCAAGCCCCTTTTTTCAGCCGATGGTATTCTTCAACACACCCAAGCCTTCGATGCGGATCTCCACCGTATCACCGTGGTGCATCCCGCTGATACCTCCCGGAGTTCCGGTGAGGATGATGTCCCCGGGCAACAGTGTCATGATCTGGGAGAGATAGCTTACCAGGAAGGGGACGGCGAAGATGAGGTTCTTCGTGTTGGACTTCTGCATGGTCTTCCCGTTCACCCTGCTCTCGATGGTCAGATTGGAAGGATCGACTTCGTCCGAGATGTAGGGACCGAAGGGGCAGAAGGTGTCAAAGCTCTTGGCCACCGTCCACTGACCGGTCTTTGGCTGCAGGTCCCTGGCGGTGATGTCGTTTGCACAGGTGTATCCAAGGATGTAGGAACCGACTTCCTCGACGGATAGGTTGCGTGCCTTCTTGCCGATGACAATGGCAAGCTCAGCCTCATAGTCAAGCCGCTTGCACATGGCAGGGTATTCGATCACTCCCAGCGGAGCAAGGGCTGCAGTGGAGGGTTTGAGGAAGACCACAGGCTCGGTGGGGATGGGAAGCTGGAACTCCTGGGCATGGTCACGGTAGTTCAACCCGATGCAGATGGCTTTTGAGTAGTCACAGGGGGTGAGCAAGGTGACCTCGGATGCACTAAGCCGGACATCAGTTATGGTGTAGGTGCTGAAAGGGGAACCCTCGAGCACTTGGACGGTATCGTCGGTGAGCAAGCCGTAGCTTACCTTGTCTTGGTAGGTGAATCGCACGTATTTCATAGCCCAAGCATAGCAAAGAGAAGCGGGAAACACAATTGACAAACAGGGCGTTTCCCAGCACCGTAGAGAGTATGAAACGATATGCAAAATGCCCACTCTCCCGTACCTGCGGTGCCTGCCAGCTGATGGATTACTCCTACCAGCATCAACTCGACATGAAAATGCACCATCTGGAGGACCTGCTCGGGCAGTTTGCCCCGATCGCCCCAATCCAGGGGATGGAAGATCCGACCTGTTATCGCAACAAGATACAGGCAACCTTCGGCTATGACTGGAAGGGAAGCCTGGTCAGCGGCATCTATCGTGAGGGAACCCATCTCTTGGTTCCCATCCGGTCCTGCATGGTCCAGCACCCGCTTGCAGACAGGATTCTCAAGAGCATCCGAAACCTTGCCACCCGCTTTGGCATTTCGGCGTACGACGAGGATGAAGGCTTCGGATACCTCAGGCATGTCCTGATCAAGATCAGCAACAAGACAGGGGAAGCCATGGTGGTCCTCATCTGCGGTCGCACTCCGCTTCCTTCCTCAGCAGACTTCATCGCCGCTTTGAAGGGGCAGCATCCCGAGATCACCACCGTTGCCCAGCAGCTGAATGCAGAGAAGACCAGCATGGTGCTTGGCAACGAACCGGTACAGGTTCTCTGGGGGAAGGGATACATCGAGGAGGAGCTTTGTTCTCTCATCTTCCGTATCTCTCCCACCTCCTTCTTCCAGGTCAATCCTACCCAGGCTGAGGTGCTCTATACCCTTGCAATGAGAATGGCCCGGCTTGAGAGTACCGACTTCGTCATCGATGCCTACTGTGGTACAGGGACCATAGCCCTCATTGCCGCAAAGAGCGGGGCCGGGGAAGTCTTGGGTATCGAGCTCAACGAAACGGCAGTCAGGGATGCAGAGGCCAATGCCGAGCGCAACAACCTGGAAAACGTACACTTCGTCACAGCCGATGCATCATCCTACCTGAAGGATTTGGCCAAGGAGAAAAAGAGCTGTGATGTGCTTTTTCTCGATCCTCCCCGCAGTGGCAGCGATGAGCGGTTTCTGGCAGCAGCGATCAAGCTCGAGCCGAGGCGCATTGTCTACATCTCCTGCAACCCGAGGACTTTGGACCGGGATGTGCGCTACCTGCTGCGCTTCAGCGATTATCAGGTGAAGGGCATCCAGCCGGTGGATATGTTCCCTCATACCGATCACATCGAGACGATTGTGCTTTTGAGTAGGGAATAAGTCGATGGACAAGTTAAGGATAAAGCCGGAATGGAGGAACGTACGAACTACAACATCGGTTCTGGTGAGGGCAAAGTTCCAATCTATACAATAGCATAGGAAGATGCAATCTTGGATGCCTTCCAACAATTCTATCTGATTTGAGAACGTAGAGAAGGATTAGTAGTTAGATTGAGAGAGTGGTACTGCTCTCTCAGTTTTTTTGTATGACGGGCATGTCATCCTACCGTGTGAGGGACAGCGCGAAGAGCTGCCTCGAGCAAAAGCTGAAGAAACTTGAGGACCGGATACGGCTCGTCACGAAGCGAAACCGAGGAGTTGGCGTCGCGAAGGTGATGCTGCTTGCACATTGCTGAATGGCATATAGGATATTCAATTTGGAAACGAAAATCGTAGAAGGTTGCAAAAATCCTTTCTGAAGTTGGAAAATGTAATTTACAATGAACTTTGCATAAGAGGTTACCGCACTGATGTTGGTGCAAAGAAAGACAAAGATGGCAAAGTATCTCATAGGGAACTGGAAGTCGATTTTGTGTGCAACCTTGGTTCTTCCAGGGTCTCTATCCAGTCGGCATATTTTTTGCCGGACGAAGAGAAGCGCATGCAGGAAGTTCGACCTTTCAGGAAAATTGACGACTCTTTCAAGAAAATCATCATTACCAAAGATATCGTTCAGCAGTAGTACGATGATTATGGTATTTTGCCCGTAAACATCTATGATTTCCTGCTTGATCCCACACTTCTTGAAAGATGACTGAGCGATTCAAGAGAGCTGGTAATCAGAAGCTTTCCCAATAACACTTTTATCTAATATGAGATTTAAGGGGATTAAAATCAAAAAAATGATAAAAATAGTACCGTTAAAACGTGATTTATGATAAAATTATGGTAGGAAGGAGATACATATGGTCCAGAAAATCTTTCCAAGGGAAAAGTATCTTTCAAAGATTAGGCCTTTCTTTGATTCCGACATCATAAAAGTTATAACCGGGATTAGGCGGTGTGGGAAATCCTGTATTCTCAAGTCAATCATGGATGAATTTCTTGCCAAGGGGATAAGACCTTCACAGATCATCTATATCCCGCTGGACAAAAGGGGATTCAGAAAAATCAAATCTGTAGAGCAATTGGAAGAGATGATAGAATCCATGATCGATGGGGATGGCTTGCACTATCTTTTCATTGATGAGGTCCAGAATGTCAAAGGATTTGAAAGTGTTGTTCAGGCTTATGTGGAGGAAGGTTACTCAGTATTTCTGACAGGATCGAACTCATATCTTCTCAGTGATGAAATCTCCACGAAACTGACGGGACGATATTTGAACTTTGAGATTTATCCTTTGGACTATGGGGAGTATCTTGCAATGAAGAGGTTCTTCAACCTAGAGATTAACCCAAACCAGGATGATGAGTTCAAGGAGTATATTCTCAACGGCGGCCTTCCTAAGACGTTGGAATTTCCCGATATCAATTCCAGACAGGTATATACGAGAGGGGTAATCGGTGAAATATTTGAGAAAGACGTCAAGACAAGAAAAAAAATTTCCAATGTTGCCGTCTACGAAAGAGTCCAATCCTTTCTTCTAAACAATTACTCGGCTCCATTCTCTCTGAAAAATCTGTTGGAATGTTTGAAGATTGAAGGATTCCAGACAAAACCGTCGACGGTAAGAGGCTATATTGAGAATTTGAAAAAGGCAAAGATTGTGTATGAATGCAATCGTTTTGATTTGAAGAGTAAACAATCGATCAGGAGAGACCAGAAATACTATCTGGCAGACCTAGCAATCTATTTTGCCATGAATACAGACAACAGACTGAGTTTCGGTCCTTCTCTGGAGAATCTGGTATATCTGTATCTTGCAAGCAACGATTATCAGGTGAGTATCGGAAGAATCGGCAGATTCGAATGTGACTTCATCGTTAGAAAAGGGATGCAGGGCTACGCCTATATCCAGGTTGCATATACCCTTCAAGGCGAAGATCTACAAGCAACCGAGAGAATACATGAGCGTGAATATCGGCCTTTCAGGGAGATTCGTGATGGTTTTCCCCGATACATTATCTCCCTGGATACGTATAGGGATCAGCAGGAAGGAGTACATCACATCAGTGCTATTGATCTTTTCCTTGGCAAGGAAAGAATTTGAGCATGGATTTGTCAAATGATGTTTCAGAAGGTTGGAAACGAAAGGGCGTGGTATCTGTGCTCAGTCAGTGGACACATTAAGTTCGGTGAAACTTCAGCGGAGAAAGAAGATGACCTATACGAAAAGCATTGTTTTGAAAAATGGTTTCGTCTGCATAATAAGAAACGGAAGTCTTTCTGATGGTCAGTAAGCGGGCTATAAATCCCAATTTGAAACCGACAACTCCGTCGATAGACTGACTTCAAGCATCAATCACGGAGAAGCAAGCGATGAAGTATTCAAGGGTAGAAAAGCAGGAGCACGTGGAGCGGGCTAAGGCTAGGGTCGAAAAGAAGGAAGATTCTTTCGCCTCGTATGCAAAGAGGAGTGGTATTTCCAGGTCAGCCTTTTATAAATGGTTACGGGAATACGGGTCCACCCATACCAGTGAGCATCAGGCATCGGATGGGGGCATGGTGAACCTCGGGAAACCGAGGGCCTCTGCTGTTGAGAAGCAACCATTCATAGTCGAGTACTACGGGTCGAAGATAGAGGTAAGTTCAACAAACGATCTGGTTGCCCTGCTGAAGGGAATCAGGAAAGCAAGTTCTACCTAGTGGCGCCGACGAAGCTGTAGGGGGAGATCCTCCCTGGATCGGCTTTGGCAGCCAAGCGCCGCTTGCGGACCTCGTCCAGCCGTGAGAGATCTATCTTCCATGGCAGAAGGGCTTCCCACTGCTCGTCGGTGCTGCAGCCGGGACCGAAAGTGCACAGGGCCTCCACATAATCCAGGGGATTCAGGGCCTGCCTCTTGGCAGTCTCGATCATCGAATAGAAAAAGGCTGAGGCATCTGCACCGTCGACGGATTGAGAGAACAGCCAATTTTTGCGACCTGTCGCAAATGCCTTGGCAACCAATTCGCACGCATTGTTCGAGGGGGTCGCCTCGACGACATCCAGGTAGGTCCTCATGTACGGCTTGTAGGTATCCAGATAATCGAGGGCCTTGCCCATCGCCCCTTTCGGGGCGTACTGCCTGCGGGTCTCATCGGCCATGGCATACACGCTGTCTATGACCTGCCCGGATTCCTGCTTCCTGGCGGCAAGGAACTGGTCGGCCGACAGTTCTCCGCTATGCAGCTTCTTCCGGTACTGCTCGTCGATGTCATAGAGCTTGGCCACTTCCTTGACTATCCTCAGCGCATTGACGTCGTGCTTGTTGATCTTGAGTATCTTCTTCAGCTGCCGAACCGCATGGACCCAGCAGACGCAATGCTTGTCGTAGGAGAGATAGCCCTTCAGACCGTCGGTCATCAGGTGGGATGTGTAGTTGTATTTGCCGATATCCTCGAACAAGACCTCACGCGAACGTCCCTGGATGTAGTCCAGCAGCACAAGGCTGTGCGTCTTGCGCGTCTGCTCGTCGTAGCTGTCCCCGATGGTTATGTACATGAACCCGCTCTTCGAGACCTTGCCGGTCGGCCCCCTTACGTCAAGCACCGACACATTGGTCTCGTCCTTGCTCAGGAAGGCTGAGCGGTAGACCCGTTTCTTGAAGTAACCCATGAAGGGCAGCAGCTGCTCATAGTAGGTTATCACCCAGGAGGCCAGCTTCTGCCTCGAGAGGAAGTAGCCTTCCCTGCGGAAGATTTCCTCCTGCCGGTACAGGGGCAGGTGGTCGTCGAACTTGCTCACCACCACGCCGGCCACCAGGCTCGGTGAGGCCCCGAGGGCCGATGTCTTGGCAGGCAGCAGGACTCTTTTGCCGTCCTTGCCCGCATCCACATCCAAGGCCTTGTACTGGGGGTAGTGATGGCGTTCGACCACCATCTTGCGCGGGATCATTGCCAGCTTGTCGATGATCTTGTCCTCGACCCTGGTCAGGACGATGCCGTCCTTGCCGACCAAGGTGTCTGCGGCGCCTTCGGTATGGAACACATCGCATACCGGTGCATCTGCGGGGGCGCTGCAGGCATTGACTCTCTCCCGGACCTTCCGGCTGTGGGCTGCGACCTCGGTGGTCTGATCCGGCTCGGGCTGGCTGGAGAGCACCGAGTCGAGGATCTCCAGCTCCTGGAACAGCCAGCCCATCTGTTCGGATGAGGGACAGTAGCGCTCGGCTGTCTTGAGCTTGACCAGCTCCTTGAGCTCTGCGATTTCCTCGTTCTGTGTCTGGACAATTGAAGTAAGGTTGAGCACCAGCGCAGCCAGTTCATCCGGCTGCATTTTTACTAGATCTTCTTTCCTTAACTTCTTCTCTATCATGGAGTAATGATAGCACATAACGAAGTTTTGCTCAATGGTTCTGGAAGAATTATTGCCTTTTGGGCCATCATCTTAGCCTACATACCTCGGGCTGAGAACCGGGAACCTCCTGAAGACATCATAGCCTTTGAGCAACAACAGAAGGTCGGAGATTTCAATCTGCAAAGCTTCTTCTTCCGTGTTGGGCCATTTGAAAGACGAGCCGCATTCGAGACGCTTTATGATCTCAATCCAGCCGTTTCGGTCCCAGACGATCGCTTTGATTGTTCGCTTGGTTCCGCCGCAGAACAGGAATACCGCTTTTGCAAAAGGCTCAAGCTTCATCTCATATTGCACGATGAGTGCCAGCGAAGGCGAGCATTTGCGCATATCGGTTGCCCCGGGTTTGACGTAGAAATCATAATCCTCAAACCGTATTTCCATCTTATGCCTCCGGACTAGAGGATAGAAGTTCTCAGATTGATTTTGAATCGTGATTTATAGTGCGCTTACGATGGTCAGGAAGTGTTTGAGGTTTTCAACCAAACACATAGTGAGACGGATTTTTTGCTTTCATACCCTGATGAGAACAGCTACGATCCGCAGCAGGAAGAGGCTTTCTTGCAGAAAGTCGCAGACAGTACACATGAAATTGAACTTCTTGCAGTTGTGGATGAACGTATTGTAGGTCTGGCAGGCATGCATGCTGTTGGAAGAAAATACAAAGTAGCACATCGGGCGGAATTGGGTATAAGCATTCTCAAGGATTATTGGAATCTCGGGATTGGGAGAGGGCTGATCGCTGCTTGTATCGAATGTGCACAAAGTGCTGGATATACACAACTTGAATTGACTGTGGTAGCTGATAATAAAAGAGCGGTATCACTCTACAGAAGAACTGGTTTTATTGAGTTCGGAAGAAACCCAAAAGGGTACAATTCCCGTTTTGTGGGGTATCAGGAAACCGTGTACATGCGATTGGAACTGTAACAAGAGCACTGGATTATAGAAGGTGTTCCTTATTCCCATATCAGGAAACCAAGAGTGAGGCAGCATACGCAATACTACCATGTTGATGTGTTCTCAAAAGGACCGCTTACTGGAAATGGGTTGACTGTTTTGATTTGCATCCAATTTCCAATACGTTGGAATCAAACATGACAAAGACAGATCATAAAACTATCGGCAAATACATCGATTATCTCTGCAATTCTTTTGCATTCTACAAAATCAGACGCTATGACATCAGAGGGAAGAAGTATCTGAGGTCAGATGACAAGTAGTATCTATCTGACCAAAGCTTCAGATATTCAGGTCTTGGAATCAAGAATATGGACTACTGGCATATTTTGGAAAACATTGTTGCTATAGAGTTACTTCGCAGAGGATTTGAGACCTATGTAGGGGTTCTCAATAAGAAAGAAGTTGATTTGTGACAATCCGTAATGGGAAAACAAACTACATCCAGGTTGCCTATGATATCTCTGAACCATCGACTCTTGAACGTGAACTATCACCTCTCAGGCAAATCAGAGATAATTATCCGAAAAATCTGCTTGCGCGAACCTATCAGCCGGAGTCTGAGATAGAGGGTGTACGTGTGTAATTTATGTGGTAGATTGGTTGCTTGGTAAGTGAAACCGAATTCCCCAATTTCCCATGAAGTGTAAGAATGGGGAATAGCAACACAATGGTTTTCATTCAGTTGAATAACGAAACTATCGTTGAAACGATTGTGCTGCTGGCTAGAGAGTATGTGAAAAGTCCTGTCAGTGTGTGTTTCAATGGTAAGAATTTTCATGCTCGATGAAGTGAACCAAAAAGGAATCTTTTGGTACCTATTGTGATAACGTGTCCCATTTTTACGAAATAATGGGACGCGTTCTTGTAATGTGTACCAAGATTTAGTAATATTGGTACATGACAGTACTCCCAAAATTGCCCATTGATGTAAGCAAAACCGAAACCATTAGGATTCTCAAAGCAGAAAATAAAGCCTCGAAAGCGCTTGCAGAGCTAAAGGGAATAGCGAATCTAATCCCTAATCAGTCGATTTTGATCAATGCGATAGTTCTCCAGGAATCTAAAGACAGCTCGGAAATTGAGAATATCATTACTACGAGAGATACCCTTTACAGGGCTGTTTCAGAGACAGTAAAAAAGGTGGATGCAGCCACAAAAGAAGTTATGTTCTACCGGGAGGCCTTATATACAGGGTTCAATCAGCTTAGGAAGCATGGGTTCGTTTCCATCAACGATATCGTCGTCATTCAGAAAACGCTTGTACAGAATGATGCGGGCATAAGGACTTTACCGGGAACAAAACTTGTGAACGACAAAACGGGGGAGGTTGTTTACACTCCACCTCAGTCAAAAGAAGAGATTGACGAACTTCTAAAGAACTTCACTGAGTATCTGAACAATGATGATGATACCTTGGTAAAGCTTGCAATCCTGCATTACCAATTTGAGAGCATTCATCCTTTCTACGACGGTAATGGAAGAACAGGAAGAATCATCAATATTTTGTATCTTATCCTGAAGGATCACCTTACAGTTCCAATTCTTTACTTGAGTTCGTATATCATCAGAAACAAGGATGAGTATTATAGGCTACTGCAGAAGGTTCGTACCGAAGAGGCCTGGGAAGAATGGATTATGTTCATCTTGCAAGGTATTGAAGAGACTGCAAAAGAAACAATACAGAAAGTAAAGGCCATAAAGGAGCTGCTTGACAATACGCTTGAAATGGTGAAGATCCAGGCTCCAAAAATCTATTCAAAAGAACTTGTGGAAACTCTTTTTGAGAATCCTTATTGCAAAATCGAGATCGTTGTCAAACATCTTGGGGTGGAACGTAAAGCGGCTTCCAGATATCTGCATCAATTGGAAGATCTCGGCATTTTGAACTGTGTTAAAGTTGGAAAAGAAAGTATCTTCATCAATATCGGGTTGATGAATATTCTGAAGGAATGAAGGCAAGTTGAGGAAAGTCTCTACAGAAGTTTTACTACCTAAAGCAACAACCGATGAGACGATTGTGCTGTTGTCGTGCTGAAGCAAAAATCCTCAAAGGAGGGCATTGATTATGGTGTTGGAAACTGAACGATTGGTGCTTCGTCCGTGGCAAGAGAGCGATGCAGAAAGCTTATTTGAGTATGCCAAGGATAGTGCCATCGGTCCGATAGCCGGATGGCCGGCTCATACGGATGTTGAGCAGAGCAGGTTTGTCATCAAGCATGTCCTTTCCGCTCCCCAAGCGTACGCAGTGTGCTTGAAAACAGATGGGAAAGCCATTGGCGCGATAGAACTGAAGCTGAACGGACATACGGATATGACGGACAGGGAGGATGAGTGTGAACTCGGATACTGGATCGGCAAGCCTTTCTGGGGACAGGGCCTCATTCCTGAAGCGGCAAAAGAGATGATCCGTCACGGTTTCGAGGACCTGGGTATGCGGGCCATCTGGTGCGGGTACTATGAGGGAAATACCAAGTCGAAGCGTGTCCAACAGAAGTGCGGTTTCACCTATTTCAGAACGACAGAGGGCCTTGATGTTCCGCTGATGGGTGAGAAACGGACAGGTCATACGAATCTTCTGACGAAGGAAGGCTGGCTGGAACACCGATAGGCACGTTCATTCAAATACAAGGCTTCGTCTCTTCGCTCGAAATTGATGCCTGCTGAGGTATGAATTTGTGATAAAAACATACCACAGGAAATCCGGCGACCCGTGGGGCCGTGTTGTTGTGAACTGGCCGATACTCCCAACGTATTTCGATCTTGGCATCCATGGTGCTTCAGGGTTTATTGTATTCGGTTCCTGACTCTGCAGAACACGAAGATTCTGTAGCCATGTGAGCAGGCTGCCCATATTCACGGATCATGGCATGCGTCGTGACCACCCATTGTTTGCCGTACTTGCAGCAATCCCGCCCTGGAATCAGCTTCCCATACACAATTGCTTTCCTCAACGTACTGCTTTCCAGGGACCAGCGAGAAGTGGCGGCACTGAAAGAGAGAAGATGTGAAAAAAGGGAATCCTCTGTTCTGCCGTTATACCAAATTTCATTGGAATCCAAATCAAGGTATTCGTTCCACACTATTCCATAGCCACCTGTATCCACATGAACCTTGGAGAATAGGTCCGGCTCGGTCAGAAACTGTTGAAAAGAAGGGTACTTGGGAAATAGCTGCTTTACGTCGTATGACTTGATCACCCCATCCTCAAATTGGGCGTACAGAATATGATCATCCAATGCACCAATGCTTACAATTTTGTGAAACATATACATACTCATAGCTTTACTCCAATGGTGGCAATTTTCTACATACCTGTGTATGCCAGATCTCATCAAGCTCGCTGGTATGAATTGTAATCCATTCTTTTACCATTGCTCTTGCTTTTTCTGGAAGATAACCAACGATGATTTCACCGGTATATATGTCAATTTCTGCAAAGTCTTCTCCCTATCGAGCATGAATGTGAGGTGGGTTATGCTCTTTTCCGAGAAAGTAGCCTCTGATACTGATTCCATAGAATCGCGCAATTTCCGGCACTATGTGCTCCTTTTTGAGAGGAATATCACGATATCGTGATAATATAAATACATATGGCATGCACAATTATCGATTCTCTGTGCAAGAAAGTGAGAATTTCCTTATCATGCAGTATAGGATGGTTGGAAAAGAAAGGGAGAGTGAAGCATGTACAGCTTTGACGCAGTCATCAGAAAAGTCCCTGACCAGGATGGCTCCTATGTGGAAGTCCCTTTCGATCTCAAGAAAGAGTTTGGCAAGGGCAGGATGAAGGTGTACGCTACCTTTGATGGTGTTCCCTACGAAGGAAGCATCGTGAACATGGGCCTTACCCATGCAGATGGTACCATTTGCTACATCCTCGGCATCAGAAAGGATATCCGCATGCAGATAGGCAAGCAAGCCGGGGATACGGTAAGCGTTACCTTTGTCGAACGCTAGGAGTGAAACTATGTGGACATGCCCAACCTGCAACCGAAGTTTTGCAAGAGTAAACCAGAGCCATAGCTGCACGGTTCGCCAAAAGACCATCGAAGCATATGTCGATGCTCAGCAGGAAACGCACAGACCGGCACTGCATGCATTGCACCAGTGCATCCTCACCTCGATGGGAGAAGTCGAACAGCGTATGTCCTGGGGGATGCCCACCTACTACAAAAAAGGTAATCTGCTGCACTTCAGCGTGCATGCAAACCATGTGACGCTGCATGTAGGCCAGGAAGTGCTCACACACTTCTCTGCTCGTCTCGAGGGGTACACGACAGGAAAAGGTTCCATCCAGCTTCCCTTTTCCAAGGACCTCGATCTGGGGCTTGTCGCCGATATTGCACGCTTTGTCTACGAGCAGACCCTATGAAACAACCGTATCTCATCAGGCCCCTTCTTACAGAGGAGCAAGGACAACTCAGATTGTTCCTGTTGAATGCAATCTACCAGAAACCGGGTAGTCCTCCCCTCGATCCTTCCCTTGCAGAGTTGCCGATGCTCAGCCAGTATTGGAAAGACTTTTCCCGTCCCGGGGATCACTGCCTGGTTGCAGAACGGGACGGCCGCTTGGTAGGTGCCGTATGGACAAGGCTGCTTCCCCAAGGCTATGGCCATGTAGCTGATGATACTCCCGAGCTATCCATCTCGGTGTTGGATGGGTATCGTGGCCAAGGGCTGGGGACCCTCTTGATAAGAGCAATGCTGCAAACTCTTTCGGGATTTGGCTATCGGAATGTTTCGCTTTCGGTGCAGAAAGAGAATCCTGCCTGTGCTCTCTATACGCGGCTTGGCTTTGCCTTGGTACGCGAAGATGGGGAAGATCTGATCATGATGCAGGCCCTGTAGCCTTGTACTCAGAGAGCTGAAGCTGTAGGGTGGAAGATATGTGGCAGTACCGGGTATGGGTTTTCAGCAATCGAATCAAGTATATAGGGATATTCGCCTACGTTCTCAGCATGTTCCTCTCTCATCCGGCGTTGCACTATCTTACTCTGCTTTCCCTGTTTGTGGTGGTGGAAATCGCGTTGCAACCGGCACTCTTTTTCGGCTCGGTGATGCAACTGCTTGGGATGTTGAAACTGGGTATTCGCCATCGGTTCAGACTCCCCGACCCACAACCTCCAGACGAGCAATGTATCTATGACCTTCCGTTTGAAGGCTCATGGGTTGTGGTGAACGGAGGGCCTGTCAAAGAGTTCTCCCACTCATGGAATATTCCTGTCCAACGGTATGCCTATGATGTAGTGCAGATGGACGAAACATGCGCCACGTTCCAAGGAGATGAACGGAGCATGGAGAGCTACTACTGCTATGGGAAACCGATTCTCTGTCCTGCTGACGGGGTGGTGGTCAAAGTAGTGGACACCAACAATGATAGCCTTATTCTTGGAAAAGGCAGGTATTTTTGCAGGGCAAAGCATATTGCAGGGAATCATCTGGTGATCAAGCATAGTGAGGATAGGTATACGGTCCTTGCCCATCTGAAAAAAGGCAGTATCTGTGTCAGCAAAGGCGAGTACGTGCTGAGGGGCCAAAAGGTGGCATGTTGCGGCAATACCGGCAACAGCAGTGAACCACATCTTCACTTCCACATGCAGAATACCAAAAGCTTCCATTCCAGCTATGGATTGCCGCTCAGGTTCTCTCATTGTACATGTTCTCCCTGCCCTGGCTATGAAAAGAGTGATTCAAGACCCCTGCAGGATGGACAAAGCCTGCCATTTGGCTATATCAGTAGAGGATATACAGTACAAAACACCAGAAAGGAGGAACCGGATCATGCACCTTCAGGTCATCGAGCATCAGGGAGTGAGCATTGCACGCGTGAAAAGTGAGCATGTGTTGGTCAGCGACGTCGAAACTGCATTGGATCTGATGGCTGACGTGCACTATCAGGCCAAGACGCGGAGCATCATCATTGATGCAGACTCCTTGGATCCCCGGTTCTTCGATTTGAGCACCAGGCTTGCCGGTGAGATCCTGCAGAAGTTTGTCACCTATTCGGTGAGATTGGCTATCGTCGGGGACTTCTCCCAATTCACGAGCAAGAGCCTTCGAGACTTTATTCGTGAAAGCAACCAAGGCAAGGATATCTTCTTCTGCAGCAGCGAAGAGGAAGCCGTGCTGAGACTTGCCGGATAGGGTGACGATATCCCGGCATTCCGTGGTACAATAGGTCTTGCGATCAAGGAGAGGAGATGATCACCTTCCCAGTCCTGTTCATCAATGTGCTTGCTGTCATCATGATGGCCCTTGTTATCCTTGCTTGTTGGAGGGTAAGGGCCAAACAAGGTGCGTCCGAGCTCTTTGTGGCATCGATTTTCATGATCATCTGGGCTCTTGGCTCATTTCTGGAATTGGTGAGCGACTCCTTTGAGGTCAAGGTATTGTGGAGAAACTTCACCCAGATCGGGGTTTTCTACACCTCAGCGGCAACCATCATCTTCTCAGTATCGTATACGGGGTATCTTGCCAAGCTGAAAAAGCAACTGGTGGTTGTTCTCTATACCTATCAAAGCCTCGGCCTGTTGTTGGTGCTTACTGACTCGTTCCATCATCTGATTCGCAAGAACATACAGCTTGTACGAGGCGATTTTTTGGGAACGGTTGTGGTCGATACAACGCTTTTCGGCAAGTTCCTGATCACCGGGAATTTTCTTTTGCTCCTGATTGCCTTCCTCATGCTGGTATTGGCGTCCATCACGGCCACCAAATCAAGCAAGGAGCAGATATACAGTGTTTTGCTGGGTATGGTCATCCCCATCCTCTACGCACTTCTGAAGGTCGTCAGCAATGAGCAGTTTCTCCAATTGCTTCCCATCTCTGGAGTCTTCGCTCTTTCCGGCTTCTTCATGCTCTTGGGCATCAATCGGTATGATCTTCTCAAGATAGCACCGCTTGCCCATCAGCAGGTCTTCCGCTTTCTTGGTGACGGCATCATCATCTGCAGTACCAAGGCCGAAGTGGTGGATGCAAATCCCCATGCCCATGATTTGCTCGGCGAGCAACTGGAGACCATAGAGCAGGTACTGAAGCAGAAAGTGCCGTATTGGGAGCGGAAGGTGCTGGAAGGAAAGCAGACGGAATTTGAGTTTCATCTGGGACAGAAATTCCTTCATGCAGATTTCTACCCCATCTCCAACGATGCGCAGGAAGTGGTGGGTTCGGTTACTCTCATCAAGGATGTCACGGTATTGAAAGAACGCTCGGATTGGTTGAAAAGCAAGGCTGAGAAAGATTCCTTGACCGGTCTGTACAATCGGCAGACATTCATCGAGAAGGTGGAAACGGAGTTGGAGCGGACCTTCAGTGAGGTTCATCTGCTCTATTTTGATCTCGATCATTTCAAGATGGTCAACGACAAGTATGGGCATCGTGCAGGTGACCTCTTGCTTGCAGAAGTGGGCAAACTCTCCCAACAGACGGGATGTGTGGCAGGACGGATGGGGGGAGAAGAGTTTGCCCTCTTCTCAGCCGTCCACAATCGTCAGAAGATGGAAGAACTTGCAGAAGAGCTTCGCATCAGCGTTGCCTCACTGAACCTTGTCCATGAAGGGAAAGAGATTCATGCAACCATCTCCGCTGGCCTGGCTTCCCTGACAAACCCCTCATTCGACCAGATCTACCATCTTGCCGACAGCTTGCTCTATCAGGCAAAAAGGGAAGGGAGAAACTGTGTGCGTTTCTAGCTGCATCCTCTAGACAGTTTTTCAGGCAGTGTATAGAGTAGGGTGGCAGTGAGGCAGCCCTTGCTCCTCTTCGTTTCGACCAGGACATATGCGAATGCACCAAACACTTCAAGGCTCCGATCGTTTGCTTTCCAAACGGGTCATCCTTTTTCTCATCAGCCAGAATCTCTCACTCTTCGGTTCCTCTGTCGTCGGCTATGCCATCATCTGGTACATAACCTTGGAAACCTCCTCGGGAATTTTCCTGATGCTTGCGACCCTCACCCAGATGGTACCTCACCTTATCATCAGCCTCTACAGCGGGGTATGGGCTGACCGCTACAACAGGAAAACCCTGATCATGCTCTCGGACAGCTTCATTGCCTTTGCCACCCTTATTCTCGCCCTCCTGTTCTCAGCAGGATCCGGTTCGATCTATGCCTTGCTCTCTGTTTCCGTGGTACGCAGCATCGGAGGAGGCATCCAAAGTCCGGCGGTCAACGCCATCATCCCCCAATTGGTTGAGGAAAAGCACTTGGTGAGAATCCAAGGCATCAACCAGAGCCTCAATTCAGCTCTGATGCTTCTCTCCCCGGCAGTCGGTGGCCTGATGCTTGGCCTGTTCGGATTGGTTTCCACGTTCTTCCTCGATGTAATCACCGCAACGCTTGCAGTGGTCATTTTCAGCTTCATCAAGGTGGAAACGCCCAAGCGGGAGCTGAGCGGCCAGAGTGTCCTGTACGACATCAAGGTAGGGCTTTCCTACTCCTTCAGCCACCCCATCCTCAGGGCGTTGCTCATTTGCTATGGATTTGCTTTCTTTTTGATCACCCCGGCAGCAATCCTCACCCCACTGATGGTCGAACGAACCTTTGGAGGAGAGGTTTGGAGACTGACAGCCAATGAGATGGTGTGGACTGGTGGTGCCTTGCTTGGGGGCATTCTCGTTTCGCTGAAGGGAACATTCTCCAACAAGGTGCAGGTGATCGCCCGTTCCATTCTTGCCTTCGGCATCTGCTTTGCCCTGCTTGGCGCAGCACCCAATTTCCTTGTTTATCTGATCATCATGGGTTTGGGAGGTCTCTTCGTTCCCATCTTCAACACGGCAGAGATTGTCATGATCCAGGAGCTATGTGACGAGGAGAAGCTGGGAAGAGTGTTCTCCATTGTGCAAATCATCAGTGGGGCTTCCATTCCCCTTGCCATCCTGATCTTCGGTCCCTTGGCGGACCGGGTCTCCGTTGAGTCCTTGCTGGTGGTCAGCGGTATCCTGCTTGCCTTGGTGGGCCTTGTCTATGGAAGGTATTCCTCACGGACAAAAATGGGAGAGCAGGCTGAGGTACCCCCGGTAAGCCAAGCGTAAGTGTTCCACGCTGATATGCTCATCCGCAACATGGGCAAGTCTTTCGAATGAAGGCCCGAATCCAAGGGTGGGTATGCCCGCTTCTGCACAGAAGTGGCTTGCATTGGTGCAGAAGCTGTAGTGGGAGAGTTCGTCTGGGAGGCCTGCTTCCCGAAGCGCTTTGCGGCCGGTACGGACCACCGGATGGTCCGGCTCCAACAGCCAGGCAGGAAAGAAGCGGACTGCGCTGATTTCCTCACCGGTATAACAGTGCATCGACCCTTCGGCAAGAAACACCTTTGCCTCAAGCGCTGGGTCCTTTTGTTTTGCTCTTCCGATCACTTCTTGGATGGATGCAAGTATCGACGCTTGGGTTTCCCCACAAACCAGCCTTCTGTCGAATGTCGCAGTGCAGAGGCTGGGAAGGACCGAACGACCGGGGTAGGGAGAGCTGATGAGGTCGGTAAGCACCAGGATGCCTTTCCCCAGGACTGGATGGAAGGGCTCTTCGATCTGTTCAAGATAGGGGAGCAGTTTCATCATGTGCAGGGCCGCATTGCTTCCTTGCTCGGGGTTGGAGGAGTGGCAACTCTTGCCGAAGGTCTGCAGGACAATCTCAGCCCTTCCTCGCTGTCCGATGGCAAGCTTGCATTCGGTGGCTTCGCCCACAATCACAACATCGGGATTGCATCGCTTCGTTATCAGTCGGGCGGCAATACCTTCAAAGCACTCCTCACAGACGGTGGCGGAGACCGAAATCCGGCCACCAAATTGATGACTGGTCTGCTTTGCATAGGTACTTACAGCCAGGAGCATGGCGCACAAAGCCCCTTTCATGTCACTGGTTCCCCGTCCATACAGCAAGCCGTCGGCAATTTCTGCCCGATAAGGATCGTGCTTCCATGCAGGGCGATCTTCCACCCCTACCGTGTCGATATGCCCATCAAGCAGAAGATGGGCTCCGGGTTTGGTACCGACCATGGTTGCGGTGAGGCTTCCGTAGCGGTCAATATGCAACTCATCAAACCCTAGTTCCTTGCAGCTTCGGGCAAGGAACTCCACCAGAGCTCCTTCTTCTCCCGAAGGGCTGGGGATGGCGATCATCTCCTTGAGGAGGGATATCAATGCAGATTGTGTGTCCATTCCCTTATGGTAGGTCAGCTTTGTGTCTTGTCAAGGACTTTGGTGATGAAGAACTCAACCAAATCCGGGTTGAAAAGGGTATTCGCCTTCTTTCGAAGGAAGGGTATGGCTTCTTTCTGTGAGAGCTGGTGTGATTCGAAATTCGGCCCGGTAAGATCGGCATAGGTATTGGAGATGGCCAGTATCTGGGCTTGCTGGGGGATTTCATCCCGTTTCAACCCCTGTGGATACCCATTCCCATCGTAGCGCTCATGATGGTAGAGAACTGCCTCGGCAAAGGAGGCGTACTCTCCAACGCTTCGGAGAATGTTATACCCTATCTCAGCATGCCTGCGAAGCTCCAGTGCCTCACTCTTGGTGAGTTGATCGGTACTCTTGGTCAGAATGGAGGGATCGATGGCAATCTTGCCAAGGTCGTGATAGATGCCTGCCAGCTGCATCTCTTCCACTTCATCGTTCGGATATCCGAGCTCACGGGCAAAGGCTGCACAGTAGGATCCTACCAGCTTGCTGTGTTCCTCACTGGTGCTGTCCCTGCTGAAGAGACGTTCAAGCAAGGAGTTGATGACCTTCTTCTTGAACACCGTGCTGCTGGACAGCTTGTTCTGATACATGACATCCTCGGCAATCTTGAAGGTATCCTCAAAGAGATGTTCTTCCTCTTCCTTGACGGCATATCCAAAGGACACGGAAACCTGGATTCCCCTGATCTCTTCCTTGAGCAGAGCATCGTTGATGCGTTTTACGATGGCCTGGGCATGCAAGGCGTCAGTCTGGGGAAGGAGAAGTACGAACTCATCACCCCCAATGCGGCTTATGATGTCATCTTCACGGCAGGTCTTTTTCAGTACTTCGGCAACCTTGCGCAGCAGGTCATCCCCAGCCTCATGCCCGAATGCATCGTTGGTGAGTTTCAGTCCGTTGACATCGGCCACCACCAACGTAAGCGGGTAGAAGGGATCCTTGTCCACTTCACTCTTGATCTGGTCGTAGTAGCGCCTGTTGTTCAGCGTTGTCAGTGAGTCGGTGAAACTCAGCGAAATGATCTCATGCTGTTTCTTGCGCTGCTCAGTGCTGTCCCTGAAGACCAGGACCACCCCGGTAATCGCATGGGTATGATTGAAGATGGGGGCGGCACTGTCATTGATGTAACGCTCAAAGCCATCGCGCGCGATGAGGATGGTATCCTCAGCCAGCTCGATGCGCTTTCCTTCCTTCAATACCTGTTCAACGGGGTTGGGACAAACCATGCGGTTCTTGCCGCAGAGAATCCTGAACACTTCCTCGAAGTTTCGTCCCTTCGCTTCATCACTCAACCATCCGGTCAACTCCTCTGCTGCCTTGTTGAGGAACTGGACCCTGCCTTTCTCATCGGTGGAGATGACTCCATCGCCTACCGACAGCAACGTTGTCTCCAACAGTGTCTTCTCATAGGCAAGTTGCTGCTCGGTAGCCCTTTGCTGGGTGATATCGTCAATGATCATAGCAAAATGTCCGTATTCCGGACTGAAAGCGGAGATTCTGAAGAGGCGTCCAAGCCCTGCATTGTAGGCTTCATAGGTCATGGACTGGCCGGTAAGGGCAACCTTGCCGTTGTTTTCAAACCAGTAGGGCTCCACCACATCGATGAGTTCGGTGATGCGTTTTCCGACGGAAGCACTGGCTGCCAATCCGGTCTGCAACTCAAAATTCTCATTCGCACGAAGGATGCGATAGTCGTTCGGCACGCCGTTTTCGTCCGTAAGGATCTGGCAGTAGGCAAAGCCCTGGTTCATTGCCTCAAACAGCTTGCGGTTTTCCTCTTCGCTCCGGGCAAGCGCTTGCTCATCCGCCACCCGCTTGGAGATGTCGGCATGGGTACCGGTCATCACCATCGGCTTGTGATTCTCATCAAAGCGGATTACCTTGCCTCGGCCGAGGATCCACACTGGATGGCCGTCCTTGTGGTGCATCCTGAAGTCACAGCTGAAGTATTCCAACTCTCCTTTGTAGTGCTTGGAGAGGATCTGAAGCGCACGATCAAGGTCCTCTGCAAAAATGAGTTCCTTGAATTTGTCATACGTCATGGGCTCCAGTTCCTTGAGCTGGTACCCCAAGAGCTCGGCAAACGTTGCATTGATCTGGATATCCCCGGTGGAGAGGTCCCACTCCCAGGTGCCGAGATTCGATCCGGTGATGACGCTGGCGAATCGGTCACGTGCATCCCTGAGATCCTGCTGGTCGGTCTCTTGCTGCTGTCGGTAGCGCTCAAGTTTCCTGAGCGCCCCACGCCCTGCAAAGAAGGTGATGAGGATGATGAACAGGGGACCGAGAAGCGTTACGACCCGGTCGAGATCATACCAGAATTCCATCTCAAGGGTACGGATTTCCAGGAGGGAATACTCCTCATTCTCAACCGCATCAAGGATCGATTCCAGCTCGTTGGTGATGGATTTTGAGACTTCCATAAGTCCGGGAAGCTTGTCGCTTTCCAACAACAGGTCGAAGTCATGCTGCATCTCGTCGCGGTAACGCAACAGTGGCTGCACCGCATCGGTAATGAGATGGTCGAAGGTTTTGTCCAGCTCTTTCAGTCGTGCTTGTTGTTCTGCATGCCCGCGGGTAAGGATCGTCAGCTTGATCAGATGCTGGTCGAAGGAGTAGGTGCTGACCCCGATTTCCTGCAGGTAGATGCGATCGCCGGTAAGCAGATAGCCTCGCTCGGCAATACGGATGTTTTGGAAGGTACGGGTGAGTGTTTTCAGTTCTGTGATGACTGAATAGGTATGGTTCACCATGCGATTGGTTTCAATCGCTTTGGCAGTGAGGGAGAGCTTGATGTACCCGATTGTCAGCAGTGCCATTAGAATAAGAATCAAGGCAATGACAAATCGGCGGGTGAGGCTGTTTTTCTTTTTGATCGAACTACTCCTATTTGGTATCATATCCATATAAGCGCAAGCTGGACAAGAAGTTTCGACATGCGTTGCGTGCATTTGCTGACGAAAACAGGCTGTTGGAAAACCAACAGCCTGTGGGAATCGAGTGAAAAACCCATGACCTAGAACACAGAATCCTTGTCGTAGTGATCCATCACGTTGCTCTTGTCGACCAAAACGGAGGGAAGTACCACCGAAGTCGGGGATTTTGCAGTGTGGAAATCTGCACTCTTTCTTCCCTCGGCAACATCGAGGCAGTACATGATCGCATCATAGACCATCGACGGATGGTAGGTGGCGGTTGCCTTTACCAGCGGATCGTTGTTCATGATCATCTCATAGGCTGCCTTCGAACCGGCGCCACCAAATACCAGCTTGATGTCCTTGCGGCCGCTCTCCTTGATAGCCTGCAGAACACCAGTCATGACATCGTCATCCTGGCAGAATACAGCGTGGATCTCGGGATACATCTGGATGTAGTTCTCCATCAGTTCGAGGCCCTTCTGTGTCGACCAGTCGGCGAAATCGTAGCTTCTGCCACCAGCGAGGTTGACCAGGGTCGGTTCCTTGGTCATCTCGTCGAAGAAGGCATTCATGCGCTCGCCGTCGATGACGACCGGCATACCACCCATGGCGACGTACTTGGTCAGCTTGTTGGCTTTCATGTAGTCACGCATGAAGATGCCGGAGACCTTGCCCATCTCAGGGTTGTTGCCTGCAAGATTGACATACCCGAACGTAGTGTCGGTCAGACCGCGGTCAACAACGATGCACTTCACGCCGGAGGCGTGTGCTTCCTTCACCACCGGGGTCAGCGGAGCGGACTCGTGGGGGAGGATGACCAGATAATCCATGCCCCAGACCATCAGGTCTTCGACATCGGAAATCTGCTTTGCATAGCCGTCAGCATGCAGAACCTTGAACTCATACTTGCCGGGATACTGCTCCTGCAGTTCCTTGACAGCCTTGTCAGCCCACCAGCCGATACCACCGGTCCAACCGTGGTCGGGAGAAGGTACTGCAATACCGATCTTGGGAACACTTGTTTCCTTGACGCCTTGGGCAAACACCAAGCCAACCGAGAAGACCAAGCAGAGAACGATTACCAATGCTTTCTTCATTTCCAATCCTCCTGTTTATTTGTTACCGTTGTTGTACTGAAGCAGTACCGCAACAATAATCACAAAACCCTTCACAGCCTGCTGCAGGAAGGCACTGATGCCTCCCATGACCAGCATGTTGTTGATGATGCCGAGCATCACGGCACCCATCATGGTACCGATGATGCTCCCTTTTCCCCCGCTCATCAGCGTACCGCCGATGACCGCAGCAGCGATGGCGTCCATCTCGTAGCCGGCACAGTCGCTGGGATTGATGCAGTTCAGACGGCTCGACCACATGACTGCAGTCACGCCTACCGTGAAACCGGTGATCACATAGGGAAGGAACTTGACCACTGCCACGTTGATTGCCGAATACCTGGCCACCTGCTCGTTGCTTCCGGTTGCACAGAGGTAACGGCCGAAGCTGGTATGGTTGAGCACGACATGCAGGATGATGCCGACGATGATGAAGCACCAGACAGGGATCGGAAGACCGAGGAACATGCTGCTTCCGAGCTTGCCATAGTCCATATTCACCGACAGGATGGTTCCTGCATTGGAGAAGTACTGGATCAGGGAGCGGAAGATCGACATGGTACCGAGGGTGACAATGAACGGTGCCATCTTGAACTTCGCCACCATGATGCCGTTGAGCGCCCCGCAGGCAGATCCCAGGAAGAGGGCGAAGAGAAAGGTCAGCACGATGCCCAGTGTCGAGGTGGGGCCGAAGAGGTTGAGGAAGAAGATTGAGATTCCTCCCACGAAGGCTGCCATGGAACCAACGGAGAGGTCGATGCCTCCGCTGATGATGATCAGCGTCATCCCGAGGCTGATGATCCCGGTATAGGAGATCTGCCTGAGGATGTTCGTCAGGTTCCTGACCTTCAGGAAGTTGGGCCATCCCACAAAGGTGGCGATGACAATCAGGATGATGAACGCCATCCCCAGTGAGTGGTCCTTGAACCTGAATTTTCTGATATAGGAAACGATTTTGTTTTCACCCATCTTGCACTACACCTTTTTTATGCCTGTTGCTTGGAACACAATGTTTTCCTCGGTGACCTGCTCCTTCTCGAGGCAGCCGGCCATTTTCCCCTCCCGCATCACATAGACACGGTTGCACATCCCGATGATCTCCTCCATCTCGGAGGAGACGATGATGCAACTGATCTCTTCCTCTGCAAGGCGGTGGATGAACTCATAGATCTCTTTCTTCGAGTTGATGTCGATGCCGCGGGTCGGCTCATCGAGAATGAGAATCGAGGGATCGGTATCCATCCAGCGCGAGAGATAGACCTTCTGCTGGTTGCCACCGCTGAAGAACCTCAGCTGGGACTTCTTGGAGGCCGCGACGATCCTGAACTCCTTGATGTAGTGTTCGGATGCCTCGTCCTCCTTGCTCTTGTCGATCAGGCCACGCTTGAGGTATTTCTCTTTCAGGGAGATGAGGCTGATGTTCTTGGGAATGTCGTAGTTCATGACCACTCCCTTGCCCTGCCTGTCCTCGCTGATATACCCCAGACCATAGGCGACCGCATCCTTGGCGCTGCGGATCTTTACCGCCTTGCCCTGGATGCGGACCGATCCCTTCTCGGTCTTCCTCAGACCCATCAACGCTTCCATGGTTTCGGTGCGCCCGGCTCCTACAAGTCCTGCAAACCCCAGGATCTCACCCTTTTTCAGATCGAACGAGATATCCTTGACCACCGTGCCTGAACTGAGGTTCTCCACTTCCAGGATCTTGGGTTTACCCGTGCTGTCGATCTTCTCCGGAAAGACCTGGTTGAAGTCACGCCCCACCATCTTCTTGGCCAAGGCCTGGGTGGTGAGATCGCCAACCTTATCCACGCTGACAAGCTTTCCGTCCCGAAGCACCGTCACCCGATCGCAAATGGTCAGGATCTCCTGCAGCTTGTGGGAGACGAAAATCATCGTCACCCCTTTCTGCTTGAGCTTGCGCATCAGGTCGAACAGTGTCTGCACCTCCACAGCGGTGAGGGTGGTGGTGGGTTCATCAAAGATGAGGATGCGGGCATCGAGGATCATGGCCTTCGCTATCTCAACCATCTGCTTTTCTGCAACCGAGAGGTTGCTGACCAGCTTGTTCACATCCAAAGGCATCTTCAGAAGCTGCAGCTGTGCCTCAGCCTCCCTGCGCATGGAAGTCTTGTCGAGCAAAAGGCCCTTGTGCAGTTCACTGCCGAGAAAGATGTTCTCATAGACGGTCAGGTAGTTGATCAGGTTGAACTCCTGGGGAACGATTCCGATCCCCAGTTTTTTCGCCGTGATGTAGTCGGGGATCTCGGCGACCTGTCCACCAAGACGGATGGTTCCATCCGTCTTCTGGTAGATGCCGCTGATGATCTTGATCAACGTCGACTTGCCTGCGCCGTTTTCCCCGATCAGTCCCATGATCTCCCCCTCTTCAATACCGAAGGAAACCCGGTCCAGAACACGGACGGATGAGAACTCCTTGACTATGCCTTCCAGGTCCAGCAGGATCGTAGGTTCGCCCATCAATTCTCCATTGCCCCGTCGAAATCCACGTTCGAGGGCTCGAAGTCAATCTTTCTCACCAGTTCGAGCGCTTCCTTGGCCCCGAACAGCCTGTCCATCCCGTTGTCCTCCCATTCGACGGAGAGCGGGCCGTGGTAGCCGGCTGCATTCGCCTCGCGGATGATCATGTCGAAGTTCACATCACCATGACCGGGGGAGACAAAGTTCCAACCGCGTCTCAGGTCGCCGAAGGCAAGGTGGGAGCCGAGGATGCCGCTTCTGCCATCGAGCTTGACCACGCTGTCCTTGATATGCACATGGTAGATCGAGGAGGCGAAATCGCGGAAGAAGAGAGCGGGATCAACTCCTTGCCACTGCAGGTGGCTGGGATCGAAGTTCAGTCCGAGCGTCTTTCTTCCCTTGAAGGTCTGAAGAAGCTTTACGGTGCTGTAGTAGTCATAGGCAATCTCAGAGGGGTGTACCTCAAGGGCGAATGTCACCCCTGCCTTGTCGAATTCATCCAGAATAGGGGTCCACAGGTCATAGATTTCCTGATACCCATCCTCAATGAGCTTGTCCGAATTCGCAGGGAACGAATAGAGATACTTCCAGATGGGGGAACCCATGAAGCCGGTCACCACCTTGCATCCCATGTTTTTTGCCGCCTGGGCGGTATACTTCATCTGCTGGATGCCCCAATCCCTGATCGCCTGGTCGTTGCCGGCAAGACTCTTGGGAGCAAAGCCTGCAAGACGGGGATCGCCGAACGCATCACCGACGCACTGGCCGGCAAGATGGTTGCCCAAGGCATAGCAGCCAAGATTGTACTTCTTCAGGACCGCGAGCTTCTCAGCTACATAGGTAGGATCCTTTGCAGCCTTCTCCACGTTCATGTGATCACCCCAACAGGCAATCTCCACGCCATCATATCCCATCTCGCTGACAGTCTTGCACAGTGTCTCAAACGGAAGGTCAGCCCACTGACCGCTGAAAATCGTTACCATCCTTGCCATGGAATCATCTCCTTAGTTTTGTGTTATACGTTGACCCACACGGAGCCAGCCTTGCTGCTTTCTACGCACTTGTTGATGAACACTACGCCGTCCAGGCCCATCTCCACGCTGGGGAAGTCCAGGTCTGCAGAGGAGAGCTTCTCTCCTTTCAGATGCTTTGCCAGGGCAAGTACGAACGGTTTGTAAATGTTTGCAAACGCTTCGAACAGCCCCTCCGGGTGTCCACTGGGAACACGCGAATACTGCTGGGCTTCCGGTGCAAACTGGTCGCGGCCACGGCTCCATTTCTGTTTCGGACTATCCTTGGGGGTGAAATAGAAGTGGTCGGGGTCTTCCTGGGCCCATTCAAGGCCACCCTTCTCCCCAAAGACCCGGATTCTCAGGGCATTGTCATACCCGAATGCAATCTGGCTTGACCAGTACAGGCCCTTCGCCCCGTTCTCGTACTCAACCATGACCGATGCATTGTCATCCAATGTCCGTCCTTCGACCAGGGAGTCCAGGCGTGCACAGACACGCTTGATCTTCAGGCCGGTGACGGTTGCCACCATATTCTCAATATGGCTCCCGATGTCCCCAAGGCAGTTGGAGATGCCCGAAACCTTCGGGTCCATGCGCCAAGGAGCTATCGAACTGTGCTCGTCAACCGGGTTGGCAAGCCAGTCCTGCGGATACTCTGCGTTTACGAAACGGATTGTTCCGAGCATACCGTCCTTCACCATCTTGCGCATCTGCTTCACCGCAGGATAGCCGGTATAGGTATAGGTGACGGCAAACAGCAGTCCCTTCTTTCTGCAGATGTCGGAAAGCTCCTGGCTTTGTTCAATCGTCCAGGTCAGAGGCTTGTCACAGACAACATGGATACCCTCGGAGAGGAAGGCCTTGCAGATCTCATAGTGTGAGGCATTCGGGGTTACGCAGACGGCGAATCTGATGCCATCGCTGCGTTTTGCTTCCGCCTTGGCCATCTGTTGGTAGTCGGTGTACAGGCGATCAGCTTCAATGCCCAGTTCTGCGCCGAAGGCTTTCGACTTTGCAGCATCACGGGAAAAACAACCGGCTTTCAGCTGTGCAAGCCCATCGATGCGGATGGCTTTCCTATGCACATCCCCAATGAAAGCGCCTGGTCCTCCTCCAATCATTCCGTATGCAATCTGTTCCATGGTTCCTCCTATGCACGTGCGTGCATTCTGCGGTGCAGAAGCTCGCGTTTTTTCGTTTGCACGAGACTATGGTACCACGTTTTTGACCTTTCGCAAGGAAAATTGGCCTGCAAATCCCCTCATTGGGAAGAAAACCAAGACGTATCAGGACCTGCAGGATCTCAGGTAGGAGAGAGCTTGGGTTTTGGATGGAGGGTCATCGAAGAACGAAGAGCCTTCTGTTTCCAGATCGATGCTTCCCTCATAGCCGGAGTTCTGAAGCACCGTGCAAAGCGCCTTCCAGTCGGTATCGCCCGAGCCGGGGAGCGTGGTCATGATGGCTTTCTGCTTTGCATAGAGCCCAAAGGTCTTGAGACGGGTCCAGTCAACGCAGGCATCCTTGCCGTGGATGTGTTTGATCCTCGGCAACCAACGCCTCAGTTGGTCGAGGGGATCGACGAATGCTTCGACTTGGTGGCAGGGCTCCCACTCCAAGCCCAGCCGTTCATCATCCAGATTGGAGAAGAGCAGCGTCCAGGCATCATCATTGATGGCAATGTTCCACTTGCCCCGTTTCCACACATCCCCCATCCTGCAGTTCTCCATGAGCAGTCCCTTGCAGTCACAGCGATATGCTTCCTCCAGCAAGTCGGAGAAGAGATCTTTCCAAGCCGGGATCGACTCTTCGACGCTGGCATTGGGGACTCTTCCTGCAAAGCCGGTGACGAAGGGAGAACCAAAGAGTGAAGCATGTCGGATGAGGGTCTTCCAACCCTCTGCCGTGCTGGGGTTTGCCAAGGGGTTTCCCCAGACGGATAGGGCGGAAACAGGAAGTCCGGCTTCGTTGACCAGCTCTGCAAGAGCGATGAGGTCTGTCTCCCCCAGTGTTTCCCAGAAGGTGATGCCGACTGTCTCACAGCCCATTTGCTTCAGGAAGGCCAGGTGCTCCCTGTCCAGTTCCTTTGCCGCCACCAAAGCCCCTATCGCTATGCTCATCGGTTCATCTCCTCCAACAATGCTTGGACACGAAGCCCATCCTCCAGGTCTGGTTTCCCCGGTACTCCTCCATCGACCCAGCGAACAAAGTTCTGGTACGCAGAAGCAAGGGGAGGGGAACTGACCGGAAGGCTCTCTTGTCCCGCTGTGGTGAACTGGATGTGCTTTCGGTCGAGCGAGGTGTTCAGCGATGCTGAGGCAAGGCTTCCCCTCACGGTCAGCTGCAGTGAATCGTCCCACGTTTCATCACAGTATGAGCAGGTAAGGGTACAAGGAGTTGCATTTCCCACCGTCAGGGTTGCCTGATATGCGAGAGGAACACCGTCGCAGACTTTCTTTTCCGTTTTCTCGAAGTCCACCGTACCGAAGAGGAGAAACAGGATGTCCAGCAGATGGCTTCCCAAATCGGAGAGGCACCCACCGGGATTGTAGGAGGGGATCAATCTCCACTTCCAGCGGAAGATCTCCTGCGGGTCACCCCAGACATGGCTCTTCTGCCAGCTTTGCAGATAGGCAATCTCAACCTGCTGAATCTCTCCCAGCGTTCTCTCTTCCAATACCTGCTTGAGTGCGGCAAGGGCGGGAGTGCTGCGCTTGGAGAAATTGACCATGAAGGGAAGATCCTTCGCCTGCACGCTTAGGGAAGCGGCTTCTTCCATGGACGTGGCAAGCGGCTTTTCGCAAAAGACTGCAAAGCCAAGACCCAAGGCCTGCTTGCAGCACACAGCGTGCAACGAATCAGACAGGCAGCAGCTGATGGCATCCGCCTTGCCTTGGAAGAAGGGAAGATCCTCCAGCGATGCCAACGAATGGGGAACACCATAGGCAGCACAGAAGCCACTGCGGTGCTCCTCGTTGTGGTCGATGGCACCCACGATCTGCACTCCCAACTCGGTGAACTTCTTTGCCTGGTAGTTTCCCATGCCACCACAACCGATCATGACCAGTCTCATCCTTGTCCTCCGCAGCGCGTGGTGGAACGTCGGATCACCAGATCCGTATCCGCCCACTTCTGCTCGCCGGCCTTCCCTTGCTCGATCATGCTGACCAGCATCAGGACTGCCTGTCTTCCCATCTCGGTAATCGGATGGTTCACCGTGGTCAGGGGTGGTGCGCTGGTGCTTGCCGGCTGGAAGTTGTCGTATCCGATGACCGAGAGATCATGGGGGACCCGCTTTCCATGCTCGGTGCACGCCTGGAAGAAACCGAAGGCCTGGCGGTCGCTGGCTGTCATGACCAAGGACGGCCCGTGGGAAAGCTGCTGGAATGCATCAAACCCTGAACTGCGGGAGAAGTCCCCTTCCACAATGGTGGTGGTGCAGTGGTAGCGTCTTGCCAGCTGCTCGAACATTGCAAGCCGATCCTTTCCGTTCTTGAACTGCAGGTCCCCGGTGATATAGCCGATGTGCGAGTGACCGAGGCTGGTTGCATGATCAAAGGCTTTGGTCATTCCTACATCAGGCCGGGCATAGATGCTTGCCGCCCCCGCCTGGTAGTTGTTGACCAGGACAAAGGGTAGGGCGCGGTCGATGAGCGGCTGCAACTCGGGAAACTGGTCCTTGGTGATGGCGAAAACCAGTCCGTCATAGCTGTGGCTGTTGATCAGCTCATAGTAGGAGCGGTAGCGACCCAGATGGTTCTCAAACACGATGCTGATCGTATAGTTGTGCTCCAGGCTTCCTAAAAGCAACCCATCGAGCAAGCTGGGAAAGTAGGGGCGGGTGAAGGGCATGATGCTTGGATAGTAGGGGACGACAAAACCGATGGCAAAGCTCTTGTTGCTTGCAAACAGCGTGGCGGTGCGACTGGGGAAGTATCCCAGTTGTTCGCTTACGCTTCGTACCTTCTTCTTGATCTCATCACTGATGAGCGGCGAGTCGTTGAGCGCACGCGATACCGTCGATTCCGATACCCCTGCCGCCTTTGCCACTTCCGCTCTTCCTACACTCTTTCCCATGGCCGAAAGTGTACCGTGCTTTGTGGGCTTTGACACGGGTTTTCTTGGGCTCTCCAAGGATTCTTCTCTGGCATGTATGGAAAATCCATATAAAGGAGTACAAATAAATCTTAATAATAAAAAGTATCAATAAGTACTTGCTTTTATTAATGAGACTCCGTACTATTAGACCATACCAATTCACAACACACAAGGAGATATACACATGGACGAGATGCAGAACTACACCAGCATGCCTTTGATCGGGGACAAGGCTCCCAGTTTCCACGCGGTCACCACCCAGGGTGAGATCAACTTTCCTGAAGACTACAAAGGCAAGTGGGTCATTCTTTTCAGCCATCCGGCAGACTTCACTCCGGTCTGTACCACCGAGTTCATGACCTTTGCCTCCATGGCAGATGAGTTCAAGGCACTCAACACTGAGCTTGTAGGTCTTTCCATTGACTCACTGTATGCCCACATTGCATGGCTGCGAAAGATTCAGGAGCTGGAGTGGAACGGCATGAAGGGCATCGAGGTCAAGTTTCCCGTCATCGAGGACATCAAGATGGACGTGGCACGCAAGTACGGCATGCTCCAGTCCCAATCCTCCACCCAGGCTGTACGTGCAGTGTTTGTCATCGACCCCAACGGTGTGGTCAGGACCATTCTCTTCTATCCCGCTTCCCTTGGACGCAACTTTGACGAGATCAAGCGCGTTGTCCTCGCCCTCCAGAAGGCTGACAAGGACAAGATTGCAACTCCTGCAAACTGGAGACCCGGTGATGACGTCATCATCCCGACCCCGGGCAGCTGTGGAACCGCCAAGGAACGCATGGAGAGCAAGGATGAGAATCAGTACTGCCTCGACTGGTTCCTCTGCTTCCGGAGGGAAAAGAAGTAAGCATACCACCAGTACCCAGACAAACCGCAGGGAGAGCAAACGCTCTCCCTGTTTACCGTATCAGCGGTACTTGATCGCACCCTTGGTGCAGACCCGCTCACAGGCGCCGCAGACCAAGCATTCGTTTTTGATGATGCGGTGCTTCTCTTCCTTCACGATGGCCTGGGAGGGGCAAACCTTGGCACAGCGTGTGCAGTTGGTGCACAGGTTGGGGTCGATCACCATGGCTTTGCGTGCTGCTCTTGAGGGCAGGGAGAGGATGGCTCCGTACGGGCAGAGCCAGTGATGCCACAGGGCTTCCTCGAAGAAGAGGGAGAAAAAGAAGCCGATGCCTACCAGGGCAGGAAGGACCGGGAGCTTCTTCCCTGTCCTGAAGACCATGGCCATCAGGGCGAGGAATGCTGCCAGGATGATGATGCGCACCACTCCGTTCTTGAGGAAGGAGGGTGTCTTCAGGCTCTTGATCCTCAGCTTTTTCTTGAGGTAGGTGATGGGCTTGATCACCGTGTTGATCGGGCAGATCCACCCGCAGTAGAAGCGGGAAAAGAGCATTGACAGAAGAACAGAGGCCACGAAGATGGCCATCCAGATCTGTACCTTCCCGGTAATCACCAGGGCAGTGAAAAGCATGAGGAAGAGGACCTGGACGATGATTTGGATGGTGCGTTTCATGCGTTTTGTGCCTTGTATACCCGTGGATGCGGGGCTTTGACGATAAAGAACTCCAAAGGTTCTGCATGGGTGTTCGAGATGTTCATCCTGGTATGAAAGGGAACATTCACCACCTGGCTCTGGTAGTGGTTCGGCTCATCCTCTTCAAGCGCAATCGTAAGCATTCCCTGTACGACAATCAGGTAGACATTCGAGTCGGAGTAGTGCTCGGGCAGTGCTTCCCCTTTGGCAAGCACCACGTGGTTGATCATCACCTGGTCATCCCCAACGAGCTTCTCCACAATCTTTTCCACACTTTTTGTGTAGCTGTATACGGTTTCCAACATGTAATCACTCCTTATGGATTGAGTTGCCCTAGTATACAGAGCCTTGATGGAATATAGTGTTACCTATGCTACACTTTTGGAGTATTTGATGGAAAGTCTACCCAATTTCCCTCTTCTTTCCCTTTTTGACCAGGCTCGCCTGGAGGGTGGAGGGGCAAAACGGTCGTCATATGGAAAGGGACAGCTGCTCTATCTTGCCGACCAGGTGTGCACTACCCTTGATGTGGTGCTCTCCGGTTCCATCTCCATCCAAAGCATCGACGCAGAGGGCAATGTCTTCAAGGCGAAAGTGCTGCAGGCAGGGGAGGTGTACGGGGCGACGCTGTTGTTCGGTACGCACAACCGCTATCCGATGCAGGTGGTCTGTGATACGCCTTCAGAAATTCTTCATCTGAAAAAATCAGTGGTTCTCCAGCTGTGCGAGGAGAACCAGCA
The DNA here is from genome assembly GCF_963667405.1 of uncultured Sphaerochaeta sp. NCBI lineage: Bacteria > Pseudomonadati > Spirochaetota > Spirochaetia > Spirochaetales > Sphaerochaetaceae > Sphaerochaeta > uncultured Sphaerochaeta sp. The sequence goes on along the minus strand of NZ_OY763408.1, from coordinate 2,761,774 downwards.
GTTCTTGCTTGTCCTGCTTGCCCTCATCAGCGATCGTGCCCACGAGTTGGGCCGAACGGTTTCGCAGCTTACTGCGCAGAGCCTGAAAGAGAGCCTGTTGGGGTATCTGCAGACGCTCTCGTACCAACAGGGTTCGGCGACGGTGATCCTTCCCTCCAGCAAGAAGGAGCTTGCCGACCGCCTCGGCTTTGCCCGGACTTCGGTCAGCAGGGCGTTGAGAGCCATGGAGGAGGAAGGCCTTCTCAGCTATGAGGGAAGGGTGGTTCAGCTTCACATTTCTTCAAAGAGTTAAAGAGTAGGTGAAGACGATACGGGAAATGTTGTCGAATTTGCTTTCTGTTGCTATAGATTCAGGAGAGCAAGGAAAGGAGATAGCCTATGAAACGAACAAAAATCCTTTTGATGATCGGCGTGATCCTGACTGCCGGTACCCTGGCACTGGCTGCAACGCCGACTGCAGAGAAGCAATTCACCGATATACAGGGCCTGGAGGTAAGCACCTCGTCCCTTGAGCAGATCAAAAGTTCCTACGACAAGCTCAACGAGGTGGTTGCCCGTGAGGCGACTGAGGCCCAGCGAGCGCTTGCCGATGCGCGCAACAAGGGCGACCGTACTGCCTATCTTGAGGCGTATGAGAAGCTGGAGGCGCTTTCTGCCTACACAATGGACAGGGACGCGAGTGATGCCCTGTTGGAGAAGGTGCTGGCACTGCCTCAGAGCGAGCGTGCCGAGGCTGCTGCCTGGTTGTACGAGAACAGCCGGTACTACCGCCCGACCCTCACCCTGGATTTCTCCAGTGAGGGGGAGACCTATCGCTATACCTATCGCCAACAGATCCGAAAGCAACCGGGTTTGGAGGTCACGCTTCCCGATGCGCAGAGCCTGAGGATGAACAGTTCCCATCTTGGGGTACTCACCGGTTGGGGACTTACCCCCGATGCGGTGACCTATGAGCCGGGTGAGACGATTCCGATGAGCTACACCGACCAGACCCTGTATGCCATCTATGAGGGCGGGGTACGGTTTATTGATGAGTTGGGCGACACGGATGTCCTGATCAAGGAAGGTGAGCCTGTCACCATTCCGACACCGACAACCGATGATATTTCTGCCATCTTCGCCGGGTGGTATGACCGAAGCACCGGCTCGCTCATCACCGACCCTGCTTCCTATGAGCAGAAGGGAAAGGGTGCCCTGTATGAGGCGCTGTGGAAGCGCATGGCCATTGAGGATATCACCGTCCTCTATTACAATTCCTCAGCTCTTCCGAAGCAGACCCAGATCGGCATCGGGTTCTCCTACAGCAATACCGGCAATGTGAATCTTTCCGGTTTGAAGGCAACGCTTTCTTCGGACAACCCGCATGTGCGCTTCTTGGTGGACACGCTTTCGTTGGGAAGGCTCTCTGCAGGCTTGAGCAGCACAAACAACAGCCGCTATGCCACGAAGGAGAAGCAGCAGGTGCGTGGGGAGGCGAATACGTTCCGCTTTGTGATCAGCGATGACGCTGCGGCAGGGACGGTCATCCCGTTCAGTCTGAAGCTTGCCAATGACCGCGGGGATACGTGGACTCAGGAATTCGAGGTGGTGGTGCAGTAAGGCCTAATATTGTTCAGCTATGTAGACACCACGCATCGATTGGTCAGTGCTCATTCCCATCGGGATGGGCATTGCCTTTTCTTGTCCCAACAGCTCAGCCAATGGGTCGGTGGAAAGAGTCTGCACTGCAGTAACCTGACGTTCTGAAAGCAGACCAAGCAACTGCACTGCAGCTTCCTTGGTGAGTGTGAAGGCCTCCACGGCTTTTCCCTCGCTGAGGAAGGCATAGCCATCCTGTACAGCGATAGTCTCATAACCGTCGGTGAGGAACTTCCACCCTTGTTCGTCACGAAGGAGGGCGCCGTTCTGTTCATGTGCCTTTCGATGGATCCGGTTGAGTTCGGAGAACACGATGGGCTTCACCTGAACAGATGTTTCTTCCATAGCACCGAGCGGGAACTGCAGCAGTGAGGAGGTGGTGAAGTAGCCGTTTGCCTCATAGAAGGGTCTGACTGCTGGAAAGAGGGTGATGGGATGGGAATATGCTTCCCGGACAGCCTGCAGCAGCGATCCCATGATGCCTTTCCTTCTCCAGGGGGCATAGGTTGCCGCTCCTACGATGAAGGAGCAGTCATGCTCAGTCCCCTGTTGCAGATAGGTGGAGGGAAGGGCGTGGAGGGCGCTGACGATAGCACCTTCTTCCCGGGCAACAAAGATGTGTTCATAACGGATGCGTGTGGAGAAGAAGCGTTCGAGAAAGGCTTCTTCCTCGTTGAAGACCTCTTTCCACAGGTCCTTGAGCATCTGATGGTCATCTTTGGTTGCCCATTCTATGATCACTGTTTGGTAACCCGGTACTTTTCGACCATGAGGTCGGGTTTGTAGGAGAGTTTGGCTTTTCTCAGGCCTTCGACTCCGGCGTCTTCCTGTCGGTTCACATACTTCACATCCGAAAGATACTGGGAAACGAAGAGTTGGTTGATGACCGAGTAGATGCCGATGTACGAGGTGTCACCTTTTTCAAAGTGGACGATGGCCAGCTTGTCATCGATGACTTCCCCTACGGTAAAGGCAGTGAGGTGGTGATCGACACATACCAGGATTCCTACAAAGCCAAGTTCGTCCCAGTGGTCGAATGCTCGCTTGAGGGCTCCCAGTTCGTCCTTGATCTCCTTGGTGTTGCTATCCTTGTTTTCAAGCCATGTGGTGGAAGCCATCTTGTAGCATTCATCCCTCAGCTCCTTGGTACACAACGGACGTACCGAGTAGGTGTAGTTGCGTTCAAATTGGGAGATGTGATTCCGCTTCGATTGGAGCTTTCTTCCGCTGAGCTTGGTCAGCTTTTGGCTCTCATAGAGATAGTCGTCAAGGTTCCTGACATGCTCGATGGTGTAGCCCATGGCTTCCAATTGCTTGGCCTCATCCATGGGGACGCATTCCAAGTGAAACCGCTGACCGCTCTCCTGGCAATGCTTTTCCAATTCAGCGATGGCTTTGGGAAGGTCATCCGTTATGGGCAGCAGGAAGCAGTCGTCTTCCTCAAGATGCAGATAGAGTGCGGTGTCTGTCTTGCAGATGGTAATCCCGATTGCATCGGCCCAGAGAGCTACATAGGAAAAAAAATACTCGTAGGCAAAGTGTTTGCTGTACGAGGGAAAAAGCGCTTTGTCCGCATAGGACGGTGTATGAAATTGTAACATGATACCTCGGATATATTCGTATATACGCATCTATTGATACGTCGTTTATGGACAATAGTCAAGGCAAGCAAAGCCTGACAGTGTCAAGATACTGCTTTGGGACGGGACCGGCAACATTCAGTACAAGCAAACAACCAATGCAAAAGGGGGTGGTGTCCCAGCTGACAAATCCGAAAAGCCATAGGACACTGAAAGTGGCAGGAGGGTCTGCTATGAAGGGAATACGGTACATCTTGGCAATACTGGCAATTGGTATCCTGGGTTTGGGGGGGTGTGAGCTTCCCTCAGTGTATGAATCTGAATCGAACAATTCGATACAGGATGCAGATGAAATCTTGTTTTCCGTACACAAAGGAGAGATATTCGGAGCAGGTGACATGGATTACTGGGTGCTGAATGTCCCCGGTGATGGAGCTGTCCACACCTTTACACTTTCCAATATGTTCACTGATCTGCAACTGATGCTGTACGTTTGTGATTACTCGGATACTATCATTGACCCTGCTGATTTGGGAGGCAGGGCTAATCCAAGCAGTAATTTCCAAACTGGTACGACGAACGAACAGATAACGTTCAGTACGACCACTGGTCGCAGGTTATTCTTATTGGTGCAGGAATCCGGGGATACATCCCTTGTGAATGAAACCGGGCCTTATTGGTTGTCACACGATGTTGATTGATGAGAATCGGTGTACTAAGATCATCATGATGATGATCAAGTCATGGCATTGCGTTCCAAACCCAAGGAAAAAATCTTGAAACGCTATGCATTTAAATAATTATATTAGAACAAATTATACCTAAACCTTGACACTTGATAAGTTATCCCTGTATCTTTAGGGCATGAATAGACATACAGAACGCATTGCAGAACTTGTCGCCAAGATGAAGGCCGACAATCCTCAGATTATCGACTTGTTCCTTGACCAAAAGCTTGAAGATGCGGCTATGCTTGCACTGCTTCGTGAGCAAACTTCAGCTGTCATGCAGCAGCAGTATCCCAAAGCATGGGCATATTATACCGGTGAGGAACAGACAGAACAGGACTATTACAAACTCATGAGCACCTCCATGGCTTACCTACGGCTCATGGACTATCTCGACAACGAAGGCAAGAGCTTCGAGGACATGAACCTGAAAGGGCAGACCGTGATCTCATCACCCTTGTTGCTGCTTCGCAAGATCCTGCTGGGCCAGGAATGCTCCTTCACCCTCGATTTTCTTGAGGACATGGCTCATCTCATGGCGCAGCTCAGCGGGGCTGAGGAGCGCATCATTCCCACCCGAAACCAAGTGCAGGAGTGGATGGAACGCCATCCCAGCGGCTTGGATGAGCAGGTGATAGCCTGGAGAGTGAAGAACAAGGACCGGATCGTGGACCTGCTGGTTCACAGGATTGAGCATGAGGAGAAGAAGAGTTCCTTCTATCAGTTCAAGGAAGGGATGAGCAAGAAAGAGAAACGCAAGCAGGTCCTTGCGTGGTGGAAGGAGGACCGTTTTCACCTTTACTACGCCATCAGAAGTGCAGAGGAACTCAACCGGTATCTGGACAACAGCCTGGATGAGAAGACGATGACCATCATGGAGGATGCCCAGAAGAAGGGAATCCCCATATTCGCCACCCCGTATTTCCTTTCGCTCATCGATACCAGAGAGCCAAAGGAACAGGAACATGAAGGCAGCGACCTTGCCCTGCGTGCCTACCTGTTTTACAGCCGTGACCTTGTTGAGGAGTTCGGCTCCATCGTTGCCTGGGAGAAAGAGGACATTGCCAAACCGGGTGAACCCAATGCCGCCGGTTGGCTGCTTCCCTCCCACAATGTGCACCGACGCTATCCGAACGTAGCCATCTTCATTCCTGACACGATGGGAAGGGCGTGTGGAGGCCTGTGCTCCTACTGCCAGAGGATGTACGACTTCCAGGGAGGGCGTTTCAACTTCGAGCTGGAGAAGCTCAGACCGAAAAAGAGCTGGAAGGAACAGTTGGAACTGAACATGGAGTACTTCCGTACTGATCCCTACCTGTGGGACATCCTCATTACCGGTGGGGATGCCTTCATGAGCTCGGTAAAGTCGCTGAAAAGCATCCTCGATGCTGTGTTGGAGATGGCAAAAAAGAAGCGGGAGGATAACGAGAAGCGCAGTCTTGAGGATCAGTATGCTCCCATGCGACGTGTGCGTCTCGGGACCAAGATACCCGTCTACCTTCCCCAGCGTGTGACCAAGGAGCTGGTTGAGGTATTGGCCGACTTCCGCATCAAGGCAGCTGAAGTGGGCATTGACCAGTGTGTGGTGCAAACCCACATTTCTTCTGCCATGGAAGTAACCCCTGAGACAAAGAAGGCGGTTTCCAGATTGCTCAAAGCCGGCTGGGCGGTAACCAACCAGCAGGTGTTCACCGTGGAGGCAAGCAGAAGAGGACACTCAGCCAAACTGAGAAAAGTGCTCAATGACATTGGGGTGCTGCCTTACTACACCTTCTCGGTGAAGGGCTTCAAGGAGAATCGCGAGCTCTTTGCCACCAACGCGCGTTCCACCCAGGAACAGGTGGAGGAGAGCTCGATCGGCCAGGTTGCCCAGCGCTACCATGCCGTCATGAGACCGTTCATGAGTGAGGCATCCGAAATGGTCGAACAGATCGACATCATCCGCCAGGGTGATGAGATTCCGTTCATCGCCACCGACCGAAACACCCTCAACCTTCCAGGTGTAGGCAAGAGCAACACGTACCGCACCATCGGCCTCACTGAGGATGGAAGACGTATTCTCCGTTTTGAGTTTGACCATACCCGTCCCCACAGCAAAGTCATTGAGGAGATGGGATCGGTAATCATCATCGAATCGAAGTCGATAGCCCAATATCTGAAACAATTGGAAGGATTGGGTGAGGATAGCAGTGAATATGCCACCATTTGGGGATATTCTGCAGGAAGCCTGGAACCCAGGAGCCCCGTCTTTGAAGGATTGACCAAGACATGATGACCTGATTTCAAGCCCTTTGCCGCTCTGTTTCGGCAAGGGGCTTTTTCTTGTTCCACCTCTGCTCCCCAAAGTGAAAGAGAAGTGTCAGGGCAAGGCCCACCAAGCATCCGAGCAGAACAGCAAAAATGCGCTGCAACGCATATGACCACATGGGCTTTCCCATCTCCTGGAGCAAGACGATCACCAAGGCTGCAAGGGCACTTCTTGTGGAGGAGGGAAAGCGCATGATCGTGCAGACAGCAATGGTGAGCACCACCCCGATGCACAGGTTGGCCAATTGGCTGAAGGGAAGGGTGAAGCAGAAGAGGCCGATCAGGGCCCCGGTGATATTCGCCTTGATCCTGGCGATGGGCAGGCTGATCGAGCTGTCCCAGTCGGGAGCAAGCACGAGCAGAAGGCTGACGATTGACCAGGAGAGGTAGTACTGGGGAAAGGCCTTGTAAAAACCGTAGCAGATCACCGTACCAATGAGGCACTTGCTGATGTACAGCAGGAAAACCGGGTTGAACAAGGCTCGTTTCATGGTCGCCAGTATGAAGAAGGCATTGCCATCCTGTCAAGAAATAGTGAGTAGCATGGCTCGTTTACAAGTAGTAAAATTTAAGATATACTAATATTGGATTTTAGATTTTCCGAACAAGGAGGTCCTTGTGAACTATATACCAAGACATATCGTACAAACCATGCAACGTTTTGCAGCTTCATTTCCCATCGTACTGGTCACTGGGCCTCGCCAAGTAGGAAAGTCAACAGCATTGCATCATTCCTTCCCTGATATTCCGTATCTTACCTTTGATGACCCATCCCAGCAATTATCAGTGAAACAGGATCCCAAAACGTTTCTGAACATGCATCAAAGCCCAAGGATATTTGATGAGGTCAAGTATGTTCCAGAATTATTTCCGTACCTGAAAATGGATGTGGATAGTCGTGGTGAACAGGGAATGTACTATCTGACTGGCAGCCAGCAGTTTTCGATGATGCAGCGAGTGAGTGAGAGTCTTGCAGGCAGGATTGGAATTCTCCAATTGTTGGGGATTTCGCTGAGAGAGCGATTTGGGGATTCCTTGTACAGTCCGTTTATTCCCACTCGCGAGTTCATTCAGGAGAGGAAAAGCCCCAGCTCCTGTCCTACTCCAAAGCTTTGGGAATACATCCACCAAGGCTCCTTTCCCGTAATCGTTACGAAACAGGTGCAAGCAGAAGATTATTACGGCTCGTATGTGAAGACATATTTGGAACGGGATGTGCGTTTGCTTGCACAAGTGGGAGATGAGTTGCAATTTCTTCAGTTTCTTACCGTCGTTGCAAGCAGGACTGGTCAGTTGCTCAATTATTCTGATTTGGCTAAGGAAGTTGGCATTACTGGACCGACAGCTAAACGCTGGGTTTCCATCCTCGTTTCTACGGGGCTTGTGTACTTGCTCAAACCGTACGCAACCAATGTCGAAAAGCAGGTCGTCAAGACCCCCAAACTCTATTTTCTTGATACTGGTCTTGCTTGTTGGCTGACCAAGTGGTCATCAGCTGAGGTTTTGCAGCATGGAGCGATGGCTGGGGCAATGTTTGAGACCTTTGTAGTAAGCGAAGTGTTGAAGAGCTTCTTGAATACCGGGCGAGAACCCTCTCTCTTTTTCTATCGGGATAAGGAGGGAAAGGAGATTGATCTGCTGATCGAGGATGCCCATACGTTGTATCCAGTAGAGATCAAGAAGAGTGCTACTCCCAAACTGGATGATGCACGGAATTTCTCGGTACTGGCACAAATCAAGGGCAAGGAACTGGGAAGCAAGGTCATACTTTGCTCATCCGATGTTCCTGTCCTGCTGGGACAGGATACCTATGCGCTTCCTGTCACCTTCGTGTAATTGTCCATAATTTTCTCGCCTTTTTGGAAACTCGGGCTATACTAGCCCACGTATGGCATATTCTTCATTGAAACGGATTGGGTTCCTGACAACATTCCTTGCACCTGATAAGGTCGGGAAACTGAAGAACCGCTGTACATTCTAAGGAAGGATTATGCTGTCCATCGTACTGGAAAAGATCGGGATCATGTTTCTCATCCTCGCCTTGGGGGTGATCTGCCTGAGAAAGGGAATTTTCGATGAGGCGCTGACCAAGCGTCTTTCGACCTTCCTTTTGCAGGTCGTCAGCCCAGCGGTGATATTCGTCTCCTACCAGATTACCTACTCGCATGAGTTGTTGGTGAATCTGGGGTACTCGTTTGCCCTCTCCTTTGCAGCCTTTCTCCTCCAGATTCTGGTGGCGGCACTGGTGATCCGCAAGAAGTCATTCAGTGGGGCAATTGAGAAGCTGAGCATCATCTACTCAAATTGCGGCTTCTTCGGTATCCCCTTGGCCGATGGGCTCTTTGGTCGTGAAGGGGTATTCTATCTCAGCGGCTATCTTACGGTCTTCTATCTCTTCTTCTGGACCCACGGGGTGATTCTGATGATCGGAAGAAGCGGGGTGAAGGAGACGGCAAAGAACCTCTTCAGTCCTGCAATCGTGGGAGTGGTACTGGGCTTTCTTACCTTCATCCTCAGGATTCCCGTACCCACGGTCATCGTCCAGGCCCTGGACAGCGTAGGGGGCATGAACACCCCGCTCGCCATGCTGGTTGCCGGGGCAACCCTTGCCCAGTCCAACCTGCTCTCCTGCTTCACCAACCCCCGCATCTATCTGGTCAGCTTCCACAAGCTCATCCTGGTACCTCTGGCAGTTGCCCTTGCCTTCATGTTCCTTCCTCTCAACCCGGTCATGTTGCTGACGATCATCATCGCAAGCGCATGCCCAGTGGGAGCATCGTGTACGATGTTTGCCCTGCGCTACGGCAAGGACAGCATCTACGCCTCCCAGCTCTTCATCGTCAGCACCCTCTTGGCGATCATTTCGATCCCCTTGGTGGTAACCTTCTCCAACCTCATAGGAATTGTCGTATGAAATCAGTGACCAACCCGATTCTTTCCGGCTTCAATCCCGATCCGTGCATCCTTCGCCATGGTGATGACTACTACATCGCCACTTCCACCTTCGAGTGGTTTCCCGGCATCTGTCTCTATCACAGCCGCAACCTGATAGACTGGAATCTCATCGGCCATGCCTTGGATAGGCCCAGCCAGCTGGACCTCAGGGGCATCCAGAGCTCAGAAGGGGTCTGGGCACCCGACCTCACCTTCTGTGAAGAGGAGGGGTTGTTCTACCTTACCTATACGGTCATGCGCAACTGGGGTTATGACGGGCCGCGTGACATGCACAACTATCTGGTGACCAGCCCGGCCATCGAAGGGCCGTGGTCGGACCCTATCTTCCTTGACAGCGGGGGGATCGACCCGTCGTTCTGCTTTGATGGGGACGGCAAGACCTACTATCTGCGCAATCGCTGGGATTACCGCTCTGGCAAAGATCACTTTGCCGGCATCGTGATGCAGGAGTTCGACCGGGCTACAAAGAGCTTGGTAGGTGAGAGCCGCCTGATCTATGCAGGCAGCGGCCTTGGCAAGGTGGAGGGGCCTCACCTCTACCATCTCAACGGCTGGTACTACCTGATGACAGCCGAAGGGGGGACCTTCTACGACCATGCCGTCTCCATGGCCCGTTCATCCTCTCCCTGGGGTCCGTATGAGACCGATCCCGACAACCCGATGCTCTCCAGCCGCTTCTATCCAACCAATCCCTTGCAAAAGGCAGGCCATGCGTCCCTCGTGCAGACCCAGGAAGGCTCGTGGTACATCGCACACCTCTGTGCCCGCCCGCTTCCTTCCCGTGGGCGTTGCATCCTCGGCCGTGAGGCTGCACTGCAGAAGGTCTATTGGACCGACGATGGCTGGCTGAGGCTTGAGGGGGGAGGCAGGGAGCCCAAGCTGGTGGTATCTGTTCCCGATCTGGGAGCATCAGAAAGCGGGAAGAACGCGCTGGTACGTGATGACTTTGACCAGAAAACGCTTGCTCCCCTCTACCAAAGTCTTCGCTTCAAGCTTGATGAGAAGCGGTGCAGTCTCTCCGAGCGACCGGGCTTTCTGCGCCTTCGGGGCAAGGAGTCGGTTACTTCCCGCTTTGAGCAGAGCCTGGTCGCCCGAAGGCAGACCAGCTTCTGCTATGATGCGGTCACTGCTTTGGAGTGCAATCCCAAGGACTACAACCAGCTCGCCGGCCTGATAGCCTTCTACGACCACCGCCACTTCTTCTACCTTGCCAAGACAAGTATCGACGAGGCTGAGGTGCTGAACCTCTATTGCTGCAACAAAGGAAGCTGGGTCGAGCCGGTCAAGCCTGTTTCCGTTCCAAAGGGAAGTCGAGTCTACCTGAAGGCGAGCATGCGCTACGACCACCTGCAGTTCTCCTACTCCCTGGATGAGCAGAACTGGCAGGAGCTTGGTCCCTCGTTCGACTCCTCCATTCTCAGTGACGAGTATCTGGAGCCGATGCACTTCACCGGTGCGTTCATCGGTCTTTGCGCCCAGGATCTTGCCGGAAGGTCCTTCATTGCCGATTTCGACTACTTCAGCTATGAGGTGCCCGACCATGCATGACAGCACGCTTGTTTCCTGAATGACCTACGTGCCCATAGTTCTTGTTTGGTGGAAGACAGGAGTTCTCATCCTTGCTACACTGGCAGTACCACGACTACTTGATGAGGAGTACTTATGCAGCACACCATCGTGATTCTTGACGGCTATACCCTGAACCCAGGAGACCTGGGATGGGAAGGCTTTGAGGCCTTCGGCGATGTGACCATCTACGACCGAACCGAGCAGCAGCAGATTCTCTCTCGCATAGGTTCTGCCGATATCGTCATCACCAACAAGACACCTCTTGATGCACAGACCATTGCCATGGCTCCCAACCTGAAATATATCGGGGTATTGGCAACCGGCTACAATGTGGTGGATATCGAGGCCGCCCGGAGGCGGGGTGTGGCGGTGACCAACATCCCCACCTATGGTACCGATGCGGTGGCCCAGTTCGCCTTTGCCATGTTGTTGGAGATCGCCCACCATGTACAGCACCACAGTGATGCGGTGAAAGAGGGGAGGTGGACGAATCACCAGGATTTCTGTTTCTGGGACTATCCCTTGATCGAGCTGGCCGGCAAGACGATGGGCATCATCGGCTATGGCAGGATAGGGCAGGCTACCGCCCGCATCGCCAGGGCTTTCGGCATGCAGGTCATCGCCTATGATGTGAGTCAGCAGAGCGGGAATTCGGATGTCTATGTTGATCTGGATACCTTGCTCGGCTCCAGCGATGTCATCTCCCTGCACTGCCCGCTCTTTGAGAGCACGAGGGGCATCATCAACAAGGATTCCATCGCACGCATGAAGGATGGGGTCATCTTGCTCAACAACAGCCGTGGTCCCCTGGTTGTAGAACAAGACCTTGCGGATGCGCTGAACAGCGGCAAGGTGTATGCTGCAGGCTTGGATGTGGTCTCCGAGGAACCGATCAAGGCGGACAATCCCCTGCTCTCTGCCAAGAACTGCCTGATCACGCCGCACATCAGCTGGGCTCCGAAGGAGAGCAGGCAGCGGCTGATGGATATTGCGGTGGAAAACCTGAAAGCGTTCCTGGAGGGTAAGCCACAGCATGTGGTGAGCCGATAGAAACCTTTGTTTTTGAAACGTAAGGCTTGCTTTCGGGCAAGCCTCTTAACGTTCCATAACTCATACTGAAGTCCTTGGTTTGTAGGGCTAATGAGACGATTGGTAGATTAATTCCTATAAAAAGGTTTGAAATATCAAACAACACTACTGAAAAATATAATGACACTAGAAAAAACAATCATTTTTGTTGACAGGTATCAAAAGTCATTTTACTCTGGAGGTAGATGGGGAGTCTTTCAAAGACACCCCGAGAATTACTTCTGGAGGAAGAGATGAAAAAATTACTCTCAGTTCTAATGATTCTTGTGCTCGCCATGTCGTTCGTAATGGCTGCCGGACAGGGAGAAGCTCCTGCTGCAAGTGCAGCTGACAAGTGGCCCCAGCAGCCGGTCAACCTCGTAGTTGCGTTTGCTGCCGGTGGTAACTCCGACTACAACGCCCGTGCAATTGCAAAGTACCTGACCAAAGAGCTCGGCCAGCCCGTCGTTGTCACCAACGTTGCCGGTAGCGGTGGTTCCATTGCTGCTGCCCAGGTCAAGGAAGCAAAGAATGATGGATATACCATTCTGGTTTCCCAGCTCTCCATGAACATCGCCCAGGCTGCAAAGATGGTAGACTTCGGTTTCCAGGACTTTGAGCTTGCTTGCGTCTTCTCCGCATCTGCTGACGAAGTCCTCGTGGCAAACGCTGACGCTCCCTTCAACAATGTCCAGGAGCTGATTGCTGAGTCCCAGAAGAACCCCGGCAAATACAAGCTGACCGCCAACACCGGTGCTTCCACCCAGTGGATTGCAATCGGTCTGCAGCAGGCTGGTGCCAAGCTGAACGTCGTTTCCAGCGGTGGATCCGGTGAGCGCCTCCCGCTCCTGCTCGGCCGCCACGTTGACCTGATCCCCATGCCGTACAACATGGTCCAGGACTATGTCGACAAGGGCCAGTTCAAGTATATCGCCAATGTCAGCAACCAGAGATCTGCTGCTCTTCCCAACCTGCCTACCCTCCGCGAGAGTGGTGTGAACGCTGGCTACTCCTACTACAACACGATGTTCTTCCCCAAGGGCACCGATGCCAAAATCGTAGAGAAGTTCAGCACCGCTGTCGGCAAGATCATCAACAACAATGCTGACTACCAGAAGGAAATTGCAGCTCTCTACCAGGCTCCTACCTATATGAACACCGCTGACACGGTTGCTCACTGGACCAAGGAACTTGAAGAGATGATGGCCATCAGTGACCTGCTCCAGGGCAAATAACTGATTCGCTCGCATCGTATCGATTGGTTGGTCCGGGAACAGAGTTTCCGGACCACCTATCTGCATAGCTCGTACACAAGGAGCAGATCCTATGAATAAAGCAAACAAGAAAGAGCTGGGAGTGGGAATTTTCTTTGCCCTTCTTTCGATCTTCTACATTGCAGAGTCGCGCAATGTATCGACCTTCACCCCCTTCGGGAACCGTGGCCTTGACTCCCAGTCCATCCCGGCTATGATCGGTTGGCTCTCCATTGCCTTGAGTGCCATCCTCATTGTGACCACCATCCTCAAGGATCGGAAGGAAAAGAAAGGGACTGGCGGACAGAACGAGCAGATCTGTGATCCCGACCAGGTCGCCTGCATCGATCCTCCCAAGGGCGCGAAGCTGCAGGGCCTCTTGCAGATTGTCCCCCTCAAGCTCTTGCTCTCCCTGCTCTTCCTGTTCATCTATTTCCTGTTCTACCAGCGGATCGGGTTCATCCTTTCCAGTATCTTCTATCTGTTGGCACAGTCGTTTTTGCTCACCGAGAAGGGTAAGCGCAAGAAATGGGCGCTCTTCATCATCCTCTTCTCCATTGGTGTATCGGTGTTGATTTACTTCATCTTCACCCGTTACTTCACGCTGTTCTTGCCCAGAGGCATTTTGGGATAAGGGGGACGAACCATGTTTGGAATGCTGCTTGAAGGCTTTGGAGCCGTCTTTACCGATCCTCTGTCCATCATCATGATTTTCATCGGCACCACCGTCGGTATCGTCTTCGGTGCACTGCCCGGTCTTACAACAGTTGCAGGACTCTCCATGTTCCTGCCCATCACCTATGCAATGAGCAGCGGTACCGGCCTCTCGATGCTGACCGCCATCTATATCGGCGGAATGAGCGGTGGTCTGATCTCGGCCATCCTGCTCAACATCCCCGGCACCCCAAGTTCGATCGCAACCTGTTTCGACGGCTCTCCCATGGCCAAGAACGGCCAGGCCGGAAGAGCCTTGGGGCTTGCGGTGTTTGCTTCGCTCATCGGAACAGCGATCAGCTTGCTGTTCATGGTTGTGCTCAGCCCGACTTTGGCGAACCTGACGATCAAGTTCGGCCCGTGGGAGTATTTCTCCGTTACTGTCTTCGCCCTCACCCTGATCTCCTCACTCACCGGCAAGTCCATCGTCAAGGGTCTGCTCAGTGCACTCTTCGGCATGATGTTCGCCACTGTGGGGCTTTCTCCGATTGACAGCGCCAAGCGCTTCACTTTCGGCTCCCTACAGCTGACCAGTGGCTTCAACCTGCTTGCTGTGCTGGTTGGTCTGTATGCGATCAGCGAGGTACTCTCCACCGCAGGAAGCGAACAGGAGAAGGCCCAGGTCCGCGAGTACAAGATGCGTGGCCTTGGATTCACCCTCAAGGACATCAAGGGACAGGGCATCAACTTTGTCCGTTCCTCCCTGATCGGCCTTGGCATCGGCATCCTGCCCGGCATCGGTGGATCTACGAGCAACATCATCGCTTACTCGGTGGCCAAGACATCGAGCAAGCACCCTGAGAAGTTCGGTACCGGTATCCCCGACGGCATCATAGCCAGTGAGGCAAGCAACAACGCCTCCATCGGCGGTGCCATGATCCCGTTGCTCACCTTGGGTATTCCCGGTGACGGGGCGACGGCCATCCTGCTGGGCGGGTTCATGCTGCACGGCATGCAGCCCGGTCCTCTCTTGTTCCAGTCCAACGGGGCGACGGTCTATCAGATTTTCGCTTCGATGATCCTTTCCATGATTGTGATGGCTTTGGTCATGTACTTGGGAATGCGAGCCATTGTCAAGGTGCTGAAGGTTCCTGCCAACATCCTGCTTCCCCTCATCGTGGTGCTGTGTGCCATCGGTGCCTATGCACTGAACAACCGTGTCTTTGACATGTGGGGCCTCATCCTCTTCGGTATCATCGGTCTGGCCATGTCAAAGGCCGGTGTTCCTGCCCCTCCGTTCATCCTGGGCTTCATTCTGGAGAGCGCCTTTGAGACGAACCTCAGACGTGGTCTTGAGTACTCGAACGGAAACTTCCTGGAAGTATTCACCCGTCCGATCAGCGGCATGTTCCTGGTTTTGGCCATCGTCAGTTTGGCCGCCACCCTGTACAAGCAGTACAAACCCAAGAAAGCAACAAGCGAGGAGTAAGCAATGCATACGAAGCACGAATTTCCCATCATCACCGAAATGCTGGTCATCCCTGTAGCAGGGTATGACAGCATGCTCCTCTCCCTCAGCGGAGCCCACTCTCCCTACTTCACCCGCAACCTGGTGATCCTCAAGGACAGCAGCGGCAATACCGGCGTGGGCGAGGTGCATGGTGGTGAGGCTATTGCCCAGGCTTTGGAAGAGTCGAAGAGCTTGGTGGTCGGACAGTCCATCAGCAGCTACCGAGCAGTGCTCAAGCGCCTGACCGACATCCACAACAACCGCTCCAAGAACAGTGAGGGGTTGCAGAACCTTTCCCTGGCAAACCTGAAGGACGTGGTACACTCCGAGACTGCAGTTGAGTGTGCCATGCTCGACCTCTGGGGCCAGTTCCTTGGACTTCCTGTGTGTGACTTGCTTGGTGATGGACGCCAGCGTGACGATATCGTCACCCTGGGCTACCTCTTCTACCAGGCTGACAAGCGCAAGACCGACCTGCCGTACCTCGATGAGAGTTCTTCCTCCAACCCCTGGTACAAGATTCGCCGCAATCCGTTCATGGACAGCAAGGCGATCGTGGAACAGGCTGAGGCACTTCAGTCCTACTATGGATTCAAGGACTTCAAGCTCAAGGGCGGTGTTCTGGAAGGTGCGAAGGAGATGGAGGCGATCGAAGCCTTGGCCAAGCGCTTCCCCGACGCCCGTATCAATATCGATCCCAACGGGGCTTGGAAGCTCGATGAGGCGGTTGAGCTGTGCAAAGGGAGCAGCCTCACCTACGCCGAGGATCCCTGTGGTACCGAGCGCGGTTACTCGGGCCGTGAGACCATGGCAGAGTTCAAGATGCGCACCGGTATTCCCACTGCAACGAATATGATTGCAACCGACTGGAAGCAGTTCTACCATGCGGCATGCGAAAAGAGCGTGGACATCGTGCTGGCCGATCCGCACTTCTGGACGATGAGCGGCTCGGTGCGTATGGCCCAGGTGCTCAACGACTGGGGTCTGACCTGGGGCTCGCACTCCAACAACCATTTTGATATTTCGCTGGCTATCTTCGCCCACTGCGCAGCGGCAGCGCCCGGTGATATCACAGCGATGGATACCCATTGGATCTGGCAGGATGGTCAGTACCTGACCAACAATCCCTACCAGATCAAGGACGGAAAGATTCATGTTTCCAACGCTCCCGGCCTCGGCCTTGAGCTGAACATGGATGCAGTGATGAAAGCGAACGAGGTCTATCGAAAGCTTGAGGTCGGGGCGCGCAACGACGCTGTTTCCATGCAGTATCTGATCCCGGGTTGGAAGTTCGACAGCAAGAAGCCTTGCATGGTTCGCTAACGTAGATAGGAGAAACTCATATGACGATTGGATTCATTGGATTGGGAATCATGGGCAAGCCCATGGCCAAGAACCTGCTGAAGGCAGGTCATAGTATTGTTTGTTATGATGTGAATGCGGCGAACGTAGCCGACGTGGTGGCTTCCGGTGCCGTGGCTGCAAAGAGCTCAGCCGACGTAGCGTCGCAGGTGCCGGTGGTGATCACGATGCTGCCCAACAGCCCGCACGTGAAGACTGTGGTGCTGGGCAAGGACGGTGTGCTCGAGGGGGCCAAGAAGGGCCTGGTGCTGATCGACATGAGCTCGATCGCTCCGCTTGCGAGCCAGGAAGTGGAGAAGGCCTGCGCCGAGAAGGGCGTGAGGATGCTTGACGCACCGGTCTCGGGCGGCGAGCCGAAGGCCATCGACGGAAGCCTTGCCATCATGGTGGGCGGAGAGAAGGCCCTGTTCGAGGAGATGAGGGACATCCTGCTGGTGATGGGTGCGAGTGCGGTGCACTGCGGTCCCATCGGGGCGGGCAACACGACCAAGCTTGCCAACCAGGTGATCGTTGCGCTGAACATCGCAGCAGTGGCTGAGGCGTTCACGCTGGTGCGCAAGGCCGGAGTGGATCCGCACCTGGTGTTCGACGCCATCAAGGGCGGGCTTGCCGGCAGCACGGTGATGAACGCGAAGGCCCCGATGATGATGGACAGCAACTTCAAGCCGGGCTTCAAGATCGATCTGCACATCAAGGACCTCGCCAACGCGATGGACACGGCCCACAGCGTGGGAAGCCCGCTCCCGCTCACCGCAAGTGTGCGCGAGATGATGGAGACGCTGCATGCCGACGGCTTCGGCGGCGACGACCACAGCGCCCTGGCCCGCTTCTATGCAAAGGTCAGCGGAACGAAGATCGGCGAGTAGGAGAGCGTATGGACACGAGTTTTATCAAAGGCATCATCCCCCCGATCCTCACTCCGATTACCGAGAGCGAGAAGGTGGACGAAGCAGCACTGCGCTCCTTGGTCGACTTTGTGATCGAGGGCGGGTGCAGCGGCATCCTCGCCTTCGGTTCCAACGGCGAGTTCTACATGATGGAAGAGGATGAAATGGCTGAGGCGCTTTCCATCCTGATGGACCAGGTTGCCGGCCGAGTGCCGGTGTACATGGGCATCGGGGCGATCCGCACCAGCAAGTGCATCCGCCTTGCCAAGATGGGAGTAAGCATGGGAGCGAAGGGTATCTCCATCCTCCAGCCGATGTTCATCAAGCCCACCGACGAGGAGCTGAAGAAGCACATTCGTGCCATCGCTGCAAGCGTGGCCGAGACAGCTGTGCTTCTCTACAACAACCCGGGCCGCTGCGGCTATGCGATGAGCCAGGACCTTGTCGAGGAGCTTGCCCACACCGTTCCGAACCTGGTGGGGATGAAGGACTCCAGCGGGGACCTGACGCAGACGATGGAGTTCATCAGGCGCAATGCCGATGTGGGCTTCAAGGTGATGTGCGGCAAGGACACCCTGATCTACTCTGGTCTGGGAGTGGGGGCAGTGGGCGCGGTGTGCTCCACGGCGAACTACCTTCCCAAGCTGGTCTGCTCCATCTACGACAAGTATGTTGCAGGAGACCTCAAGGGTTCCTTGGAGGCACAGCTGAAGCTCAACCCGATCCGTCTTGCCACGGACAAGTCAAGCTTCCCGGTGGCGACGAAGGACCTGGCGAACCTGGTGGGACAGAAGGTCGGAAAGCCTTTCCTGCCGAACATGCCGTCTCCTCCGAAGCAGATGGAGAACCTTAAGAGCGAGCTCGTCAAGGGCGGCTACGAGGTTTTTGACTGATCAAATCCAATAGATAGTGAATATGAAGGCTGTCCGAAAGGGCAGCCTTCTGCATATTGCTAAAGTATGTTTTAGTAAAGTGTGATTTAGTAAATCGTACTTGAGCAACATGCGTATGAGCTTCGGGAAGCAAAGCTTGCAACGCTTGTCAGCGTAGACCAAATGGTGTCGGTTACATAACCGGCTGCGTGGTATACCCCATCATATAGGAGATCTTGGAAGCAGTGTCCTTGAGTCGCGGGATGGCTGCTTCAATCTCCTCGACACTCATATTGGAGGTGAGGGCACTTACGCTGATGCCAGCAATAACCCGACCGTCTCTGCCACGCACGGGAACCGCCGAGCAGTTGTCTCCGTCAATGAACTCGTTTCGGTCACGTGCAACGCCTTCGCTGCGTACCTTTGCAAGCTCCTGCTTGAATGCTACGGGGTCGGTGATGGTCTTCTCCGTGTATTTGGGAAGGCCTTTCTCTTTGATGAGCTGGTCAAGCTCAGCTTCACCCAATTCGCTGGTGAGTACCTTGCCGAGTGCACTGCAATGGAAGGGCAGCTGGCGGCCGGGCGTGAAGTAGGTGCGGGGAGTAGACTGCGTATCGATGCGGTCGAGCATCAGCACTTCACCATTGTAGAAGACTGCCATGTTCACATTTGCTTTCGGAAATTGGTTCCACAGCAGTTCCAGGTACGGCATGGTCACCTTACGTATCTCCTGGGACTGCAGGGCGCTACGGCTGAGCTTGAGGGTTTTCAGCGAAAGGGTATACAGACCGGAGTACGGATCCTTGCTCATGTAGCCGGAGTTCTGCAAACTTGCCAGAAGACGGAAAGCCATGTTGCTGTTGGTGTCCAGTGCTGCACAGACATCCTGGATGGATATCGGACCACTGCTCTCGGATGCAAGATCCAAAATCTGGAAACATCTGGCGACGGTCTTGATATTGTACTTGTCAGAATCGGTTGGCATGAGCGTGTCCCCGCATATTAGAAAATAGTTTCATTATTTATAACGTAATTATAGTATTGCATAGTTTCGAGGAGAATTCAAAGAGTATTTTCGGCAAATAGGAAGGTAATTAGACAAGGAATTTTTCCATATAGTACGTCCTAATTGATATATAGCAAGAAAGGTACAGGTTGGTAATGGAATATAATAAAATTATAAAAAATAAACAATGAATTATAAAAATCAAATTGACAATTGAAAAATTCCATTATAGCCTTTGATTATCAAAGAGATACCTATGCATACGCACCTACCTGAGGAGGAGAACGAATGATACCCTATATACAGAAGATGGAAGTCTATCCTGTTGCAGGCAAAGACAGCATGCTGCTCAACCTGAGCGGAGCCCATGCCCCGTACTTTACCCGAAACATCGTCATACTGACCGACAGCCAGGGCAATACCGGTGTCGGTGAGGTTCCCGGCGGCCAGAAGATCACCAAGGCCCTTGAGGATGTGAAGTCTGTGGTTGAGGGTTCGAAACTCAGCGAGTACAAGCAGACGCTTCTCAAGGTGAAGGCCGCCCTTGGCAACGACGAGAATGACGTGCGCGGTCTGCAAACATTCGACCTGAGGACCGGTATTCATGTCATCACCGCCATCGAGGCTCCCTTGCTTGACCTGATGGGTCAGTACCTGGAAGTTCCTGTTGCCTCCCTGCTCGGCGATGGCATGATGCGTGACCGGGTGAAGGTCCTCGGTTATCTCTTCTTTGTCGGGGATCGCAAGAAGACAGACCTTCCATACTATGCAGATGAGCAGAACAGTACCGACTGGTACCGCCTCCGCCACGAGGTGGCCCTTGATGCGGAGTCGGTGGTTGAGCTTGCCCGCTCAAGCCAGGCCCTGTACGGGTTCCAGGATTTCAAGCTGAAGGGTGGTGTTCTTGAGGGAAAGCAAGAGATTGAGGTCATCAAGGCGCTGAAGAAGGCCTATCCTGCTGCACGCATGACCCTCGACCCCAACGGTGGTTGGTCCCTGAAGGAAGCCATCGGCCTGTGCAAGGACATGCATGGCATTCTCTCCTATTGTGAGGACCCCTGTGGGGCTGAAAAGGGATATAGTGGCCGCGAAGTGCTCAGTGAGTTCCGCCGTGCAACCGGCCTTCCCACCGCCACCAATATGATTGCAACCGATTGGCGAGAGTTCGGTCACTCGCTTGAGCTGCAGAGTGTCGACATTCCCTTGGCTGACTGCCACTTCTGGACGATGAGCGGTGCGGTACGGGTAGGACAGCTCTGCGATGAGTTCGGCCTTACCTGGGGCTCACACTCCAACAACCACTTCGACATCTCCCTGGCGATGATCTCCCACGTGGGTGCAGCAGTACCGGGCAATCCGACTGCAATCGACACGCACTGGATCTGGCAGGAAGGAATCGAACGGCTTACGGTCAATCCTCCCCAGATTGAGGACGGCCACATTGCCATCCCGAACAAGCCTGGTCTTGGTATCGAAGTGGACCGTGAGCAGATTCTCAAGGCCAACAAGGTCTATCTGGAGAACTGTCTTGGAGCCCGCGATGACTCGATCGGGATGCAGTTCATGATCCCGGGTTGGAAGTTCGATCCCAAGCGGCCTGCGCTGGTACGGTAAGTTCCTAAAGCGCTCGTACATACAAAGGCTATCTTCAATTCTGGGATTCCTCAGAAACGAAGATAGCCTTTTCTATCTGTGCTGTTTCTTGCACCCCAAGAACAAATCTTCCAGAAGAGTGGGGGTAACCTATTTGATGACAATGTAGTTCTGGATACATGTTTGATTTTCCTCCTACAAGATTGTTGACAAATGATAAAACGCACATGATAATGTTAAAAGAAACAAAATATATGTGAGTTTTAACAAATGAATCTGTTTGGGAGGAGTATATGGGCCCAGTATCGGGAAAGAATGTGTTCATAACAGGCTGTGGGACTGGGATCGGAAGGGCAATCGCAAAGCGGTTGTCCAAGGACGGAGCAACACTTATCCTGACCGATAAGAACGAAGCAAGCGTCAATTCTGTTCTTCAGGAGGTTCAAGAAATCTCCAAGACTTCAGTAGCATATCAGATGGATGTAACGGATGGTGCTTCCATCGAGGGCGTGCTGAAAAAAGTTCTCAGCAAATTCAGTCATATCGACATTTTGGTAAACAACGCCGGTGTTTCAACTGAGAACTGGTTCTGGAAACTTACCGAAGAGGAGTGGGACTTCAATATGGACATCAACTGCAAGGGTGTCTGGAGAGTCTCGAAGTATATTGCTCCTCACATGATTGAGAGAAAACAAGGAAAAATTATCTGCACTGCTTCCATGGCTTCCAAAATGGGAGCTCCGTTCCAAGCTCATTATGCCGCATCAAAATTCGGGGTACTTGGATTGGTTCAGTCCATGGCTAAGGAGTTGGCTCCCTATGGTATCACGGTGAATGCAGTATGCCCTGGTATGGTGAAAACAGGGATGCAGGATAGGGAAGTTCAGTGGGAAGCTGAGCTAAGAGGTATTGCTGATCCAGAGATTGTCAGGCAGGAATACATCAAATCGACTCCATTGGGAAGATTGTGCATGCCAGAAGATGTTGCGAATGTTGTAGCATTTTTAGCATCTCCTGACTCGGACTTCATGACAGGGCAAGGAATAAATGTTACCGGCGGAATATGCATGCATTAAACCACGACAGATTGTTGAACAGGTGATGATTCCTGCAGCACTTGCTGCAGGGAACTTCATCAGTGGTGAATTCTCGAGGCGCAGATTCTCGGTTTCCCAGAAATCAGGACAAGGCGATCTGGTTACCGAAATTGATCTGCAGGCTTCGAAGCTCATCGACTCCATTCTCAATGCAATGTGCCCGGATATCCCGGTTGTTGACGAAGAGAGTGTTCTGACGGCAAATCCCATTCCTTGTGAGATTGCCTTTATCGTAGATCCTCTCGACGGGACATTGAATTTTGTACATGGCTATACCGAACTTTGCGTCTCTATAGGTCTGGTATATAAGGGAAAGCCCTTTGCTGGTGTGGTGTACCAACCTTTGCAGAACAATTTGTATTCAGGAATTGATGGTATTGGTTCGTGGAAGAACGGTCGTGAGATACGCATAGGGAAGGAGCAACATCTTGGAGAATGCCTGATAGCTACAGGAATTCCATACGATCTGCATCTTCGCAGTGAAGGGTTCATGAAGCCATTGGGACATCTGCTGAATCAGGTTCAGGAGTTCAGGATTTTGGGGAGTGCAGCCTCGGCATTGTGTTATGTAGCTTCTGGACAACTATCAGGATTTTTTGAATATGGGCTCAGTCCCTGGGATGTCGCGGGTGCTGCTGCAATCATATTGGGTGCTGGAGGTGTAGTGCTCCCAATTCGTGAACAGTCTGACCCAATCTTCGGCGGATCGATAGTTACAGGAAATGCCAAAATTGGAACCATTCTTCGGAATGAGTTATCGCATTGAACAAAAGGAGAAGATCATGAAAAAGAGAGAACTGTTAGTTTGTGTTCTCGTCGTGTGCTTGTTGGTTCCTCTGTCAGTCTTTGGTGCTGGCTCGAAAGAGTCAGATGCAGGGAAACCGGTAACACTCAATCTTTTGATGGAGGATGTTCCTGATACGCAGATCATCAAGGACATGCTGCCTGAGTTTGAGGCAAAGACGGGTATAAAAGTCAATTTTGAGATTGTGCAGTACACTGATATGCACACGAAGTTGATTACCCAGTTTTTGGCTCCCACCTCAACCTATGATGTAATCGAGGTTGACAACTATTGGGCAGGTGAATTCCCAGCTGCCGGTTGGCTGGAACCGCTCGATGAGTATGTAAAGAAAGACAACTTCGACATGTCTGTCTACGTCCCTGCAATGATGGAAATGGTTGGTTACTACAAGGAAAAACTCTACATGATTCCCATGTACAACTACACCATGGCCCTGATGTATCGCAACGATGTCTTTACTGACAAAGCTCTACATGACAAATATCGCAAGCAGTTCGGAAAAGACTTTGCACCTCCGGTGTCTTTGGATGAGTATGTCGAGCAGTGCATCTTCGTACAGGCAAATACCAATATGTACGGTTCAGCGATGCAAGGCGGCAAGGGAGACCCCATTGCCATGGAATGGAGCAACTACTTTTTTGCCCTTGGTGGACGTATCTATGATGCCAACTGGAAAGCTACGATCAATGGTCCCATCGCACTGAAGGCAATCGAGTTGTACAAGAAGAACATAGCAGAGGGCGCTCCTGCTGGAGCAACTTCCTATACTTTGGAAGACTCCTTACGCATGATGAGTGCCGGCGAAGCATTCTCCTTCATCTCCTACAACTGGATGCTTGCGCAGTTCCAGGATGAAAAAGTCTCCAAGCTGAAGGACAAGGTGCAATTGGTTCCTGTTCCGGGCGAAAGTGGTCTTGCTGGTGGATGGGGCTGGGCAATTGCAGCCAACACCCCCAAAAAGGACGCAGCTTGGGAGTTCATCAAGTGGGTTGAATCTCCTGCCGTTGTGAAAGCTAGAGCATTGGCTGGTGGAGCTCCCACTCGCTACGATGTGTTGAGAGATGCTGAAGTTCTGGCAAAGTATCCGTACTACAGCGAAGTCGAAAAGATTCTGGAGAAGGCAAGACCCGTTCCTGAGTTCGAATACTCTTCGCAGATGGTTGAGATGCTGGGTAGAGAGCTTTCTTTGATTGTTTCCTCTGGAAAGGATCCAAAGGCGGCACTAGCACAGTTGGACAAGGATTTCAACGAATTGGCTAAGAAAGCCAATTTGCAGAAATAAGTTTAGTCAGTAAGGGAACAAACGTATGAAACGGATGTCATTTCAGGCAAGATATCGGTTGATCGGATACCAATTCCTCATTCCGACATTTCTTGTGCTCCTCTTGGTGGTAGCGATGCCTTTGCTGTTTTCCCTGGTACTCAGCATGTTCAGGTATACATTCCTGAGCCCGCGGCTCAATGAGTTTGTAGGGTTCAGCAATTATGCCTCAGTGGTTCATGATCAATACTTTTGGAATTCAGTCAAAGTCACGTTCTTCTTCGTTTTGATGGTTGTTCCCTTGGAATTTTTCATAGGCTATGGGATAGCGCTTATGCTATCCCGGCCTGAAATTCGCTTCAAAAGCATTTTCTACTTTATCCTCACCATTCCCATGGTCATGTCCCCGGTGGCTGTCGGACTCATCTGGCGCATGCTTTTGCATCCCGAACTTGGAGTGGTGAACTATTTGCTGGGGAAATTGGGTTTTGGGTATGTGAACTGGTTTGGCGACGAGAGGCTTGCTTTGTTCACCGTCACCTTGGTTGATGTTTGGCAGCAGGTCTCCTTCATGGTGCTGTTGCTGCTTTCCGGCATCACCTCCCTTCCGAAAGAACCGTTTGAATCAGCAACCATTGATGGTGCCAACTGGTTGCAGACGCTCTTGTTTGTAAAGACGCCGCTTCTGATGCCCATTATCACCGTTGCCGTATTGCAGCGAGTTATTACCTCATTCAAGACGTATGACTTGGTTTATATCCTTACCTCCGGAGGTCCTGGGGTGAGTACGGACCTTATCAGTTACAACATCTATCGAACAACATTCATGGGATTGGATCTCAGTGTTGCTTCAGCAGTCTCATATATGTTGCTCATCGTAATTCTGGCCATCACGGTAGTCATCTTCAGATCGACTATGAAGGGGAACGAATGAAATCCTACAAACTTGCAAAACAGACCAGTCTATTCTTCACCTATGTAGTCTTGATTTTCTTCTCTTTGATGATTGCTCTGCCGGTGTTGTGGACTCTTCGCACCTCCTTCGTCAATGAGGTCGATGCGTATGCAATGCCTCCCAGGCTTTTCCCTTCATTTACCTTTGACAACTATCGTGAGCTATTTGGCAATGATGGATTTGGTGAATTCCTGATTAATAGCCTCATCATCTCATTGGCCTCAACAGCAATGGCTGTACCGATTGCAAGCCTTGGTGGCTATGCTTTTGCACGGTACAAGGCAGGGGGCAATATCCTGAGGTTTACCGTTCTGGCGACGCAGATGTTACCAGGTGTTGTGTTGATTCTTCCCTTGTTCATTGTAATGAGTCGTCTTCATCTCTCCGATACCTATCTCGGTATGACCATTGCCTATTTGGCTTTCAATTTGCCATTTCTCATCTGGATCATGACGGGTTTCTTTGCCAGCATTCCCAAAGATTTGGATGATGCGGCCGCTATGGACGGTTTGACTCCGGTACAATCGTTCTTCCGTATCATACTTCCTATTGCCTTGCCTGGTATCATGGCCACAGCAGTACTCAGCTTTATTTTCTCCTGGAACGAATTCCTGTTTGCCATAGTCTTGTCAGGAAGAAATACCATGCCGATTCCTGTTCGTTTGGCAGCAATGAAGACAAGACAGGGTATTCAGATAGCAAAGCTGTCTGCAGGAACCATCATAGCTATCCTACCGATGGTTTTCATCTCGGGATTCGTAAAGCGGTACCTGATAACTGGCCTGTCTCTGGGAGCAATCAAGAGTTGACCCAATAAAGAAATAAGTCAGCACTGATTACTGATAAAAAAACGAAACGGATGGAGCGTATGGGCAAAAGAAGAATCTTGGGAATTGATATCGGTACCACAGCAACGAAAGTGATCATCATTGATGAGGAGGGTACCATACTGGGTGATACCCAAAGCACAAGCACCTTGTTGAGCAAGCAAGCGACTTGGGCAGAGGAAGATCCAAACCAATGGTGGGAGAATGTGTGCACATGCATCCCCAAAATCCTTACAGAAACCAATACCAAGGCGGGTGACATCTGCTCAATTGGAGTGAGTGGTATGGTTCCAACCCTCATACTCTTGGATGAAAAGGGCAAGGTATTACGCAATTCCATCCAACAAAACGATGCCCGGTCTTCAGCTGAGATTGAAGTATTCAAGAAAGGTCTTGATGAACAGGATATCTTTAGAAGAACTGGGTCAATGATCACTCAACAGAGTATTGGTCCTAAACTACTTTGGCTGAAGCAGCATGAACCCGACGTTTTTGCGCAAGCTAAAACTGTCCTCGGTTCGTATGATTACATCAACTACAAACTCACCGGAAAGCTCTTTGTTGAGAAGAACTGGGCACTGGAGAGTGGCCTGTATGATCTCACTACCAAAACCTGGATCCAAGAAGTGGCTGCCATATCGGGAATTTGTATGGAGATGCTTCCTGACGTGAAGGATTCCAGTGAGATGGTCGGTTCCATCTCTGAGCAAGCTGCGAAAGAGACGGGCCTACAACAGGGTACCATGGTAATTGCAGGGAGTGCAGATCATGTAAGCTCGGCTTTCTCTGCCGGAATACGTGAACCCGGGGATCTCTTGGTGAAGCTCGGAGGAGCAGGGGATATTCTT
This sequence comes from uncultured Sphaerochaeta sp., assembly GCF_963667405.1. Lineage (NCBI taxonomy): Bacteria > Pseudomonadati > Spirochaetota > Spirochaetia > Spirochaetales > Sphaerochaetaceae > Sphaerochaeta > uncultured Sphaerochaeta sp. The sequence continues at coordinate 2,734,999 of NZ_OY763408.1, read as the reverse complement.
TTATCTTTGGATGAATTGAAACTGAATCCCAAACTGTTCATGGACTATCATCTGAAACCTGGGCAGTATTTGCTCAACGGTTGTATGGCTTCCAGCGGGTCTTTGATCAAATGGTTTCAGCAAGAGTTTAGCGAGCATTTGGATTATCGTGAACTTGATGAACAGGCTGCAAAGATTGATGCAGGTTCAGATGGCCTTTGGGTTCTTCCCTATTTCATTGGTGAGAAGACCCCCATCTTTGACCCTTTGGCACGAGGTGTATTCTGGGGCGTTACGCTTCAGCATACAAGGGCACACTTTTTCAAGGCAATTCTGGAAGGAATCTCCTTTGGCTTCCTGCACCATGTGAAAGTGATTCAAGAGATGGGACAGTCTATCACTCGTGTGAGGGTGACCAATGGAGGAGCAAAAAGCTTCCTCTGGAAACAGGTGACCAGTGATGTGTTGGGCCTGCCTTTGGAAATTGTGGAGAATCATCCTGGATCTTCCATGGGTGTCGCTTTCATGGCAGGGCTGAGAGCGGGTGTCTTCTCAAGTTGGGATGATATTGAACGATGCATCACCATCAAGACAGTAATTCAGCCGAACATGGAGAATCATCGAATCTATGAGCAGATGTTTGCCGTCTATACCGAATTGTATGAGGTCAACAAGGCACTATTTCACAAAGTAAACGGATAAAACCCTTATCCATGTTGATGGGGAATAAGGATTTTGACGTTCAGTTCCTTGAGGAGGGTGAGAAAAGGTTGGGGAGGAAGTTTGTCCGTAATGAGAATGTCGACATCTTTCAGATTTCCAAATTTGACAAATGCGGTTTTGGTGAATTTGGAACTGTCAGCAAGGAGGATGACTTCCTGGGCGTGGGTAAGATATTGGCGTTTGACCATGGCATCATCATAGTTGAACTCAGTGAGGTCCAAATTCTGGTTGATGCCACCAACTCCCAAGAATAATTTATCGGTGTAGAAATTCTGGATTCCTGAGAGGGCGAGATCCCCAACCATGGAGTTTTCCTCCCTTCGGAGAACTCCGCCGAGTACGATGATTTCCTCAATGGTAGTGGAGGACTTGAAGAGGTCAACAATATTCAGGCTGTGTGTAACCACAGTAAGGTTATGAGATTGGGTCAGGTTTTCAGCAACAGCAAAGACAGTGGTACCGGTGTCAAAGGTAATGCTGTCACCATCTTTCACCAATGAGGCTCCCAACCTGCCCAAGATAGCCTTTAGATCCCGATTTTGCAGCGCACGTTCCTCATAGGAGGGTTCATAACTAGTTCCTCGTACGCTGAAGGCTTTTCCGTATTTGCGTTTCACCAGATTGGTGCGTTCCATGGAGTCAAGATCTCGTCGAATGGTCATTTCTGAGACTTTGATTTCTTGGGCGAGATCCTTGATGGATATATAGCCTGCAGAATTGATTCGTTGGAGAATCATGGCCTTTCTTTCTACTGCAGTCACCGATAGCCTCCTCAAGGAATAGTCTGTTGAAAGTATAGATGAAGTAATCAGAGATTTCCAGTATTGAGAGGAGGAAAGGATATGGATGATCGTATTGTCTCGATGGTAGTTGAGTATACCCATTTGTTGGTGGATTCGAAACTTAGCACCTCGTTGGATTCTGGGGACCTGAGTTATCGCGATGCGAAAACTGGTTTGGTCTACATTGATCCACGTCCGAGCGAGGATTTTGAGATCAAGAGTTGGAAGCATATAACCAAAGAAGATATCGTTGTGATGGATATCGAAGGAACTATTCTCAATCCTGAGGCAAATCGTTTTCCCACCGTCGAGTGGCCGATGCATCAGGCCATATACAAGGCTCGGCCGGATATACACGCAATCGTTCACTCACATGCCCTGTATTCGTCCGTTTTTGCCGTGTGTAAAGAGGATATTCCTGCAGTGCTTGCCGAGCAAGAGTTGTATGTGGGAGGAGATGTGGTTTGTGCTGAATATGGAGCTGTAGGTTCCATGGAGCTTGCCATCAATATCCTGAAAGCTTTGGGAAACAGGAAGGCAGCATTGCTTCAAAATCATGGTGCAATTTACATCGGCTCTACGTTGGAAGATGCATTTATAGTAGCAGAATACACCGAGAAAGGAGCTCAGACAGTTATGCTGGCCCGTTCAATGGGAGGCACTCTTGTTCCTCTAGATACCGAACATCTCATTGCGCCCGAGATTTCGGATATTGCTGATATCAGCGTCAGACATATACGGTAGCAATCTGTGCGATACAAAGGGAAGATTGCACTTCTTTCTGTGGCAGTCATTTGGGGACTGGCAATTGTCTTCCAATCAGTTGGAATGCAATGGATAGGGCCATGGACATTCAATGTCTTCCGCTTTCTTCTTGGCTTTCTCCTGCTGGTTCCCTTCTGGCTACGAAAAAGGCATCTGTTTTCTGATGGTGTTCGGATGCTCTTTCCTGCAGCAATTTGTGGGGGAATCCTTGCGCTGGCAACCGGACTTCAGCTAATCGGATTACGGACGGAGCTTTCGGGTAAGGTTGGCTTCGTAACTACGACTTATTATGTGTTTGTCCCGCTCCTCGAATCACTGGGAGGACGAAAAATCCCGATGAGGATTTGGGTAGGTGTCATGGTAGCTGCTTCAGGGATGTTTCTCTTGTGTGGATTCTTGGAAGGAACGGGAAGTAAGGTCGACGGAGTCTTGCTTGCATCGGCGTTGGGCTTTGCACTCCACATCATAGCATTGAAACATTTTTCCCTTGGTTTTGACAGCATTCAGTTCAGTACACTGCAGTATTTCTTCGCCATGCTGGTTAGTCTGATCCTGACCTTGGGATTTGAGCAGGTGAATCTCTCCCAATTGCTGTCAGCATCAAATATGGTGCTTTATTCAGGCTTGGTGGCATGTGGTGTTGGATTTACATTGCAGACAGTTGGGCAGAAGACGGAGAGTACTACAACCACCAGCCTTCTCCTGTCTCTGGAAGCAGTTTTTTCTGTTGTTTTTGGATACGTCATCCTATCTGAGCGCCTTACTTTCTTAGATATTCTTGGGTGTTTGTTGATCATCGGGGGCTGTGTTTTGGCCAACTATACACATTCCCCTGGAAAAGCTCTGGGGTAAGGTATTTGTGAAGGCTTGTATAAGGAAAATAATTAGAATAATTGCTTGACAGATTGGGGGTATAGTCTACAATATAAAGTAAAAGAAAGTAAAAAATAGTTCTTTTTATTAAATTTGTTTAAAAGAGATGAAAATGCAACCTACCGACACCTTCTTGGAAGAGAGACGGAGCGAAATAGTCAGAATCGTGAATGAGCAGGGAAAGGTGTCCACAAAGGAGCTGAGCACCCTGCTTGGTTCTTCAGTGGTTACCATTCGCAATGACATCAATCACCTTGCAGAACTGGGTGTAATCGTAAAGACGCATGGTGGTGCGCTCTCCCCTTCGAAAGTGTTCAACTTCGAAGTTCCTGCAGCGGCGAAGTCACTTCGTAACCGCAAGGAGAAAGAGGCTATAGGAAAACTTGCTGCATCTCTGATCAAGGATGGGGATGTCATCATGATCGATGCTGGGTCGACCACCTTTGAGGTGGCGAAGCACATCAAAGCCCAGGACGTGACTGTCATCACCAATGATTTGCAGATAGCCTATTATCTGACAGAGAACACAAACGTAAAAACCATTGTGGCCGGAGGGACATGTGCTCCTGATGTTTTCACGCTGGTGGGAATACAGACCTGTCGGTTCATTGAGAGCCTGCATGCAGACAAGCTCTTTCTGGGTTGTGACGCCATTGATTTTTCGTTTGGGATTACGAACCGGACCTTGGAAGAAGTGGGGGTGAAACAGGCGATGCTCCAATCGAGTGAGCAGATCATCGCTGTAGCAGATGCCTCCAAGCAAGACACCAGGGTGTTTGCAAAAGTATGTAATTTGGAAACGTTGGATGTACTGATTACCGATGCGATCTCTGAGCATGGCAAAGCCATCGCCCAAGAGTGCGGATTGGAAGTATTGGTGCTGGGATCTTGAGTTTGGTACTCGCCTGATAAGGTAAATATAGAGTTTGAGGAGAAAAACGATGAAGTGGGTAAAAGAGTTGTTTGGGACTGAAAAACCAATTGTTGCCATGTGTCATTTTAGGAGTCTGCCTGGTGACCCGTTTTATGATAATAAGAAAGGTGCGATGGATGAGGTGCTTGCCTATGCATACCAGGAGATGATGGATCTTCAGAACGGTGGCGTCGATGCCATCATGTTCTCCAATGAGTTCAGCTTGCCATACCTGAAGAAGGTCAGGCCGATTACCACCGCTACCATGGCCAGAATCATCGGCGAACTCAGAAAGGACATCAAGGTCCCGTATGGTGTGAACGTCCTGTGGGATCCCTATGCCTCTTTGGATTTGGCATCAGCCACCGGGGCTTCCTTTATCCGTGAGATCATGAGTGGGGTGTATGCCAGTGACTTCGGCCTTTGGAATACTGACAGCGGCGAGATTGCCCGTCACAAGAAAGAAGTATGTGCTGATGATGTGAGAATGTTCTACAACATCGTACCTGAGTCTGCAAGGTATTTGGCTCCCCGCGATATCGCAGAGATTGCCAAGACTACCAATTTCAACTGCAGGCCCGATGTAATTTGTGTATCAGGAATCACCGCCGGATCGGCTACCGACATGACGGTGCTTGAGTCGGTGAAGAGCGTGTTGCCAAACACCCCTGTCTTTGCCAATACCGGCTGTAAACCCGAGACCATCGAGCAGATTCTTCAGGTTGCAGATGGAGCGGTAGTGGGTACTACGTTCAAGAAGGACGGCCTATTTGACAACCATGTTGACATCAACCGCGTAAAAGCCTTCATGGATGTAGTCAACAAGAGTCGCTAAGTCTGAGATTCCGTGAGCATGTTTTGAATACCTCGTTGCCACCTGCCGCATTGTGTCTGGCAGGTGGCTTCTTGAAACATGGCTTACTGGGTTTTCAGTGACGCAAGAAACTGGCAGATACCCTCTTCCTTTGCTGAAGGAAAGGTGACGTCAGCCACCGACAGTACTTTCGGATGGGCATCTACAGGGGCCGCAAAGGCATCTACATAGGGTTTCATCATGGCATCCGAGGGAGCGTCCCCAGCTGCCCAGACCTTGTACTCCTTCAGGTTGGGGACCAGGTGAAAGAGGTGCTCGATGGCTGTGCCCTTGTTCACCTTGCTGTCAGTAATCTCAAAGAAGTGTCTGCTGGCAAACACCCCATGAAAGAGCGTTGGGTCAAGCAAGGTAAGCTTGATTTCCGTGAGTATTTCAGGGTTCTCATCGGTAAGCAGGACCTTCAGGATCTTCTGCTTGCGTTCAGGGAGCTCCGTGATAAGCGGACTTGACCGATCGTAGAGGACTCCTTTGGTCTGGAGGATTTGGTTTGTTCTCAGCGTCCACCCCTGATTCTCTGTATTGAGTGTGATGCTTACCGAAGGATAGGCTTCAAAGATTGCTTGTACGACCTCAAGAATGGACTGGTCGCACGGCATGCTCTTCAAGGCTTTCCCCTTCACCGTATCCCAAATAAGGGCACCACCAAAGAAGATGGAAGGAAGGGTGAGGGGGGGAAGTGCATCGATGAGGGTCTGGCATCCCTGTACCGCTCTTCCGGTGCAAAGTCCCAGCAGATTTCCAGCATTTTGGAAATCATCAAGGGCGTGTGTGACCGATACTGGTGTCACTTCCGATTTGTACAGAAGGGTTCCGTCGATATCAGAGATGAGTGCTGATGGCATGGATTCTCCTAAAGTATTTTCTTATATAAAAAGAATCTAGCATATATTGAGAGAAGAGGCAAGGTACGGCAATGAGGACGCAAAGATGAAGATATGCTACTATACTCATATGAAGCAACAAACCCATACCCTGACACTCTTGGTCTCAAGAAAATCCTACACACTGGAGAACACGCTTCCCCGCAGTGTACGAGAGGCCTTGCATGATCTGGGTCTTGAGGGGATTTCCTTCCCCTGCGGAGGGCATGGGGTATGCGGGAAATGCTTGGTTCGTCAGATTTCTGGTACCATCCCTGCACCCAGCGAGCACGACCTTCACCATTTGTCAGAAGATCAGCTCAAAGCCGGCTACCGCCTTGGCTGCTCCCTGCAGATTCCCTGCAATGAGAGTGTGACGTTGGTGCTGGGAGAAGAGGAGCAGAACGAACATGTGCTGACCACCTATTTAGAAGACCAGAAAGCAGACCTGTTCATCAGCGGCACCTATGGGTTTGCAATCGACGTCGGGACTACGACCATCGTGGTCTATCTGGTTGATAGGGCCAATGCGACGGTTTTGGGAACCCTTGCTGCCATGAATCACCAAAGAACCTACGGGGCCGATGTCATAGCACGGATACAGTATGCCAGCGAGACAGAGGGGGGTGTATCGCTTCTGCATACCACCTTGGTCTCACAACTTTGCAGTATGATCGAAACACTGCTGCACGAGCATGGCATTTCTTCAGCGTCGGTTGATGAGGTGGTGGTGGTTGGCAACCCCACCATGATGCATTTCTTCTCTAAAGAAGATCCTGCTTCCTTGGCAGTAGCTCCATTTTCCCCAGTGTTTGTAGAGCCGAAGATACTGGAAGGAACGCTTCTTCGGCTGGAGCATGCCAAAGTGCTGGTACCGGGTCTTGTTTCTGCGTATATAGGCTCTGATATCACCGTCGGCTTACACGCATCCAATGTACTTGATGAGCAGAAGGGCGCTTTTTATATCGATATCGGGACCAATGGGGAGATTGCCCTGTGCAATGGGAAGGAGCTCTTCAGTTGCTCATCAGCAGCCGGCCCTGCCTTTGAAGGGGCTTCCATCCTGCATGGGATGAGTGCCTTGGGTGGTGCCATCGACCATGTGTGGCTCTCTGATGATGGTTCTGTAGCATTTTCGACAATCGGGGAAGAACCTGCGAAAGGACTATGTGGGTCGGGCATTATCGATTGCGTTGCACTCATGCTGGGGTTGCATCTCATCGATGAGACGGGGGCCATCAATGGTGAGCACCCTGAGTATGCTCGGTATATGCAAGATGGCCCAGCCTTGCGGCTTACGGACACAGTGGTGTTCACTGCTCGTGATATCAGGGAGGTCCAGCTTGCGAAGGCGGCGATTGCCGCGGGTGTTCAAGTACTGTTGGAAGAATCCGGAATGGCACTTTCTGCTATCAATACGCTGTACTTGGCAGGTGGTTTCGGTTCATTCATCAATACCAGAAAGGCACAGCAGATAGGGCTGCTTCCCCCGCTGCCTGAACAGAGCATCAGAACCGTGGGGAATGCAGCAGGCAAAGGTGCCCTCTGTATACTGACCCAGTCGAAAGGGTGGCAGGAAGTGGAAACCATTCGTAGGAGCATGCACTATCATGAGCTTTCCAGTTCAGCTGCTTTCCAGAACCATTTCATCGACCAGATGTACTTTGCACAGGAGGGCTTGTGACAGATCCTGCACTGATCAAAGAACGCATACGGGAAGCCGTTGACCACTACGCCAAAGCTACCTCAATCTCCTGCTCAATTCTTGATATGCAGAAGAAAGAGCTCGATGTGAAGCATTGCAACCTCTGCATGCTTCTGTCCGGCTCTCAGGACTCGTGCATGCAGACTCATCTGTACAGCGCGTCGCTTGCTGAGCGATTCGGCGGATCCTATATCTATTTCTGTCATTTTTCTCTCCTGTACTGGGTAAGCCCGGTGATTATTGATGGAAAGATGGAGTATGCCATCATAGCCGGCCCGGTTCACGTTTTGGATGAGATGGAGGCCTTGGATGAGATTAGCATTCTCTCCGATACTCTTCGCCAAGAGGTCGAGGATGTCGTCAACTCGATTCCTCGCCTCGATATTCATCGGGTACATAGTCTTGCAGAGATTCTGAGGATGTGTTCGGGGTGGACAAGCGGATATGCTGATGCGAGCTTATTCGAGAATCGGGAGATACTGCAGATGCAATCGCGTATCTCCGATTACATCCAGGAGATCAAGACCGAGGATGAAAAGCATCTGCCCCAGATGGGGTACTATCCCATCGAGAAAGAGGAAGAGCTGCGAGAAGCCATTCAATGGGGCGATAGACAGACTGCCCAACGCATCATGAATGAGCTCTTGAGCATGATTTTTTTGTTAGCGGGAATACCTTGGAACGGATGAAATACCGCGTCATGGAGCTCATATCGCTCTTCTCAAGGGCGGCTGTACAAGGAGGTGCTTCAGAGGAAGATATCCAGCAGATCAGTTATCGTTGCCAGAAGGAGATCAGCCACTACGCCAGTTTTGAGGGCATGGCCCGGTGGCTTGCAAAGGTACTGCATCAGTTCACTGAGCTTGTGTTTGCATCGAAAGACTCTGAGTACGGACTGGTGATTTCCCAAGCTATCCGCTATATCCGCCAGCACTATCGTGAGCATATCAATTTGGAAGAGACGTCAGAAGCAGTCTCCCTAAGTCCCAATTACTTCAGCCATATTTTCAATGAAAAGATGCAGGTCTCCTTCAGTATGTATGTCAATCGTCTTCGCATCGAGTATGCACAGCGATTGTTGCGTACTACGGATTTCCCCTTGATAGAGATTTCAGGCTTGTCTGGTTTTGATGACCAAAGTTACTTCTCCAAAGTATTCAAGCAGGTAACCAAACTCTCTCCCGGAGTCTACCGCAAACGGGCGGGCTGGTTTCCCACCGATACCCAGGAGATTCATGAATCTGGCTCTACTCGGTGAGATATCGTAAAATATTACAAAAAACCGTAAAAAATTTACAGAATGTATGTCGAACTGATCATACGCTATGATTGTATACAAAAGGTATCGACTTCAAGGGAAGCGAGGTGAGAAGCCTCCACGAACCCGTCACTGTAATGGCTGACAACCCTGCGGGGTACCACTGGGAAACTGGGAAGGTGCAGGGAAGGAAGAAGCTTAAGTCAGGAAACCTTGGTCGAAAGAGGATAGTGCTTCGTGGAGTGAGCCAGCAACCGTGATGGATAGGAGAGCATGATATGGCTGATATGCAAGCATTGTCGGAATTTTTACAACGTGGCAAGGCAAAAGAAGTAAAAGATCTTGTCCAGCAAGCAGTCTCTGAAGGACTGAGCGCCGAGGATATACTTGATCAGGGACTGCTTGTTGGTATGAATAAAATTGGGGTGAAGTTCAAGAACAACGAGGTGTTCGTTCCCGAGGTACTCATTGCTGCAAGGGCTATGAATGCAGGGATGGAAATTCTCAAGCCTCTTCTTGCAGCGGCAAATGCCCAGAATAGGGGAACTGTTGTGCTGGGAACTGTAAAAGGGGACTTGCATGACATCGGAAAGAACCTGGTGGGCATGATGCTGAAGGGAAAGGGTCTGACCGTAATTGACCTTGGCACCGACGTTCCTCCTGAACGTTTCGTGGAAGAAGCAGTAAAACACTCTGCACAGATCATTGCTTGTTCAGCTCTGTTGACCACAACCATGAAAGAGATGGAGAAGGTCGTCAAAGCCGTGAAGAGTGCAGGTCTGAATGCGAAAGTGATGATTGGGGGAGCTCCGGTAACCGAAGCGTTCAAGACTTCTATTGGTGCCGATTTTTATACTCCAGATGCTGCCACTGCGAGTGAAATAGCCTTGCAAGTGTGCAGGAATGCATGAGTGAGGGAGTATCAATGACAGGAAGAGAACGGGTATTGCACACTATTGCAGGACAAGTAGCGGATAGTCTGCCTTGGGTGCCTTTTACAGGAGTGCATGCGGGAAAGCTCTTGGGTTATGATGCCAAAAAAGTGTCTATCGACGTGGAAGCCCTAGTGGCGTCGGCTTTGGAAGTGAATAGGCTCTACCATCCCGATGGTCAGCCGGTGATGTTCGACCTCCAGATTGAGGCTGAGGTCCTGGGTTGTGAATTGGTTTGGTCGGAGGATGGTCCTCCCAGTGTCAAGACTCACCCTCTGGCAGAAACTGTAGATATTCCTTCACGCATCCCACTTCCTGAAGAGGGAAGAATATCCATGCACCTGGAAGCCATCAGTCGGTTGAAGAAGAGCATCGGCTCAACTACTGCGTTGTATGGTATTTGCTGTGGTCCATTCACCCTTGCATCGCATCTGAGAGGAACAGAAATCTTCATGGATATGATGCTTGATCCTACCTATGTGCATGAGCTTCTCTCCTACACAAAGAAGGTAGCAAAGGCTGTCAGCGGCTATTTGGTTGAGGCCGGAATCGATATCGTTGCAGTGGTGGATCCCTTGATCTCCCAGATCAGTCCGGCTCATTTCGCACAGTTCATGGAAAAACCCTTTACCGAGCTGTTTGAGCACATCAGGAGTCTTGGTGCCATATCTTCCTTCTTTGTCTGTGGCAATGCCACGATGAACATCGAACCGATGTGCCGTACGAAATGCGACAGCCTTTCGGTTGACGAGAATGTCAACTTGGCATTTGCCAAAAAGATTACTGATAGCTATGGGATTTCAATCGGGGGGAATATTCCGCTCACGTCGGTCATGCTATTCGGGAACCAGCAGGACAATATGAAGACAGTGGTTGATCTCATTGGCTCGGTTCCATCAGGGAACCTGATTATCTCCCCTGGTTGTGATATGCCCTACGATGTTCCCATTGAGAATGTGATTGCAGTTGAACATGCCGTGCATGAGACCGAAAGTGCACGGAGCATGGTGCGCCACTACCAAAAGGCAGAGTTGAAGTTTACCGGGACACTTCCTGAGTATGACAAACTATCCAAACCCTTGGTTGAAGTGTTCACCCTTGATTCTGCAACCTGTGCTGCCTGTACCTATATGTGGGCAGCCGCGCAGGATGCAGTGGCTGAATTGGAGCGCGACATCGATCTGATAGAATATAAGTACACGGTTCCGCAGAACATTGCCCGTTGCAGGGAAATGGGAGTCAAGCAATTGCCGAGCATCTACATCAATGGCAATCTAGCATTCTCCTCCATCATTCCCAGCAAGGAAGAGCTCATGCGCACCATTGTAGAGGGTTCGGTATGAAGCAGAAAAGCATATCGCTCTTCATCATCACAGGCTTTCTTGGTTCAGGCAAAACATCGGTCCTGAACAGCCTGTTGGAGCATATGCAAACACTACAAGTTGGTCTGATCCTCAACGATTTTGGTTCAATAAGTATCGATGGGGCACTGGTGAACCAATCAAGTGGCATTGTTTCCACAAAGAGTCTTTCAGGTGGGCAGATTTTCTGCAACTGTCTCAGTGGGTCGTTTGTCAAAACCATTGAAGAAATGTCCCTCCTTATGCCGGATGTCATCTTTGTCGAAGCCTCGGGCTTGGCAAAGCCATCTTCATTGATGGATATCATCTGTATGGTAGCCGCTCGTACCGAGCAGCGGGTCTCGTACAAAGGAATGCTCTGCATCATCGATGCACAGCGATATCCTCTACTCTCCCAGTCGTTGATGACGCTGGAAGAGCAGGTGGTTTACAGCGATTGGTTCATCCTGAACAAGAAAGACTTAGTTGATGAGTTAGGCCTGGAGTCGGTCAGAAAGGCAATTGATATCCTGTGTCCTGGTGCACCACTGGTTCCTACCTCGTTTGGTAAGGTGGATGAAGCATTTGTTTCATTGCTTCTCTCTGGAAAGAAAACGAAAGCACAGACAACAACCGATGCATCGTTGTATCTCGGATGGGGTGATCAAGGCAGGCCAAAGAGCTGTCTCTTTGTGGTGGAACAAGCGTGTGAACATATTCATCTGACCAAGTTTTTGACACAGGTTTCTCCCGCCTTCTTTCGTATCAAGGGGTTCGTGCCCGCTCGGAAAGGAAAGGTGTGGAGTGTGAGTGCAGTTGGAGAGCAGTACTCGATTCAGGAGAGCCAGCTCACCGATGCAATTCGTATTGGTTTGGTGTGTATCCATGCTGCGAATGTTCAGGCAGAGGACCTGCTCATCGAGGCGTGGAATTCGCTTGGTGAGTCTGACATCCCGTGTCAGATTCACACAAGCTAGGTGGTTGTGCGTATGAAGCAGGAAGTGATGGTGTTGAGGACAGATTGCACACTGAATCTTGAAAGCTACCAGAGAGCAATTCGGTTTGACTCGCTGGATGACTCTCAAGAGCAGGCTCTTGCGCTTTTTGAGCTTGCCAATTCCCGTCTTCAACCCAAGGTTTTGCTCAAGCCTCTGATCATTGATACGCACGAAGAGGTAGGGAATTTGCCTTCGGTAGCAATCGGCTCAGTCCGATTTGTTGGTAAAGCTCTCTCTGCTCTCAAGGAGATTCATCGGGTCATCGGCTATGTGGCAACCTGTGGGAATGAGCTGGAAACCTATGACCTGACCGAGTTTGATATGCTCGCTCCCTATTGGCTTGATGAATTGAAGACGCAGGCATTGGCATGTGCAAGGAAGAAACTTCGAGAGTTTTGCAGAGAGCAGTATGGAATCACCAAGCCGCTGAGCCTGAACCCAGGTTCTGGGAATGTGGATATTTGGCCAATTGAACAAATGGGTGGTTTGTTCGAACTATTGGGGGGTACGCAAGGAATCGGGGTGAAACTAACAGAAAGCTCGCTCATGATACCGAACAAAACCATAGCAGGTCTGCTGTTTGCCTCCCCCCTTACCGATTATGAGAGCTGTGCGTACTGCGAGCGTGAGCAATGCCCGAATCGTAGAGTTCCTTTCAAAGAAAGGCTTTAGATATAGCGTGAGTTATTGGATTTACCGGTAAACGGTAATCGATACAACAAAAAGGGGTAAGAAACATGAAAAAGCATCGAATTCTGTTGGCTCTTATGGTTATTGCACTTATTGCAGTGCCAATCTTCGGCGCTGGTACCGCTGAAAGTGGTGCTGCGGCAAAGAAGATGACCGTCAATGTGGCATCCGTATTCCCGCCTGAGGGGCCGGTACATGAGCTCATGGTTGAGTTTAAGAAATTGACCGAAGAGCGGAGCAATGGCCGTATCACGGTCATTATTCACCCGAGTGGCGCCCTAGGAGGCGAGCGTGAAGTTGTTGAGGCAATTGCCAGCGGCACCGTCGAAATGGCAGCTCAGGGTATCATGGACCTTATCATGTATATGCCCGAGTACACTGTTTTTGAGGAACCGTTCGTCATTCGTGACGTTGAGCACCTCTACAAGTTCTGGGAAACTGTTGGCGACGAGATGAACGGTCTGCTCGAAGAGAAGGCTGGAATCATCACTGCTGCCATCGCAGTCCGTGGATCGCGCATGGTGACCTCCAACAAGGAGATCAAGACTCCTGCTGATCTCAAAGGTCTGCGTTTCCGCCTTCCCCAATACCCAGTACGCATCAAGGTTTTCGAGGCCTTCGGCGCAATTCCCACCGTTGTTGACTTCCCCGAAGTCTACATGGCACTGAAGACTGGTACCGTTGACGCCCAAGAGAATCCGCCTGAGACCATCTATACCTATAAGTACCATGAGGCTCAGAAGTATCTGATCAACACCGCTCACGTCTGGTCCACCGCACGGTATCAGATTTCCAAGAAGTGGTTTGACACCATCTCTGCAGACGACCAGAGCTTGTTGCTCGCTGCTTGGAAGGATGCCGAAACCCACATCAAGAAGATCTCTTACAATCCTGATACGGTCTACATCCAGAAGTTGGTGGATGCCGGCATGATCTTGGTCCAGCCGGATGCAGAAGCATTCAGAAAGCTTGCTGAACCTGTCATGCAGGAGTATGACAAGACCCAGTGGGCTCCCGGATTGAGAAAGAGGATCATGGATCTATAAGTGATATAGTGTACAAAAGGATGGGCAACGGGATTCCTCCTGTTGCCTGTCCATGTACTCTATTGCAAAGGCTGATAGTATGAAAAAAATTATCCAGTTTGCTGATTTAGTTGGAGGTTTGCTGATAGCCATCCTCTTCCTCGTAGTGCTTTTGCAAGTAGTTGCACGAGTTATTCTCCATGTTCCCACCTCCTGGACGGTAGAGTTTGGACGAGTCCTTTTCGTTGCAATCGTTTTCATAGGCTCAGTTGTCTTGATGTACTCACACGGGCACATGGTCATTACTACGCTCTTGGAGAAATTGCCTCCTCGAATCAAGAAAGGTGTAGAGATTTTCAATGCACTCCTCTTGTCACTCATGTTATTCATTTTCTGTTATGGAGCAGTGGAGAAAACGGTTACCAATTGGGATATTGTGATTCCTACACTCGAATGGATGACCAACGGGTACATGTATCTCATCGTACTGCTCGGGGGGTTGGGAATGCTGGTGTGTGCACTCATCGATTTGGTTGCCCTCTTCAGGAGGTCTGCATAATGTATTATATCTTGACACTTGGACTGATTGTCCTGCTTGCCTTGGGCATCCCTGTCGGGAAAGCCCTCATCATCAGTGGTTTGGCAGGCTATATTGTGAACATCGGAGCTGTCAGTGCATGGGTCAATGCTGGAGTCATATCCCAAAAGATGACCTACAGCCTCATGAACTTCCTCCTCTTGACCATTCCCTTGTTCATCCTTGCTGCCAAGGTGATGAATGGTTCGAGTATCACCAAGAAAATTTTTGACTTTGCCAATACTTCGGTAGGATTCCTCCCTGGGGGCTTGGCCCACGCAAACATTTTTGCAAGTCTTCTGTTCGCAGGTATGTCCGGTGCTGCAGTTTCTGATGCGGCTGGACTTGGTCGTATCGAAATTGAGTCTATGAAATCAAACGGGTATGATGCAGAGTTCAGTGCAGCGGTTACCGCAGCCTCTTCCACCATCGGACCCATCTTCCCTCCGAGCGTACCCATGGTTGTCTACTCCACCATCAGTGGTGTCTCAGTAGGTAAGCTGTTTCTCGGTGGAGTAGTCCCTGGAATTCTGATGACCGTCACCATGATGGTCATGGTGGTACTATATGCCCGCAAGCGCAACTATCCTCGCATGCCATTTCCTACACCCAAAGCGCTATGGGTTTCCTTCAAGCAGGCTGTTTTAGCCTTGCTTACTCCGGTGATTCTTCTGGCAGGTATCTGGACAGGAGTTTTCACTCCAACGGAGTCTGCCGTCATTGCAGCAGCGTATGCCCTTTTGGTCAGTTTTTTCGTCTACAAGGAACTGAATTTGAAAACGCTGTTCACCATCCTCAAGGAAACTGCCCGTGATACTGCAGGCATTGGTATTGTTATTGCTGCAGCTGCGTTCTATGGATGGGTTTTGGCCCGTAGCGGTCTGACCTATCAGTTTGCCCAGTGGATTGGAGGCGTGACCCAGAGCCCAATCATATTCTTGTTGATGATCAACGTATTCTTCCTGATCGTCGGTTGTTTTCTTGAGGCTATAGCTGCCATTATGATTTTTGGCCCAATCCTGTATGCCCCAGCCATTGCACTGGGAGTTGATCCCTTGCAGTTTGGTGTGGTCATGGTATTGAACCTGATGATCGGTTTGTTGACGCCGCCTTTTGGGATCGTGCTGTTCATCACGCAAAACTTGGCAGGAATCAGTTTTCAGAAGATGGTTAAGGCAATCCTGCCGTTTTTCATACCCTTGCTTACGGTACTGCTGTTGATGACCTTCTTCCCACAGATTGTGACATGGCTCCCGAATCTCATGCAATAAAAGGAACAAGATGATGACTGCGAAAGAGAGAATAATGATGATGTTGGCCCATCAGAGGCCCGATCGCCCACCCATGCAAGTGTCTTTCACTCCTGAATTCAAACAGAGATTGCTGGGGGAGTACCCTTCCCTGGATCTCGCCTCAGATCCTTATGCTTTGGACATCGCCATCGGCAGTGACCTTCTTTTGGATAGTGTTGGCTGGATGACCGCCTACAACCAACCGGGAGAACACTATACCGATGAGTGGGGTGTCGGCTGGAAGGCGGTCGAATACTCCACTCCATTTGGAAACGGACGTTATACCGAAGTTGAGAAGAACCCTCTTGCCGATGACGCAGCAGTTGCCTCGTTCAAAGCCCCGGATCCTCACAGACCTCACTTGTACGAACCGGTCAAGAAGCTGTTGGCAAACCATGGGCAAACCCACTGTATTACCGGCGTGGTAAAAACCACCATTTTTGAAAGCGCTTGGGGACTTCGTGGTTTGGAACAGATGATGATGGATTTCTATCTTGATCCAGATATCGCCCATGCCATCTTGGATATTCCCTTCAACTATCATAGGGAAGTGGCAAAGGAGATGGTTCGCTTGGGTGTGGATATGATCTGGATCGGTGATGATGTGGGCAGCCAAAACGGTATGATGATCAGTCCGGATACCTGGAGAACCTTCCTCAAGCCAAGGATGGCGGCTTTCATCGCATCACTGCGTGAGATAAACAAGGATATCGTTGTTGCCTATCACTCCGATGGTGTCATCAATCCCATTATCGGAGAGCTGATGGAAGTAGGAGTTGATATTCTCAACCCAATCCAACCCAACTGCATGGACCCCGCTGAATTGAAAAAGCTGTATGGGTCGAAGCTCTGCTTCTGGGGAGGAATTGACCAACAGAGTGTACTTCCGTTCTCCAAAGCCGAAGAAGTGTATGAAACCACCAAGCAGATGATATCTATTCTTGGCAAGGATGGCGGATACATTGCAGGTCCTACGCACAATGTACAGCTCGATGTTCCGATGGAGAACTTCAAGGCAATGGTTCAGGCGATCACCGAGAAAGAGTAGGTTCAGGTAGGAAAGAGAGTGGGCACCCAAGTTCGGGTGCCCCTTTCTATGCTCTCTGCACAACCAAAAGAATAGGGATGCAAAGCACTGCTTCGCATCCCAAAGGAGTCTGAAAGGTATGGGGTTCTAGCCGAACACCATGTTGGGCAGCCACAGGACAATCTGTGGGAATACGGTGAACAGCAAGAGTGCTACCACCATCGCTCCGAGGAATGGAATTACTTCTTTCGCCGCACTGTAGAAGGGTACTTCCGCAATCTTTGCACCGGTCATCAGTGTTACTCCCAAGGGTGGAGTGTTTGCTCCGATGGTCAGGTTGATCAAGAAGATGATGCCAAAATGCACCGGATCGATACCGAACGCAGATGCTACCGGCAACAGGGTCGGGATGAGGATCAGCACAAGGGCTGAACTTTCCATAAACGTTCCCAGCACCAGAAGCAACAGGTTGATATACAGGAAGAAGACATACTTGTTCGGCGATACCTGCGAGAAGAATACGGTCAATCTCTGCGGTACCCTTTCTGCAGTCAGAATCCAGGCAAACAAGCTTGAGATTGCGATGATAATCAGGATAGCACAAGAAATCCTGATGGTCTTGATGCAGATTTCTATCAAGTCCTTGAATGTCATCTCACGATAGATTCCCATGGAAAGGATAAGAGAGTAGACAACTGAGACCACTGCGGCTTCCGTTACGGTGAAGATACCGCCGAAGATGCCACCAAGGATGATGATCGGGTTCACAAGCGGAAGAATAGCGTGTTTCATTGCAGAGAAGCGGGTTCTCCACGTGGATTTTTCATCGCCACCATAGCCGCGTTTGCGGGATATGATAACCGCCACCACTATCAGTGCCAACCCACAGATGATTCCTGGAACAATCCCTGCAAAGAACATTCTTCCGATGGAGACACCACCGGTGACACCGATGATGACGATAGTGAGGCTGGGAGGGATAATGGAAGCCAAAACTCCACTCGTTCCTTCAACTGCAGCAGCAAAGGCACCGGAGTATCCCTTTCTTTTCATGGAAGGAATCATGATTGCTCCGACAGCCGCTGTTCCACCTACGCCAGATCCGGAGAGTGCTGCAAACATCATACTTACCACGATATCAACTACTGCCAAGCCACCTTTGAAATGGCCTACAAAGCTGTTTGCCAGTTTCATGAGTCTCCTTGTGGTTCCTCCCCGTTCCATGATCATACCGGAAAGCACGAAGAAGGGGATGGCCAAAAAGGAGTAGGAAAAGACTCCCATCACTGAACGTTGGGCGATAAGGGATAAAGGTATGTCAGATGCAACCAAATAGAGCAGGCTGGACAAACCGATAGAGAAGGCAATGGGAATTCCCATTGCGATGAATACAAATAGGGATAATAACAGCCATACAATCATTTAGTTTGCCTCTCTAGGTGTTTCCAAGGATTTGAGGGATCTCAGTTCTATGCAGGCCGATACAAGTAAATCGACGCTAAAGAAGATAGCCAAGACACCTCCGATGACAGTGGGAAGGTACATGTAGGAGACGGAGATCCCTAAGCCGGGAGTGATGGATTTCTTTGTCATATCGACAACCACAGTACCCGAATAGGTCATTACTACAAAAAAGATAGTAATCAAGGAGTGGTTCACGATATCAAGAATCAGTTTCTTCTTGAGGGAGAGGTGGCTCGAAATATAGTCAACCACCATATGGTCGACCTTACAGCAGAGTACTCCCACGGAGATCAAGGTCAGCCAGATCTGTCCGAGAAGGGCAACCTCCTCACCCCAGACCAAGGGTTTCTTCAAGACATATCTCATGATGATTCCAAGAAAAACAAAGAAGACCATGAGTAGTAGATCAATCACCAGGAAAGCATCGATGATCTTTGTTAGGGAACTTTTAAATCGTTGGTACATGGGTGACTCCATCAGCAAAGGGGGCATCAAGAAGTAGCTTCTTTTCCGCCCCCTCATAGAATACTAGTAACAGTTCTCGCTCAGCTTACTTTGCATACTCACGAACAAGACTCATCAACTCTGTACCATATTCCTTCTCATACTTGTCCCAAACGGGCTTGACCGCGTTCTGGAACTCTGCAAAGTTGGTCTCGTTGACCTGCATGCCATCTTTCTTCAACATTTCAAGATATTCAGCATCGCTGCTGGCGATGTCCTGGCGACATTTAATGCCCCAAGCAACTGCCTTCTCAACGAGGATATCCTGCTGTTCTTTTGAAAGGGACTTCCATGCCTTCTCACTGATTCCGAGATAGCCTGAACCCCAGATGTGGTAGGAGAGGGAGAGATACTTCTGAACTTCCTGGAAGCGGGAAGAGTAGATGGTTGCAAGCGGGTTTTCCTGGCCGGACACAACACCCTGTTGCAGAGCGGTAAAGAGTTCACCGAAAGCAAGCGGAGTAGGAAGTGCGCCAAGCTGCTTGAATGTATCAATTCTCATTTCAGCTTCGGGAACGCGGAGTGCAAGACCCTTGAGGTCAGCAACACTGTTGATGGGTCTGGTATTGTTGGTGATGTGGCGATAGCCGCTCTCCCAATAATGGAGACCTACGATACCGTATTCGAGCATGACCTTATCAAGAGCATCTCCAAGCTTTCCATCCATGGCTGCATATGCCTTTTCTCTGGTTTCCCAAGCATACGGAAGCTCTTCGATGATCATTCTCTTGTCCAAGGACTGCAGGGCACCGGTTCCGAACAGGCCCATCTCGATGGTTCCAAGTCTCAGACCTTCTGCAACGTCACGATCTCCACCAAGCTGTGCAGCCGGGAAGACCTGGATTTCTACAGCGCCGTTTGTGGCTTCGCTCACATCATTGGCCATGCCTTCGAGGTTGATCTGCCAGGGGTGGGTTGCTGCAAACACATGCCCAACCTTCAATACTACTTTCTTCTGCTCTTGCGCACCAGCGGCGAACAGCAGGGATGCCGTCACCATAAGGACGACAGCAAGAACCAGAATCCGACCAAACTTTTTCATAAAATGCTCCTTTTGTTTAGTTAATTGAAACTATCCGGTTATAAAGTTACAATACTTTTCAGTAATCCACAACAAAAAAATCATGAAAATGCAGTCAATGCGAGAAGCTAAACCGATTAACTTATTTAATACAAGAATATACTTAAATTCCTAACTCGAAACCAATACGAAAGGTATGATTCAAATGTGACAATACCTGTCTATCCACTAACAACAGTTCTCATTAAGGAAAGCCTCATGGATGGTGATGGTATTTCAGGATTCCGCAAATAGTGGCAATCAGTGAGTTTTCTTGAAAACTGAGCATACCTCCAATCATGTCTGGAATAGCTGTTAGATTTATAAAAACATACTATAAAATAAATAAAGAACAATACTATCATTATTCTTTCCGGCGATGAACGCCTAAATAACGGGTAGAACTGGATCATATAGGACTATCAATAAGAAGAGGGAAAAGGGAGTTGTTCCATGAAAAGCGATGCTTCCACCTCTTGCCTCTTCTTTGTTCTGAGAGCAAGAAATTGGGAACATTGGTACTAAAAAGTGACAAAATATGTAGTTTTCTGCAAAAATTCATTTACAATTCAGCAATTGTATGGTTACTCTTGTCAGTAGACATATAAGGAATATAAGGGGGCTATTTTGAAAGATATTGATGCTTTGAAAGCAATGGCAGCTAAGTTACGCCAAGATACCATCAAGATGATTTACAATTCCAAGTCTGGACATCCTGGTGGAAGCTTGTCTGCTGCAGACATCATTTCCGCACTGTATTTTTATAAGATGAATATCAAGACGGAAGATTCGAAGTGGGCTGACCGTGATCGCTTTGTCCTGAGCAAAGGCCATGCAGCTCCAGTCGTATTTGCAGCTTTGGTAAACAAAGGGTTCATTCCCAGGGAAGAACTATGGAGTTTCCGCCATGGAAATGGTTCCTTGCAAGGGACCGTGAACATCAAGAACCCTGGTGGAGATATGACGGTCGGATCTCTTGGTCAGTATCTCTCGGTCAGTGCTGGTATGGCACTTGCAGGAAAAATGGACAAAAAGGACTACAAGGTCTATGTCATGCTGGGTGATGGTGAACTGCAGGAGGGACAGGTCTGGGAAGCAGCAATGGCTGCAGCCCACATGCGCTTGGGAAATCTGGTGGGAATCCTGGACAACAACCGGGTGCAGATGTGCGGCATGACCGATGACGTGATGAGCATTGGTGACATCGCTGCCAAGTTCAGGGCATTCGGTTGGAAGGTCGTACAAATTGATGGTCATGACATGCAGCAAATTGTGGATGCATTGGATGCAATCCCGAACCAGCCCGATGCTCAGCCGACGATGATCATTGCTGATACCATCAAGGGAAAGGGTGTTTCCTACATGGAAGGGACTCCTGCTTGGCATGGTGGTGTTCCCACCAAGGAGCAGTACGAACAGGCTATGCGTGAGCTGGGAGGTGAATATGAAATCAAATAGGGTTGAATATGGAGATACACTGGTAGAGTTGGCCGCCGAACGGCCTGAGTTGGTCGTCCTTGATGCTGATGTAGCAAAATCGACGGGAACCATTCAGTTCAAGGCGGCATATCCCGATCGTTTTGTGAACGTAGGAATTGCCGAACAGAATATGATCGGTATGGCAGCCGGCTTGGCAACCTGCGGAAAGCTCCCGTTTCTGGCAACTTTCGGAGTCTTTTCCAGCATGAGAGCAGTGGAACAGTTGCGTAACGCAGTCTGCTATCCTAACCTCAATGTGAAGGTTGCAGGTACACACTCCGGTCTGGAAACTGGTGAGGATGGAGCCACCCACCAATCGGTTGAGGATATTTCCATTATCCGCAGCATTCCTAATATCAGGCTTTTTGTCCCTGCTTCTCCGATAGCAACACACTATCTCACGAGACTTGCTGCCGAAATCGAAGGCCCTGTCTACCTGAGATTCGGAAAAGCAGACGCCGTTGAACTGTACGATGCCGATGAAAAGTTCCCCTTGGGTGGCAGCAAGCAACTTGCTGAAGGTACTGACGCAACCATCCTTGCCATCGGGAATATGGTGGAAGTGGCTTTGGATGCGGCAAAGTTGCTTGCAGAAGAAGGCATCAAGGTACGAGTGTTGGATATGTACTCACTCAAGCCGTTTGATGAGCAAGCGGTGATGAAGGCAGCGAAGGAGACAAAGGCCTTGGTCACGTTGGAAGATCACAGCATTATCGGTGGTTTGGGTGGTCTCGTAAGCGAAACCATTGCAGGAAAGGTCTGTGTTCCCTTGGTAAAGCTTGGGGTCAAGGATGTCTTCGGCCGGTCGGGCACCAAGAGTGAGCTGTTTGAGCTCTTTGGATTCACCCCGAAAGCCGTAGCAGAGGCAGTTCGCTCCCTGCAGTGAGCGGAAAGGAAACCGTATGGAATTGGTACACGTACTTAAGGAGTTCATGCTGACTCAGGCCGTCTCCGGCTATGAAGAGAACATGGCGAGAAAGATGCACTCCTATTTGGGCTCGTTTACGAAACAGATTGAAGTGGATCGTGCAGGCAACGTCATTGCCACCTTCCCGGGGACCGACAAGGATGCCCCTTCGATCATGGTATTCGCTCATATGGACCAACTGGGGTTCATCGTCCGCAAGATTGAACCCAATGGTTTGATTCAGGTTGATCGCTTGGGAGGTATTCCTGAGAAGGTGCTTCCCGGCCTTGAGGTTACGATCAGAACCATTGACAATGGTGCAGTACAAGGTGTGTTTGGCAACAAGTCACACCATGCAACTTCTGCCGATGAGAAGTACAAGGTGGATTTGGTCACCAGCCTCTTCATCGACATTGGAGTAAAGAGCAAGCAGGATGTACTTGATCTCGGTGTCCATGTAGGATGCCCGGTAAGCTACACCCCCAACTTCAGGCAGTTGCAGGGAAGGATGGTTTCGGGAACTGCGATTGACAATAGGGGAGCATGTGCTGTGCTGGTTAAACTGGCAGAAAGCCTAGCCACTCTCAAGCACCCTTCCACCATCTATGTGGTGGGCACGGTGTGGGAGGAGTTCAGTATCAGGGGGGCCATCTTTGCCGCACGGGCAAAGAAACCGGACCTGGCTATCGGACTTGATGTCGCCCTTCCTGGGGACACTCCCGATCTGAGCAGTCGTTACGATATTGGTCTGGGCAAGGGACCTACAGTAACGTTGTACAACTTCCATGGAAGAGGGACCCTCAATGGCACCATCGCCCATAATGGGTTGTACAAACATGCTCTGCGTTCCTCTGAAGCGTTGGATATTCCGCTTCAGGAGTTTGCAGCGCTTGGGATGCTTACCGACTGTGCGTATGTACAGCTTGAAGGAAACTATATCGGTTGTCTCGATATGGGATTCCCGGTGAGGTATACTCATTCTCCTGTAGAGACTTGTGATCTACAGGATTTGGAAAATCTCACAAAAATAGTTGTACATATGGTACAGAATATAGATAAAAACTTCAAAATCGGTAGATACTGCATAGAGTGAGTGTCTTCTTGGGAGCATGGCTGTACGTATATGCATTGCTTGCAGCCAGGCCCTGCTGGTGATGGAAAGAAAGGTGTTGGAAATGAATAGAATGAGGCGAACCGATGTTGAAAATTGAGCGTCGAGAGAAAATCAAATCATACCTGCTGGTAAACAAATTTGCCAATATCAAGGAGCTTGCCGAGTCGATGGATGTATCCACGGCTACCATCCGGCGCACCTTGAAGGAGCTGGAAGACGACGGCACGGTAGAGATGAGTCACGGTGGGGTAGCCCTCAAGAAGACAGGAATTCTCTATGAGCAGCCTTATTCGGTACGGCGTCTTTCGAATCTCGATGAAAAACAGCGGATTGCTGAAGAGGCTGTCAAGCATATCGACTTTGAGGCATGTGCATACCTGGACAGTAGTGCAACGGTTTTCCAGATGACCAAGTATCTGAAAGAGCTCTCTTCTGTAATCGTGGTTACCAATGATATCGCTATTGCCAATGCGCTCTCTGACATCGAGACCATTGATGTGTCGGTAATCGGGGGATCGTTACGCAAACACTACTTCACCCTGACTGGGTTTTTCTCTGAGACCATCATGAAAGATCTCTTTTTTGATATCGCCTTCATGGGCTTTGATGCTATCAGCATGAAAAACGGATGCATGATCACCAATATCGAGGAAGTACAGATCAAACGGATGGCAGTCAAGGCAGCTCATAAGGTGGTGGTGATGTGTGATCATTCCAAGTTCACAAAGGAAGCATTCATCAATGTATGCGGTTTGGAAGATATCGATCTCATTATTACAGGCAAGGAGTTGGACAAGCAGATCTATGCACAGATAGTTGACGCTGGTGTGAATATCATTCTTGTGTAGGTGCTTGGCTGTTGATCCAATGGAGTAAGTATGACAAAAATTTCCCCTTCGATTCTCACGGCTGATTTTGGACACCTTGCTGATGAGATTCTCAGTTTGAGTAATTCGGGTGCTGATTGGCTGCACTTGGATGTCATGGATAATATATTTGTTCCCAATATGTCCTTCGGACAGTCAATGATACGATCCTTGAGAGGGGTTGTTTCTCTTCCGTTCGATGTACATCTCATGATCCATGATGCGCCTCGTTATCTGGCGGAGTTTGCCGAAGCAGGTGCTGACATCATCACCGTACACCCGGAGAGTGCTGCAAATACGCACCTCCATCGGGTGGTGAACCAAATCAGGGGTTTGGGAAAGAAAGCAGGAATTGCACTCAATCCTTCCACTCATCCCGATGTTTTGGAGTATCTGTACGAGGAATTGGACCTGGTTTTGATCATGTCTGTGAACCCTGGCTACGGTGGGCAAAAATTTATCCCCCAGATGCTGAGAAAGATTGAGTATGTCTCAGAGAGAATCCAATCGCTCGGGCTCTCTGTGGAGGTGGAAGTCGATGGAGGTATTACTGTTTCGAACGCCAAGTCCGTCAGGGATGCCGGAGCCACCGTTCTGGTTGCAGGAAGTGCCGTTGTTGATGCCCCTAACAGAGCAGAGGCCATCCGCTTGCTGAAAGGAAGCTGTAAGGAGGCTGTATGAACATAAGTTGCCAAATCTCAACACCTGAAGTCTACCGCAAGCCTGGAGTAACATCGTATCAGGATGATCTCGAGACGACCTTTGCTACCCTTAAGGCATGGGGATATGAGGGAATGGAACTGACAGTCCGAAACCCAAACAATGTGGATGTTGCCACCTTGATTGCTTTACGTGAGAAGTATGGGCTTGCCATTCCCATGGTGTGTACTGGTGAGTATTACGGGCAGGATCGGCTCTCGTTTGCGGACCCGGATGATGCCATCAGGGCAGAGGCTATCGCTCGATTCAAGAAAGGTATCGATGTAGCACAGCAGTTGGGCTGCTTCATCAACCTGGGCAGAGTCCGGGGTGGGTATACCCCCGATGTTGATCAGGCATGGACGCGCAAGCGAATTCTTGAAGCGTTGCAAGAGGTGACATCATATGCTGAGCAGAAAGGTGTTGTGATCGTCCTAGAGCCGGTGAATACCCTTGCCCTGAACTACATCAATACGACCCAAGAGGGTATTGAGCTGGTGAAACAGCTCAATTCACCCTCATTCCAACTCATGGTGGACACCGCCCATCTGCATATCGAGGATCGTGACATCCGAAAGAGTATGGAAGAAGGTGCTCCTTTCATCAAGTATGTGCATCTTGCTGACTCAAATAGAAAGTATCTTGGAGGAGGAGTTTTTGACTTTGCTTCCTTCATCACCATTTTAGGAGACATCGGCTACACCGGTTGGCTGGGCATTGAGGTGTTTCCCGTACCAGACAAGGAGACGGCATTCAAGAAGAGCATAGAGTATATCCAACCAATGCTTTGATCGTATCAGTCATTTCTGAAAGCAATGCGATGCAAGTTACGGAGAACCGGCTCTTGCATCGCACTCGTTGCTTTGGTAGGGTAGTCGGATAAGGTTGGGGTGGGCAATGGATGTAACAAGCGTTTGGAATTTGCAGGGGCAGTTGTTTGCCTTGCTGGCAGTAGGCGTACTGTTGCGCAAGATCGGGCTCTTTGAGGATGCGACCAAACGCGTGCTTACCGACCTTGTCCTGTTTGTGACACTTCCCTGCTCGATTGTGCTTTCCTTCCAGTTCTCCATAGACAAGCAGCTCATCCAGAGCTTGGTGTTCACTTTCCTCGTATCGGTCGGTGTTCATGTCTTCTGTTTTCTCCTCTCCCGTTTGTTCTTCCGCAAGGTGGAGAAGGCTCAGCAAAGCGTACTGCGTTATGGGTTGTTGGTCTCCAATGCCGGGTTCATGGGCCTTCCCATCGTGGGGGAGCTGTTCGGCTCGTCTGGTCTCATGTACGCCTCCATCTATCTCATCCCTTTGCGGGTCCTCATGTGGACGGTGGGACTCTCCATCTTCAGCCCGGCCGGGGCAAGCAAAAAAGAGGCAGCTTTGAAGGTGATTCTGCATCCAAGCATGATTGCCGTCTACCTCGGCCTTATGCTGATGTCTTTCCAGCTCTCCCTTCCCCTATTTGTCGAGAAGACGCTCTCCTCCATCGGAGGGTGTACCACAGCTCTTTCCATGATGCTCATTGGAGCTCTCTTGGCCGAGACCGAGCGCAAGCATCTTAAAATTGACCGCAACCTGTTGTTGTTCTCTTTTCTTCGGTTGGTGGTCATCCCTCTTGTCTCACTGCTTGCAGGACGCGTGTTGGGGATTGAACCCCTGATCATCGGCGTGTCAGTCATACTGGGGGCGATGCCCGGCGGATCTTCCACCGTCATTCTTGCCGCCAAGTATGGTTCTGACACCGTTTTCACCTCCAAGCTGGTAATCGTCAGCACCATACTCTCCATGCTCTCCATCCCCATCTGGTGCTTGGTTCTCTGAGGGTACAAGATTGTATGCCCTCTGCAGATAATTACCCTCAAAAGAGATACAAGCAGGTTCAGGAGAGCTGCGGTGCAAATCCCTGAACTTTTTCTTGACATCCAGGAATACGGGCCTTACACTCATTTTAGTATCTGAGATTTCAGATACAAAAACGTGGAGGTTCTATTGTGAAAAAAATTATCCTTGTATCAGTACTTCTGGTAAGTCTCTGTGCAGCCGTCTTTGCAAACGGTGCAAGCGAGACCGGAGCCGCGAAAGACGCTTGGCCGAAGAAGACCATTCAGGTCATCGTGCCCTTCAACCCCGGTGGTGACACTGACTTCAACGCACGTGCTTATGCAACCCGCCTTGGCGAGATTCTTGGGCAGAACGTTGTCGTCGTCAACATGGCCGGAAACGGTGGAGCAACCGGTGCAACCCAGGTGAAGAATGCTGCACCCGATGGGTACACCGTTCTCTTCTATCACTCTGCACTGTTGGTCAACGAGCTCAGCGGAACCACCGACTTCGGTATTGAGGCCTTTGAGTTTGCTGCCGTCGCTGCCAAGAACCCCGGCAACGTGGTTGCAGTAAACGCAAACTCCCCTTACAAGACCCTCAAGGACCTGATCGAAGCTTCCAAGACTGCCAATCCCCAGCTGACTTTTGCCGCTAACATGGGTGCAACCACCTATGTGCAGGGCACGATGCTCAACAAGGTCGGAGCAAAGATGAACCTCGTCGACTTCGGCGGTTCTTCCGAGCGTATTGCAGCCCTTCTTGGTGGCCACGTCACCGCAATTCCCAACCCCCTCGGGCCGTCCATTCCCTACCTTGAATCCGGTGAATGGAGAGCTCTTGCTCTGCTCGAAGAAGAAAGAAACCCGATCTATCCAAATGTACCTACTGCAAAAGAGCAAGGCTACGACATCGCAACCCCGATCTACTACTTCTTTGCCTTCCCCAAGGGGACCGACCAGGCCATCGTCAACAAGTTTGCTGATGCTTGCGAGACCATCAACGGTGAAGCTGCCTACCAGGAAAGCATCATGAAGACCTACAAGCAGAATCCGTACTTCGCCAAGACAACCGACGCCCTTAAGCTCATGCAGCAGCAGGCTGAGGAACACCAGTCCATCAAGCACCTTCTGTAAGGTGACCCAGTCCCATGGCTTTCCCAACGGGAGGGCCGTGGGACTCTTCTTGTCCATCTCATGGTTCCAAGGGATCTCTTTGGGAATGAAGCGTGGTTTCCAAGGCACCCATGTGGTGTCGTGCATCCAAGGAATGTGTATCAACGAGGGAGTTTTTATGAACAAAGAGACGCGTAACTCACTGATTTCGGGCGCAATATTCCTGGCGTTCGGCATCTATCTCTACTTCTCGGGCATCGGCTTCGAGGGCCGGATGCGCCCTCCGATGAATGGTGATGTGGGACCTGCCTTCATGCCCAAGCTCATCGGGATTTTCATCATGCTGCTCAGCCTCGGACTGCTGCTTTCGAATCTGATCCCTTATCTGATGAAAAGAAAAGCCGGCACCGCCGTGAGCGAGCCCAGGCAGAAGGCAACCTTCTCCGTGAAGGTCGTTCTCACTGTTGTCCTCATGTTCCTGTACATGCTGCTCCTCAGTCCCGTAGGTTTCATTCTCTCCAGCATTGCCTACCTGTTTGCACAGATGGCGGTCATCGAAGGAACTCTGACCAGAAAGAAATGTCTGGTCTTCGGCAGCATCTCGGTTGTCTCCCCGGTCCTCATCTATCTTGTCTTCGTACATGTCTTCTCACTGATGCTCCCTGCGGGCATTCTGGGCTAGGAGGAAACACACTATGCTGCTTACCGGCTTACTCTCCGTACTCTCTCCCGTCGTCCTGATTACCATTCTCGGCGGCGTCGTTCTGGGAATCATATTCGGTTCCATCCCCGGTCTGAGTGCAACCATGGCGGTCGCTCTCTGTCTCCCCATCTCCTTCGGTATGCCCACCGTCCAGGGTGTCGCCCTGCTTCTGGGCCTCTATATCGGAGGTATCTCTGGCGGCTTGATCTCTGCGATCCTGATCAAGATTCCCGGAACCCCCTCATCGGTGGCAACCCTCTTCGATGGTGCACCCATGGCCGAGCGGGGCCAGGCCGGCAAGGCACTGGGTACCGGTATCCTGTTCAGCTTCCTCGGAACCGTCTTCAGCGTCATCCTGCTGATGTTCCTCTCTCCCCCCATCGCAAAGTTCGCACTCAAGTTCTCACCCTATGAATACTTTGCTGTCACGGTCTTCTCCCTGACCCTCATCGCCTCTCTTTCTGAGGGAAGCATGCTCAAGGGTCTGCTCAGCGGCTGCGTCGGTATTGCCATCGCAATGGTGGGTGCAGCACCGCTCGACTCCTTCCAGCGCTTCTCGTATGGCCACTTCAACCTGAGCCTGGGCTTCCAGCTGCTCTCGGTGCTCATCGGCTTCTATGCCATCCCCGAGATTCTGGTTGCCGCACGCGATGCCGCAACCATCGAGGAGAAACCAATCGACTTCCAGATGAAGGGCTTCGGACTTTCCATGAAGGAGTTTGTCGGCCAGCTTCCCAATGCGTTGCGTTCAGCCCTGATCGGTCTGGGCATCGGACTCTTGCCTGGCATCGGCGGCGGTACCTCCAACCTCATCGCCTATGCTTCTGCAAAGAAGGCCTCCAAGCATCCTGAGGAGTTCGGTACCGGTATCATTGATGGAGTGGTTGCGTCGGAGACATCCAACAATGCCAGTATTGGCGGTGCTCTCATTCCCTTGCTTACCCTTGGTATCCCCGGTGATACCGTCACCGCAATGTTGCTCGGCGGGCTGATGATGCAGGGTGTCATCCCCGGCCCCATGCTCTTCAAGAACAACGGCCCGCTGGTCTACTCAATCTTCGGTGCACTCTTTGTCGCCAGCGTCATGATGCTCCTCGTTGAGTTCGGTGGAATACGGATGTTTGTCAGACTGCTCAAGATACCGAAGAACATCCTGCTATCGGTGGTGCTCTGCCTCTGTGTTGTCGGTGCAATTGCCAGCAACAACCGCCTCTTCGATGCCTATGCCATGATTGCGTTCGGCCTGCTCGGCTACTGGCTCACCAAGATGAAGTTCCCGCTTCCCCCGCTTATCCTCGGCTTCATTCTCAGCCCGACGTTGGAGACCAACCTCAGGCGCGGCATGCAGCTCAGCGGTGGTGATTTCATCCCGTTCTTGACCAGACCCATCAGCATGGTGTTCCTCGGCATCGCCATGATCTCATTCTTCGGTTCGATCATCCACGATGTGCGCAAGAGCGCACAGACAAAAAAAGCCAAGGCTTAGGAGTTGTTTCATGAAGTGTTCTGTCGATGAACTGCTGACGTTCTTCACCCAGTTTTATATAAAAAGCGGTCTCTCGGATGTTGATGCCGCAACCATGGCAGGGGCCATAGTCCATGCAGAGAGCAGGGGAGTCTCCTCCCATGGTCTTGCACGGGCAAGAATGTACTATGAGCGGCTCCTCAGGGGACAGCTCAACGCCAAGACTGAGCTCACCATCGAGAGTGAAGGTCCGGCGACCCTTGCCATCGATGGGAACAATGCCCCTGGAATGGTGGTCGGAAACAAGGTGATGGACCTGTGTGTTGAGAAAGCGAAACAGAGCGGCATCTGTTTTGCCACCATCCACAACAGCTCCCACTTCGGGACGGGCAGCTATCACGTGTTCAGGGCCTCCGAGAAGGGGATGATCGGCTTCTCCATCTGCAATACCGATGCCTGCGTGGTGCCCTTCGGTGGAGTGAAGCCGATGCTGGGAACCAATCCCATCACCATCGGTCTTCCGACCAAGCAGTATCCCAATGTCATGCTGGACATGGCCACCAGTGTTGTCAGTCGCGGCAAGGTGCTCTACTACGAGAAGGTCAGCAAACCGCTTCCAGACGGCTGGATCGTAGACAAGGAAGGCAAGCCTTCGAACAATCCCAAGGATGTCTTTGACGGTGCCTTGGTTCCCTTTGGTCTCTACAAGGGGTCTGGGTTGAGCATCATCATCGACATGCTGTGCGGAGTGCTTGCCCAGGGCAAGAACAGCCGCCAGCTGGGTTCGTTCCACTCCTCCGGGCTTGAGGACAGCAACACCGCCTATCAGAACGTCGGCTTCTGCATGGGAGTGATCGACATCACCCGGTTCATCCCTTTTGAGCAGTTCGTGAACGGCATCGACTCCATCTATGGTGAGTTCAAACAGTGTCCGCCCGCGGAAGGAACCGAGGAGGTCATGCTCCCCGGTGAAATCGAAGCGAAGCAGGCTCAGAAATGTCTGAAAGAAGGCATTGAGATTCCTCCGGTCATCGCCAAGGAATTCCACGAACTCGCCGCACAGTTGGGCATCGAAAGCCCCTTTTTCAAGGAGTGAGGCGTGGAAAGACGAGGCTTGCTGATTGATGACAATGATTCGGTGGTGGTTGTCCTGGAGGCAGTCGCCGCCGCTGACGTGGTGGCGTATGTGAGCAGTGAGGGCAAGCATGGCTCAGTGGCAGCCACCCAGGCCATCCCTCCCTTCCACAAGATTGCAATACGAGCAATCGGGATGGGGGAACAGGTGGTCAAATACGGACAGATGATAGGGACAGCACAAGCTGACATACCCATCGGATGCCATGTGCATGAGCACAATCTTGACTAGGGGGAGCAGATGAAGTTCTTGGGATACATGCGACCGGATGGAAAGGTGGGAGTGCGAAACCACGTTCTGGTCATGCCGACCTGCTACTGCGCCTCGGTCACGGCAGAGAGAATCGCCTCATGCGTGGAGGGAGCTGTCTCCTTTCACAACCAGCTTGGCTGTTCACAAGCTCTTGACGATGTTCAGTACACCATCGATGTCCTGGTTGGCTTTGCTGCCAACCCCAATGTGTATGGAACCGTTCTGATAGGGAACGGTTGCGAGGTGTGTGGCATTGCAAAGATTGCTGCGCTCATCAAAGAGCGCACCAATAAGCCCCTGTTCATGATGAATATCCAGGATACCGGTGGGACACCGGGAACCATCCAGGAAGGGATGCGATGTGCCCAAGCCTTGGTGGAGGAAGCGAGCATGCTCAAACCTGTTGCGTGTGACTTCTCCCACCTGATCATGGGCACCGAGTGCGGCGGCAGCGATGCCACTTCAGGCATTTCGGCAAACCCCATCATCGGCAAGGTCAGTGACCGCGTGGTTGCCGAAGGAGGGACCGCCATCCTCAGCGAGACCACCGAGTTCATGGGAGCCGAGCACATCCTTGCCTCCCGTGCAAAGGATGAAGAGGTTGCTCGCAAGGTGCTCAAAATCGTATCCGACTATGAGCAGCACCTCATCAACGCCAACACCAATGTCCGAGGGGCAAACCCAGCACCCGGAAACAAGGAGGGTGGTATCACCACCTTGGCAGAGAAGTCCCTTGGGTGCATCCACAAAGGTGGAAGCACCCCTATCCAGGAAGTCTATGCCTATGCCCAGCAAGTTGCACAAAAAGGCCTGGTCATCATGGACACCCCTGGAGCCGATGCCGCGTCGGTATGCGGCATGGTAGCAGGAGGAGCTCAGGTAGTCATCTTCTCCTCAGGGCGCGGGACTCCGATCGGCAACCCGATCGCCCCGGTTATCAAGATTACGGGCAATCCGACCACCTTCGCCAAGATGGGAGTGAACATCGACTACGAGGCAAGTGGAGGGGTGACCGGAAATGAGACGATTGCAGAGCAGGGACAGAAATTGTTCGACCTGATGTGCGATGTGGTAAATGGCAAGAAAACCAAGGCAGAGATCTTTGGGAACAACGAGATCGGTATTCCCAGACTCTGCAACTATGTATAGGAAGTGAAGATGACGACCTGCACCCTGCTGGTGGAGAACACCCAGTCCTACAATGCTTCGCTGAAGAGTACTTTCGGCTTTTCTGCCCTCGTGGAAGAAGGAAAGCTGTCGGTGTTGTTTGATTGTGGTCCCGATGGCACGTTTCTCGAGAACGCACGAAAGCTGAACAAAGAGCTTGCCTCGTTGTCGGCTGTGGTGCTCAGCCATGGCCACTTCGACCATGCAAATGGGTTTCCCGCTCTCCTGGATGCGCAGCAGATACCGTGCGTGTATCTGGGCAAGGAGTTTTTTACCGAGCGATACTCGCTTGAGGATGGGATCTACTCCTACCTTGGCAGTTCGTTTGATGAAAAGCTTCTGCACCAGAAGCAGGTGAAAGCGACGGAGGTAGACCAAAGAGTCTCCCTCTCCCCGTCCCTTTCATTGGTTTCGGACTTTATGACCCGCTATCCGTTCGAGACTCCTCCTTCGCGCTTCGTAAAAGGCACGGTGGGAGCAGTGCAGGCAGATGATTTTTCGGATGAGGTTGCCCTGGTGGTGGAGCATAAGGATGAGGTGAGCTTGCTGGTTGGTTGCTCCCACCCGGGTATCCTCTCCATGGTCAGGACCGTCGGTGAGCGGTTCGGAAAGCCGGTGACCAAGGTATGCGGAGGAGCCCATCTATCCAAAGTGGAGCAGATGCGCCTTGAAGTGAGCATCATTGAGCTGGAGCGGTTGGGAGTGAAGGATCTCTATCTCTGCCACTGCAGCGGAAGCAAGATAACCGAATTGGGGAATACCACTTCCCAATGTAGGTTCCATAGCATTGGTACAGGGGACACTGTGCTCCTGTAGAACTTTGAAAAGTGCAAATGTTGCCACAAGGCATTGCATGATACGTGTTACATTCAACGGAGGTGTATGCATGAATGATCTTTCTTTTATCAAGGGCATAGTCCCACCCATTTTGACCCCGATCGACAAGAACGAGCTGATCGACGAGGCAAAGCTTCGCGCACAGGTCGACTTCGTCATTGAGGGCGGCGTGCACGGCATCCTGGCCTTTGGGAGCAATGGTGAGTTCTACATGGTTGAGGACGATGAGTACGAACGTGGTCTGAAGATCATTCTCGACCAGGCAAAGGGCCGTGTCCCGGTGTACCTGGGCGTCGGTGCCATCAGCACGAAAAAGTGCATTCGCTTGGCCCAGATGGGCCTTGAGGCTGGAGCCCAGGCTGTCAGCCTGCTGCCGCCGATGTTCATCAGTCCCAATGAGACTGAGCTGTATACCCATCTTGTAGCGGTGGCCAAGTCGGTTCCCGACCTTCCTGTGCTCCTCTACAACAACCCCGGTCGCACCCACTATGGGTTGAGCCAGGACCTGATCTACAAGCTTTGCCATGAAGTGGAGAACATTGTCGGTATGAAGGATTCCAGCGGTGATATGACCCAGACTGCGGAGTTCATCAGACGTAACCGTGATGTCAACTTCAAGGTGCTCGGCGGAAAGGATACGCTGGTGTATGGAGCACTGCTGCATGGGGCGGTCGGTGCTGTCTGTACCACTGCAAACTTTGTTCCCAAGTTGGTGACCAACATCTACGAGAAGGTGCAGAAGGGTGACCTTGGAGGGGCTCTCCAAGACCAGTTCCTGCTCAACCCGATCAGGCTCGGCATGGACAAGGCAAGCTTCCCGGTGGGAACCAAGGATATGGCAAATCTGGCCGGCAGAAACGCAGGCGATCCGTACCTTCCCAACTTCTCAACTTCCAAGCCGGAATTGCTTGCAGGTATGAAGGCCCAGCTTGCGGCCAATCCCTACGACTGAGCAGAGAGGAGGGCCGGCAGAACTGCCGGCCCTGTAGTACAAGAGCATTGGTGAGGCTTGTATGGATACGAAATTGTTTCGGGGGGTATTCGCCATTCCCCAGGTTGCGTTCAAGGAGAACGATGCACTTGATTACGAGCAGACCCTGCGCTGCGTGCAGTTCTTGCTGGACTGCAAGGTGCATGGCATGGTGCTGCCGGTGTACGCAAGTGAGACGGGAAGCCTTACTGAGGTTGAGCGCAACGAGTTGGTTCGCCTAAGTCTGGAGCTGGTGGACAAGCGTGTGCCGGTGGTGATCGGAGTCTCTTCCGAACGAATCCAGAGTGCACGCTCCCTTGCCGAGTTTGCCTGCGCCCACGGTGCCGATGCCATCAATACGGCAAACCCCACGGCCCTTTCCATGGGTGAGGTGGTGGACTATTTCAAGCGCATTGATGAAGTCATCGATGTCCCCTTGTTCATCCAGAACCTCGGTCCTGCCTTCGGCGGGAAGTCCATGACAGCCGAGGTCATGACCAGGATCATCGAGCAGAGCAGGAATCAGTGCTATGTGAAGGAAGAGGGTGCTGAGTTTCTGAAGGTGATGGCCCAGATGACTGCGTATCAAAAGAGCTGCCCTGAGAAGTTGCTCGGGGTTTTTGGAGGGCAAGGCTGCCGCTTTCTCTTTGAGGAGATCCGCCGGGGTTCGGTCGGGACGATGCCTCCCTCCCAGCTTGCTGATGTCATGGTTGACATCTGGAACTTGGTGGAGGAAGGAAAGCAGCAAGATGCCTTCACTCTTTTTACCAAGGTACTTCCGCTCCTGCTGTTCTTCGGAAACAACAAGATTCCCTCCTACAAGGAGATTCTCAAGCG